>DATEDO010000141.1:0-50420 GCA_035281625.1 Candidatus Methylomirabilota bacterium
GCTATGGTGCCGAGGCGGTCCATCCCTATCTGGCGATGGAAACGCTGGCCGCCATGCACGAAGACCTCTCGGGCGACCTCAGCGCCGAGAAGGCGATCTACAACTACGTCAAGGCGATCGGCAAGGGTCTGTCCAAGATCATGTCGAAGATGGGTGTCAGCACCTACATGAGCTATTGCGGCGCCCAGCTGTTCGAAGCTATCGGCCTCAACACCGAGACGGTCAACAAGTACTTCACCGGCACCGCGAGCCGCGTCGAGGGCATCGGCGTGTTCGAGATCGCCGAGGAAGCCATCCGCATGCACAAGGCCGCGTTCGGCGACGACCCGGTGCTCTCCAACATGCTCGACGCCGGCGGCGAATACGCCTGGCGCACGCGCGGCGAAGAGCACATGTGGACGCCCGACGCCATCGCCAAGCTGCAGCACAGCACGCGCTCCAACAACTGGAACACGTACAAGGAATACGCGCAGCTCATCAACGACCAGAACCGCCGCCATCTGACGCTGCGCGGACTGTTCGAGTTCAAGCTCGACCCTGCCAAGGCCATTCCGGTGGACGAGGTCGAGCCTGCCGCGGAGATCGTCAAGCGCTTCGCCACGGGCGCGATGTCGCTCGGCTCGCTCTCGCGCGAGGCGCACGAGACGCTCGCGATCGCGATGAACCGCCTCGGCGGCAAGTCGAACACGGGCGAGGGTGGGGAGGACGCGCGCCGCTACACGCCCGATCCGAACGGCGACTCGCGCCGGTCTGCGATCAAGCAGGTGGCCTCGGGCCGCTTCGGGGTGACCAGCGAGTACCTGGTCAACGCGGAGGACCTCCAGATCAAGATGGCCCAGGGCGCCAAGCCCGGCGAGGGCGGCCAGCTCCCCGGCCACAAGGTGTACCCGTGGATCGCACGGGTCCGGCACTCGACGCCGGGCGTGGGACTCATCTCCCCACCCCCGCATCACGACATCTACTCCATCGAGGACCTCGCCCAGCTCATCCACGACCTCAAGAACTCGAACCCGCGGGCGCGCATCAGCGTGAAGCTCGTGGCGGAGGTCGGCGTGGGCACGGTGGCGGCGGGCGTGGCCAAGGCGCACTCCGACGTGGTGCTGATCTCGGGCCATGACGGCGGCACCGGCGCCTCTCCCCTCACCTCGCTCAAGCACGGGGGCGTGCCGTGGGAGCTGGGGCTCGCCGAGACCCAGCAGGTGCTGGTGCTGAACAAGCTCCGCGACCGCATCATCGTCCAGACCGACGGGCAGCTGAAGACGGGCCGCGACGTGGCCATCGCCGCCCTCCTCGGCGCCGAGGAGTTCGGCTTCTCCACCGCGCCCCTCGTCGTCATGGGCTGCATCATGATGCGCGTCTGCCATCTCAACACCTGCCCGGTGGGCATCGCCACGCAGGATCCGCGGCTCCGCGCGAAGTTCGCCGGCCAGCCCGAGTTCGTGCAGACTTTCTTCCGCTTCGTCGCCGAGGAGGTGCGCGAGATCATGGCCGTCCTCGGCTTCCGGACCATGGACGAGATGATCGGCCGCACCGACCGGCTCGACGTCCGGCACGCGGTGGAGCACTGGAAGGCCAAGGGTCTGGACCTCTCGCCGCTGCTGCACCGGCCCGCGGTAGGCCCCGAGGTGGCCGTCCGCAAGGTGGTGGAGCAGGACCACGGCCTCGAGAAGTCGCTCGACCTGACCACGCTCGTGCCCATGTGCCGGCCCGCCCTGGAGCGCGGCGAGCCGGTGGATGTACGGCTCCCCATACGAAACGTCAATCGCACCGTCGGCACCATCCTGGGCTACGAGGTGACGTCGCGGTACGGGGCGGCCGGCCTGCCCGACGATACGATTCGGCTGCACTTTTCCGGATCCGCCGGACAGAGCTTCGGCGCCTTCGTGCCCAGGGGCATCACCCTCACGCTGGAAGGCGACGCCAACGACTATCTGGGCAAGGGACTTTCGGGAGGGAAGATCGTTGTGTTCCCGCCCCGCGAGGCCACGTTCGTGCCCGAGGAGAACATCCTGGTGGGGAACGTGGTGCTCTACGGCGCCACCGGCGGCGAGGCCTACTTCCGCGGCGTGGCCGGCGAGCGCTTCGCGGTGCGCAACAGCGGCGCCGCCACCGTGGTGGAGGGCGTGGGCGACCACGGCTGCGAGTACATGACCGGGGGCCGGGTGGTGGTGATCGGCCGCACCGGCCGCAATTTCGCCGCCGGCATGTCGGGCGGCGTGGCCTACGTGCTCGACGAGGCGGGCGACTTCAAGCGACGCTGCAATCTCGGCATGGTGGATCTCGAGCCGCTGGTCGACGTCGAGGACGTGGAGCTGGTGAAGGACCTCCTCTCGCGCCACATCCGTTACACCCAGAGCGCGGTGGCGGCCCGGCTCCTCGTCAACTGGGATCGCACGCGCGACAAGTTCGTGAAGGTGATGCCCAAGGATTACAAGCGCGTCCTCCTTGCCGTGAAGAAGGCGCAGGAGACGGGCACGTCGGTGGACGACGCGGTGATGGCGAGCGCGCACGGCTAGGGGCACGGCCAGGGATGGGCAAGGTCACCGGCTTCATCGAGTACAAGCGCGACAAGCAGCCCTACCGGCCCGTCGAGGAGCGGGTGCGCGATTGGCGCCAGGTCATGCTCCCCTGGCCCACCGACAAGCTCCAGAAGCAGGGCGCCCGGTGCATGGACTGCGGTATTCCCTTCTGTCATCAGGGCTGCCCGCTGGGCAACCTCATCCCCGACTGGAACGACCTCGTCTACCGCAACCGGTGGCGCGAGGCGATCGACCGGCTCCACGCCACGAACAACTTCCCGGAGTTCACCGGCACCCTCTGTCCCGCCCCGTGCGAGGGCTCGTGCGTGCTCGGGATCAACGACGATCCCGTCACCATCAAGGCCATCGAGCTCACCATCATCGATCACGCCTTCGAGCAGGGCTGGGTGCGGCCCCAGCCCCCGAAGACCCTCACCGGCAAGCGCGTGGCCGTGGTGGGGTCGGGACCGGCGGGGCTGGCCGCGGCTCAGCAGCTCACCCGCGCGGGCCACACCGTCACCGTCTACGAGCGGGCCGACCGCATCGGCGGTCTCCTCCGCTATGGCATCCCCGAGTTCAAGATGGAGAAGCGCGTGCTGGACCGCCGGCTCCGCCAGATGGAGGCGGAGGGCACGGAGTTCGTGACCGGCGCGCACGTGGGCGTGGACATGGACGTGGAGGAGCTGCGGCGGACGTCGGACGCGCTGCTCCTCACCGGCGGGGCCTGCGCGCCGCGGGATCTCCCCATTCCCGGGCGGGAGCTCGCCGGCATCCACTACGCGATGGACTATCTCACCCTGCAGAACCGCCGCTGCGAGGGAGATCGCGTGCGGGATGCGGACTTCATCACCGCCGAGGGCGAGCCGGTGGTCATCATCGGCGGCGGCGACACCGGCGCGGACTGCCTCGGCACCGCCCATCGCCAGCGCGCGGCCTCCATTCATCAGCTCGAGATCCTGCCTCGGCCGCCGGACGAGCGGGCCCGCGACAATCCCTGGCCCCAGTGGCCGAACATCTATCGCGTGTCCTCGGCTCACGCCGAGGGCGGCGAGCGCGTCTACTCGGTGTCGACCACGCGCTTCGTGGGGGACGCGCAGGGCCGCGTGACCGGGCTCGAGGCCGTCGAGGTGGAGATGGCCACCGAGGGCGGGCGGCCCGTCTTCAAGGAAAAGCCGGGCTCGGCCTTCACGCTGCCCTGCCGGTTGGTGCTGCTGGCGATGGGGTTCGTGGGCCCGGAGCGCGGGGGCATGCTCGAGCGCCTGGGCGTGCGGCTCACCGACCGTGGCAACGTGTGGCGGGACGAGCGGTGGATGACCAGCGTCTCCGGCGTGTTCACCGCGGGCGACATGCAGCGGGGGCAGTCCCTCATCGTGTGGGCGCTGGCGGAAGGCCGGAGCGCCGCGCACGGCATCGACCGGTACCTCATGGGGCGGTCCGAGCTGCCCGCTCCCCTCGTCTAGCCCACACCGGGCGCGGCGCGTAGAATCGGCCCATGAACCGTGCGCGCCGCGCCCTCCTCCGCTCCGCCGCGCTGGGACTGTGGCTCCGGCCCACCCCGGCCAATGCCCAGCTGGACCGCTTCCTCCAGGGGCTCGGCGTGGGCGGCGGCCTCTCCGACGCCAAGCTCGCGTCCGGGCTCAAGGAAGCCCTGAGGGTGGGAACTGAGAAGACCGTCGATCTGACGGGAAAGCTCGATGGCTACTTCGCCAATCAAGCGATCAAGATCCTCATGCCCGAAAAGCTCCGCACGGTGGAGTCGGGGCTCCGGACCATCGGGTACGGCGACCGGGTGGACGAGTTCGTGCTGTCGATGAACCGCGCCGCCGAGCGCGCCGCGCCCGCCGCCCGGGGGATATTCGGCGACGCGGTCACCGAGATGACCTTCGACGACGTGCGCAAGGTGTGGAGCGGCGGCGACAATGCCGCCACCGAGTACTTCCGAGGCAAGACCACCCCGAAGCTCACCGCCGCCTTCACGCCGGTGGTGGACAAGGCCATGGGCGAGACCGGCGTGACGCGTCAGTACAAGGAGCTGATCGGCCGCTTCAACTCGATCCCATTCATGAAGACCGAGAGCTTCGACATCGACAGGTATGTCGTGGACAAGAGCCTCGGCGGCCTTTTCCACGTGCTGGGCGAGCAGGAAAAGCAGATCCGCACCAACCCCGCGGCCCGCACCACCGACCTCCTGAAGGAGGTCTTCGGCGCGAAGAAGTAGGGCGAGCCGCAGCCGAAGGCGAGGCGAGCAATGACAAAAGAGGGTGCCGAGGAGCGAGGCTCGATTGTCCGCCCTCGCCCTGCCCTAGCCGCCTCCTCGCCCTGCCCTAGCCGCCTCGCGTATGCATCTCGAGGTGAGGATCTTTCTTCAGATCCCCTATCTGAATCAGGGGGCTGCGCCGATCGGCCATGCGCAGCCGCTCCTCCGCGCCCCGGTCGACCCGGGCGCGCCAGGTCGGCGCGATCAGCTCCTTCAGCGCCTCACGTGTGGCCCCCGCGCGCAGCGGGCCCCGCAGATCCGTCCCCTTCGTGGCGTAGAGGCAGAGGTACCACATGCCGTCCGCGGTGAGCCGGCTGCGATCGCATGAGGCGCAGAACGGCGCCGTCGTGGACGAGATGACGCCGAACACGTAGCCGTCGGGCAGGCGGAAGCGGTCGGCGGGCGCCGAGTCCTGGTTCGGCAGCGGCTCGATGCGGCCATAGCGCCGCTCCAGGACGGCCAGCATCTCGGCGCGCGACACCACCCGCTCCATGGACCAGTGCGTCGCGCCGCCCACGTCCATGTACTCGATGAAGCGCACCTCGGCGCCCGCCCCCCGCGCGTACTCGACGAGGGCGGGTAGCTCGTCGTCGTTGGTGCCGCGCATCACCACGGTATCGAGCTTGAGCCCCGTGAAGCCGGCGCGCGGGACCGCGGCGATCCCCTCCAGCACCTGGGCGAGCGCGTCGCGCCGCGTGAGGGCCCGGAAGCGCTCCGGCCGCAGGGTGTCCAGGCTCACCGTGACGCGGTGGAGCCCGGCCGCGCGCAGCGCGGCGGCCCGCTCGGCGAGGAGTATACCGTTGGTGGTCATGGCGAGGTCGCGGATGCGGACGTTCGCGCCGACCAGCTTCACGAGCCGCTCGAGGCCGTTCCGCAGCAGCGGCTCGCCGCCGGTGAGCCGCACCTTGTCCACGCCGAGGTCGGCGAAGACGTCCACGAGGAAGGCCGCCTCCTCGAAGGTGAGGATGTCCTCGCGGGGCAGCCACACGTACTCCTCTTCCGGCATGCAGTACGCGCAGCGGAGATTGCAGCGGTCGGTGACCGAGAGCCGGAGATTCCGGAGTGGACGGCTCAGCCGGTCGGCGAGCGGCGCGGGCGGGGTCACGGCAGCTCCACGAAGACGCCGCCGTCGGCCACCGCCACCGGGTAGGCGGTGACGCGCACCGCGGGGTTGTTGGTGTTGGCGCCGCTGGTCACGTCCCACCGCCAGGCATGCCACGGACAGGACACCACCCGGCCCTCCAGATCACCCTCGCCCAGCGGGCCGCCCCGGTGCGGGCAGGCGTTATCGACGCAGTGGTAGGCACCGTCCACGTTGAAGAGGGCCAGGATGTGGCCGCCGGCTTCCACCACGCGGCCTTCTCCGGGGGCGATCTCCCCCACCGCCGCCACGCGTACGCGCGCCATGGCTAGCGCGCCCCGGCGGCGGCGACTTCGGCGGCCGCGCGCTCCCATTCCTTCGCGAGGCCGGCCTTCTTCACGCCGACCTCGAGATGATCCCAGGGCAGCACCTCGTCCAGGAGGCGTCCCCGCCGGGTGTAGAAGGCGGCGTCTCCCTCCCACTCGCGCAGGGCCCGGCGCCAGTCCCCGCGATGCGTGGCCGCGAGCTCCACGAAGTCCGCCACCCGCCGGTCGCCCCGGGCGAGGAGGGCCTGGAGACCGGCCTCGCGCGGATTCTCGTGGAGGACTCGGATGGTGGAGAGGCGGCGCGCGCCGGACTTGATGATCTGGAGCTTGTCCTCGAGGTCGCGCGGCTCTGCGAAGGGCGCCCACTGGAACGGCGTCCACGGCTTCGGCACGAACGAGGAGATGGACAGGGTGAGCTTGCCGAAGGGCCGGCCGGCCGGCCCCAGCACGTGCAGGCGCTCGAGGAGACGGGCGGCCAGCTCGGGAATGGCGGTGACGTCCTCCGCGGTCTCGGTGGGCAGGCCGATCATGAAGTAGCACTTGAGATTGGGAATGCCGTAGCGCCGGACCAGATCGCAGGCGGCTTCGAGCTGCGCGTCGGTGATGGCCTTGCGCACCACGCGCCGCAGCCGCTCCGTGCCGGCCTCCGGCGCCATGGTGAGGGTGCGATGGCCACCCCGCGCCAGCGAGGCCACGAGCTCCTCGCTGAGGCTGTCCGCGCGCAGCGAGGAGATGGAGACCTCCACCCCGTGCTCCTCGAGCATCTTCATGAGCTCGCCGATCCACGGGTAGTCGGACACGCACGCGCCCACCAATCCCACGCGCCTGGACTCCTTCGCGATCTCGGCCACGGACTCGCGCAGGGCCTCGAGGCTGCGATGTCGCACCGGCCGGTACACCTGGCCTTCGAGGCAGAAGCGGCAGCCTCTTCCGCAGCCCTTCCCCACCTCGAGGAGCTGCATGTGGCCGTACTCGGCGCGCGGGCTCTTGATCGTGGAGATAGTCTCCCACCGGTTCACGTCGCGGAGCCGGCGCTTGACCACGACCGCGGGGGTGGAGGGCTCACGCGGGGTCACCGCCGCCACCGTCCCGTCCTCGGCGTAGCGCACGTCGTACGCCTCGGGGGCGTAGATCCCCGCGATGCCGCGCGCGGCGCCGAGGAAGCGCTCGCGCCCGTCCTCGGCGCCGTCGGCGTGGGCGGCCCGATGCGCGGCGACGAGCTCCGCTACCAGCTCTTCTCCCTCGCCCACCGCGATCAGGTCCATGAAGGGCGCCAGCGGCTCGGGATTGGAGAAGGCGCAGACCCCGCCCATGAGGATCACGGGATGACCGCGGCCGCGATCGGCGGCGCGGGGCGGGATGCCCGCCATCTGGAGCAGGCGCACCACGTTGAGGTAGTCGCCCTCGTACGTCACCGAGAATCCGATGAGGTCGAACTCGCCCAGCGGGCGCAGGGATTCCAGCGAGAACGGCGCAGTGCCCGTGCGGAGCTGCTCGTCGACATCCTCGGGATCGGGGAAGAACACGCGCTCGCACACCACGTCCGGCAAGGCGTTCAGATGCGCGTAGATGGTCTGAAACCCCAGATTCGACATCCCCACCGCATAGGTGTTGGGATACACGAGCGCGACGGCCAGGCGCCCCCCGCGATCCTTGCGGCTGGCCCCCTCCTCGGATTCGAGCAGGGACTGGGCTTTGCGCTTCAGGGTCCAGGACATGGGACTAGAGTATCACCTAGCCCTTGACCACACCGATGGGGCGCAGCCGGGCGACCTTGGTCGAGATCCCCAGGCCGTGCACCACGTTGACCACGTCCTGCACGTCCTTGTAGGCCTCCGGCATCTCCTCCGCGAGGGCATGGCGACCGGTGGCGCGCGAGGCGACGCCGCGCGCCGCGAGCTCCTCCCCGATATCCCGGCCCCGCGCCGCCTTGACCGCCGCGGTGCGGCTCATGACCCGGCCGGCGCCGTGGCAGGTGCTACCGAACGTGTGAGTCATGGCCGGGGCCGCCCCCCGCAGGACGAAGGAGTAGCGCCCCATGTCGCCGGGGATGAGCACGGGCTGGCCGAGGGCGCGATAGTCGGAGGGCAGCTCGGGATGCCCCGGGGGAAATGCGCGGGTCGCGCCCTTGCGGTGCACGAGCAGGCGCCGGCGCTCACCGTCCACCAGGTGCGTCTCCTCCTTGGCCACGTTGTGCGCGACGTCATAGACCAGCCGCCAGCCCAGGGCGGCGGGGCTCGTGCCGAGAACCCGGAGGAGCGCCTCCCCGGCGGCCTGCGCCAGCACGTGGCGATTGGCGAAGGCGAAATTGGCGGCGGCGCGCATGGCGGCGAGATACTCCCTCGCCTCGGGGGAATCGAGGGGGGCACAGGCGAGCTGGCGATCGGGCAGCCGGATGTCGAAGCGGCGCATGGCCGCCTCGCAGCGGCGCAGCGCGTCCGTGCACGCCTGATGGCCGAGCCCGCGGGAGCCGGTGTGGATCATCACCGTGACCTGCCCTGGCGCGAGGCCCAGCGCGCCCGCCGCCGCCGCGTCGTAGACCTCGTCCACGGTCTGAACTTCGAGGAAGTGATTCCCGGCACCCAGGCTCCCGAGCTGCCCGCGCCCCCGCTCGCGCGCATGCTCGGAGAGGGCGTCCGCGTCGGCGCCCTCGATGCGCCCGTGGGACTCGATGCGCGACAGATCGCCCTCGCCGCCGCCGCGCTCGGCCGCCCACGCGGCACCCCGCTCGGCGACCCGACGCAGCTCGGCGGCGGTGAGGCTCATGCGGCTGCGCGCGCCCACCCCCGCCGGCACCGCGGCGTGCAGCGCGTCCAGCACCGCTTCGAGGCGCGGCGCCAGCTCGGCGGCGTCCAGCCGGGTCCGCATGAGGCGCACGCCGCAGTTGATGTCGTAGCCGACGCCGCCCGGGCTCACCACACCGCCCGCGGCGGGATCGGTCGCCACCACTCCGCCCACGGGCAGGCCGTAACCCTGGTGGATGTCGGGCATCGCCAGCGAGGCCCCCACGATGCCGGGCAGGCAGGCACCGTTGGCCACCTGCTCGAGCGAGGCGTCCTGGCGGATGCCGGCCATGAGGGTGTCGTCGGCGATGACGAGCCCGGGGACCCGCATGCCGCGGCCGGCATCGCGCGGGATGCGCCAGAGATACGGAGAGAGACGCTCGAGGGACGGCACGACTTCACTTGACCGCGGCAGGAACCGGCGACGACCGGGGAGGCGGTCCTCAGACCCCCATGATCTGCACGTCGATGGTGCGCGGTCGCGGTCCGTCCAGCTCGGCGAACAATATGGACTGGAAGCGACCCAGCGCGAGCTCGCCCCCACTGATCCCCACGGCAACGCTGCGGCCGAGTAGCGCCGCGCGCAGATGCGAGGAGGCGTTGCCGCGCTCGCAATCCGAGTAGCGGGGGTCGTCGTGGCGATAGCCCGCCGACTCGGGCACGAGCCGGTCGACCATGGCCTTGAGGTCCTCCACGAGCGCGCCCTGGAACTCGTTCACGAATAACGCGCAGGTCGTGTGGAGCGCATTGACGAGCAGGATGCCTTCCTTGATGTCGGCACTCAGCATGATGTCGCGGATCTGCTTGGTGATGTCGAGCACTTCCGTCCGCTTCTCGCTCAACATCGTCAGGGTCTTCCGCACCACCTTGAGCGTCTGCACCGTGGCCTACCTCCGTCGTCCTGTCATAGCGTTCGCGCCACCCACTGGTGCCGAGGGAGGGAATCGAACCCCCACGGCCCTGGCTGGGCCCGTGCCTTTTAAGGGCACCGCGTCTCCCAGTTCCGCCACCCCGGCCAAAGCGCCCATCGCGTCAAGCGACTGGAGGCGGCGAGCGGATTCGAACCGCTGAATAGAGGTTTTGCAGACCTCCGCCTTAGCCACTTGGCTACGCCGCCCTCTAACTCAAACAGGGGTCCGCGATCCGAACCCCGCCGTATGTCTCATGGAGCGGGAAACGGGATTCGAACCCGCGACCCCAACCTTGGCAAGGTTGTGCTCTACCACTGAGCTATTCCCGCGCGCAGACGTCAAGAAATCGCGACTCAATGTAACAAACGCCTTCAACGGTGTCAACTTACGGACGCTCCGGGCACCTCGCCGCGCAGGTACCGGGCGGCTTCTTCGGGCGGAGTCGGATTGATGAAGAAGCCCGTTCCCCACTCGAACCCGGCCACCCGGGTGAGCTTGGGAATGATCTCCAGGTGCCAGTGAAAATGGTCGAGGCCCGCCGTCCGCAGCGGCGCGGAGTGCAGCATGTAATTGTAGGGCGGGTCCCCCAGCACCTTGCCCATGCGCCGCAGCACCTCGCCCAGGAGGCGGCCCAGGGGACGCAGCTCGGCGGGCTCGGTCTCCTCGAAGCCCGCCCGGTGGGCCGCGGGCAGGATCCAGGTCTCGAAGGGGAAGCGCGGGGCGAACGGGGCCAGGGCCACGAACCCGTCCGACTCCAGGATGATGCGCCCGCCGCCGCGGCGCTCCTGGCGGATGATGTCGCACCAGATGCAGCGCTTCTTGAGCCGGAAGTGGCGCTCCGCGCCCTCCAGCTCTTCCTCGACCATGATGGGCACGATGGGCGTGGCGATGAGCTGCGAGTGCGGATGCTCCAGCGAGGCTCCCGCCGCCTCCCCGTGATTCTTGAACACCATCACGTACTGGATGCGCGGATCCTTCTCGAGGTCGAGAATGCGCTCGCGATACGCGCCGAGGACGTCGGCGATGCGGGCCTCCCCGAGCCCGGCCAGGGTCCGATGGTGATCGGGCGTCTCGATGATCACCTCGTGGGCGCCCACCCCGCTCATGCGGTCGTAAAGGCCCTCACCGGAGGGCTCGAGCTCTCCCTCGATCCGCAGCGCCGGAAACTTGTTGGGGACCACGCGAAGCGTCCAGCCCGGGGTGTTGGGCGCGGTGTTGACCGGCCGGAGCGCGAGGATCTCCGCGGGGGTGCGGTCCTCTTGCCCGGGGCAAAACGCGCAGCTGCCTGCCGCCGCGCGGCCCGCGGGAGCCGAGGCGAAGTCCGAGGGGCGGCGCGCGCGCTCGGTGGAGATGATCACCCACCGCCCGACCACGGGATCCTTGCGCAGCTCAGGCACGGGAGACGTCCACCTCCTCCTCTTCGGGGCGCGGCTCCCGCGCCAGGAGCGCGGCGAGCGCATCGGCCACCGGCACCCCGTCGAAGAGCACCGCCGCCACCGCGGCGCAGATGGGCAGGCTCACGCCGGCGGCGCGGGCCAGGCGGAGCGCCGAGGACACGGTGCGCACGCCTTCGGCCACGGTGCGCGTCGCCGCCTCGGCGTCGCGCAGGCTCTTCCCCTGCCCGATGGCGAGCCCGAGCGCGCGGTTGCGGCTCTGCGTGCCAGTCGTGGTGAGCACGAGGTCACCCAGGCCGGTGAGGCCCGCGAAGGTGCGGGCCGAGGCGCCCAGCTTCACCCCCAGCCGGGCGATCTCCGCCAGCCCGCGCGTCACGAGCGCGGCGCGGGCGTTCTCGCCCAGGGCGAGACTGTCCGAGAGACCGGCGGCGATGGCGATGACGTTCTTGAGCGCCCCGCCCAGCTCGACGCCGAGGACGTCGCCGTTGGTGTAGATCCGCACGGTCGGGCCGGCCAGCGCCGCCTGCACCGCGCGCGCGACGTCCAGGCGCCGCGAGGCCGCCACGAGGGCGGTCGGCCGCCCCTGCGCCACCTCGCGGGCGAACGAAGGACCGGACAGCACCGCGATGGGATGGCCGGGCGCCAGCTCCTCGAGCAGCTCGGACATGCGGAGGCCGCGCTCGGGCTCCATGCCCTTGGTCGCCGAGACGAGGATCGCGCCCGGCTCCAGGCTCGCGACGCGCGGCGTGAGGGTGGCGCGGACGAACTGCGAGGGGATGGCGATGACCACGAGCCGGGCGCCCTCCAGCGCCGCCGCGGCGTCTCCGGTGACGGCCGCCGGAGCGGCCAGGGGCAGACCGGGCAGGTAGCGCGCGTTCTCGCCCCGCTCGCGGATGTCGCGCGCGAGGGCCTCGTCACGGGCCCAGAGCCGTGCGGGCGTGCCTCGACGCCCGAGATGAATCGCCAGCGCGGTGCCCCAGCTCCCCGCGCCCAGGATGGCGATGGGGCCGATCCCGGATCCCAGGCTCACGCCGCCTTGACCCACCGCCCCAGCCGGCTCTCCGTCCCCGCGCGCAGCCGCTGGATGTTCTGCTGATGCCGCCAGATGATGATGAGGGCGACCGCCGCCGCGCCCGCCACCACGGGCCGGGCGGCGCCGAGCGCCCACGCCGCCACGACGAATCCCACACACGCGAGAATGGACGCGAGCGAGACGTAGCGGGTGAGCGCGACGACCAGGATCCACACCAGCGCCGCGGGCACCACGGCCAGGGGCGCCGCCCGCAGGAAGGCGCCGAGGCCGGTGGCCACGCCCTTGCCGCCCCGGAAGCCGAGGAACACCGGCCAGCAGTTCCCCACCACCGCGGCTGCCGCCCCCGCGCCCAGCCACGCCTCGCCGCCGAGTGCTCCGGCCGCCGACGTGGCGAGAAAGCCCTTGACGATGTCGCCAAGCAGGGTGATCGCGCCCGCCGCCGGGCCCAGCGTGCGCAGCACGTTGGTGGCGCCGATATTGCCGCTGCCGTGCCGCCGGATGTCCACGCCACCGGCGAGCCGCGCCACCAGCACGCCCACCGGGACGGCGCCGATCAGGTAGGCGGCGACGAGGCCGGCCAGGCTCAGGGCCATCGCTCGCGATCCTTCACGAGCGCGTCGGCCCCGGTGCGCACGAAGAAGCTGTAGAAGTAGTCCAGGCCGGACAGCACCGTGACCCCGAGGGCCACCCAGAGACAGCCGTCCGTCACGAGGTGGAACGGCAGCACGAAGTCCATGGGCACGCCCCGCTCGAGGATGAGGAGCGTGACCGCCACGTACTGGGTCACCGTCTTCAACTTGCCCAGCTTGGACGCGGGCACCAGCACGCCCATGGACAGCGCCACCCCGCGCAGCCCGGTGACCGCGATCTCACGCCCGATGATGGCCAGCGCCATCCACGCCGGCACCATGTCCACCTGCACCAGCGAGAGGAGGGCCGCGGCCACCAGGAGCTTGTCCGCCACCGGATCCAGAAGCGTCCCCAGCCGCGTCACCTGATTCGTGCGCCGGGCGATCAGGCCGTCCAGCCAGTCGGTGAGCGAGGCGGCCAGGAAGATCACCGCGGCGATGAGCACGTGCACCCGATCGGAGGAGATCAGGAACACGATGACGAGTGGCACCAGGACGATGCGGACGAGGGTGAGCGCGATGGGGACGTTCATCGCCGCGCGTCCAGCTCGGCCGGCCGCGCCGCGGGACCGGGCACGATGGCGCCGCCCGAGCGCACCGGCACCTGCTCCACGGTGGAGAGGGCGAGGCAGGCCGCGAAGTCCTCCGTGCGCCCGGCCTTGTGGAGGTGTCGCGCCCAGGCCGCGTCCTCCACCAGCCGCTCGAGCCGTCCCGCGTAGGCGCTCGCGATGCGGCGCGCCGCCACCGCGGCGTCGCTCAGGCGCTGGCCGTTCGACGCGTGCGCGGCGAGGGCCTCCACCACGAAGCCCGCGCACACCGCGTCTTCCAGACAGAAGCGTCCCTTCTCGCCGGCGCACAGCACGGTGATGTCGGCGCCAGTCTCGCGCGCCCAGCGCGCGGCGGCGGCGGCATTGGTGAGCGAGGCCACCGCCACCGCGGCGGCTCCCTCGGCGGCGAGCATGGCGCGGGTGCCGTTGGTGGTGGTGAGCACGATCACCCGACCCGCCACCCGATCGCGCGTGTACTCCAGCGGGGAGTTGCCGAGATCGAAGCCCGGGATGGGGTCACCGCCGCGCTCGCCCGCGAGCAGGCACTCCCCCGATGGAAAACGGGCGGCGACCCGGCGCGCGGCCGCCTCGTCGGGCACCGGGATGACGCTGCGGCAGCCCGCCGCGCACGCCGCCACCACCGAGGTGGTCGCCCGGAGCACGTCGACCACGAGGGCCGTCCGCCCCGAGAGATCGGCGCTGGCGAAATCCGCCGGCCCTAGGGCGACGTGGACATGCATGCGAAGCCGACTCCTATTGCGCGTCGCGCAGCGCGCGGATCTTCAGGCGCAATGCGTTGAGATTGATGAACCCCTCGGCGTCCTTCTGCCGGTAGACACGGTCGGCCTCGAAGGTCACGTAGTCAGTCCGATAGAGGCTCTTCGGTGATTTGCGTCCCGCGACCATCACGTTGCCCTTGTAGAGCTTGAGTCGCACCGTGCCGGTGACGTCGGCCTGCACCTCGTCCACGAGCCGCTGCACCGCCAGCCGCTCCGGCGAGAACCAGAAGCCGTAGTAGATCATCTCCGCGTAGCGCGGGACGAGCGTGTCGCGGAGGTGCAGGGCCTCGCGATCGAGGGTCAAGGACTCCAACGCGCGGTGGGCGGCGTGGAGGATGGTGCCGCCCGGCGTCTCGTAGACCCCACGCGACTTCATGCCCACGAAGCGATTCTCCACGAGGTCCACCCGGCCGATGCCGTGCTCGCCGCCGAGGCGGTTCAGCCGCTCCAGCAGGGCCGCCGGCCCCAGGGCGTCCCCGTCCACGGCCACCGGGTTACCGCGCTCGTAGTCGACCTCCACGTACACCGGCACGTCGGGCGCCGCTTCCGGGGAGTTGCTGAGGAGGAACATCTTCGGCGGCGGCTCGGCCCACGGGTCCTCGAGGATACCCCCCTCGAAGGAGATGTGGAAGAGGTTCCGGTCGCTGGAGTACGGCCGCTCGGTGGTGACGGGCACGGGGATGTCGTGGCGCTTCGCGAACTCGATGAGGGCGGTGCGCGAGTTGAGGTCCCACTCCCGCCACGGCGCGATGACGGTGAGGTCGGGGGCGAGGGCCGCGTACGTCAGCTCGAAGCGCACCTGATCGTTGCCCTTGCCGGTGGCGCCATGGCTCACCGCGTCCGCCCCCGCCGCCCGCGCCACCTCCACCTGGGCCTTGGCGATGAGGGGCCGGGCGATGGAGGTGCCGAGCAGATAGCTGCCCTCGTACACCGCGTTGGCGCGCAGCATGGGAAATACGAAGTCGCGCACGAACTCCTCGCGCAGATCCTTGACCTGCACGCTGGTGGCGCCGGTGCGGAGGGCCTTCTCCCGGATGGGGATCAGCTCTTCTCCCTGACCCAGATCCGCGCAGTAGGCCACCACCTCGCACTTGTATGTCTCGATGAGCCAGCGCAGGATCACGGACGTGTCGAGCCCCCCCGAGTACGCCAGCACGACCTTGCGCGCCTTCTTTTGCACGGTGCTCTCCTAGTCGCCGCCCAAGAGGTGGAGGATCACGGCCTTCTGCGCGTGCAGGCGGTTCTCGGCCTGGTCGAGAATGACGCTCTGGGGGCCGTCGAGCACGAGATCCGTGATCTCCTCGCCCCGATGCGCGGGGAGACAGTGCATGACCAGCGCCTTGGGCCCGGCGAAGCGGACGAGCGTCTCGTTGACCTGATAGCGCTGAAACGCCTCCTGCCGCTTCTCCCGCTCCGCCTCCTGGCCCATGCTGACCCAGGCGTCGGTGTAGACCACGTCCGCCCCCTCCACCGCCTCCCGGGCCTCGGTCGTGAGATCGACCTTGGCGCCGAGGCGCCGGCAGGCGTCCACCACCACCGGCGCTGGCTCGTAGCCGGGCGGCGCGGCGACCACCACCCGCGTGCCCAGGAGCGCCCCCAGGAGGAGCACGGAGTGACAGACATTGTTCCCGTCGCCGACCCACGCGATGCGGGTCCGGGCGAGGTCGAGCCCGCGCTCCCATAGCGTGAAGTAGTCGGCCATGGCCTGGCAGGGATGCTCGCGATCGGAGAGCCCATTGATCACGGGGACGGTGGCGTGCTGGGCCAGCCCCTCCACGGTGGCATGGCTGAACACGCGAGCGGTGATGATGTCCACCCAGCGGGAGAGGTTGCGGGCGATGTCGGGCACCGACTCGCGCTTGCCGAACCCGATCTCCTGAGCCGCCAGATACACCGCGCTGCCCCCCAGCTGGAACATGCCGACCTCGAAGGTCACCCGAGTGCGCAGCGACGGCTTCTCGAAGATGAGGGCCATGGTCCGACCCAGGAGCGGGGTGCCGCGGTCGCGGGCCTTGGTACGCGACTTCAGCTCCGCGGTGAGGCGGAACAGACGCTCGACATCCTCCCGCTGCAGGTCCCCGACGGAGAGGAAATGCTTCATCCGCCGACGGCGCCCAGCGCCTCGTCGATGATGGCCACCCCGCGCGCCACGTCCTTCTCGTCGAGGACCAGCGAGGGCGCCAGACGCAGGGTATTGTCGCCCGCGGTGAGGACGAGAAGGCCGCGATCACGACAGGCGCCGAGCACGTCGGCCACCGGCGGCGTGAGGTCGATCCCGACGAGGCAGCCCCGTCCGCGCACCGCCTTGATCGCGCCGCTCCGGCGCGCGCGCACCGTCTCGAGCTCGGCCAGGAGCAACCGCCCCATCCGGTCCGACCGGTCGGGCAGGCGCTCCTCGATCAGCGTGGTGAGGACGGTGAGGCCCACCGCGGTGGCGAAGGGATTGCCGCCGAAGGTGCTGCCGTGGGTGCCGGGCGAGAACGCGGCGGCGACCTCTTCGGTGGCGAGAGTCGCGCCGATGGGCACCCCGTTGGCGAGGGCCTTGGCCACCGTCATCACATCGGGCGCCACGCCGGAGTGCTCGTAGGCCCAGAGACGGCCCGTGCGGCCCATGCCGGTCTGGATCTCGTCGAAGATGAGACAGAGGCCCGCCTCGTCGCAGAGCTTGCGAAGCCCGGGCAGATAGCCGTCGTCCGGGATGTTCACGCCGCCCTCGCCCTGGATGGGCTCGACCATGATGCCGGCGGTGCGGCTGTCGATGGCGCGCTCCACCGCCCGGAGGTCGTTGAAGGAGACGTACTTGAACCCGCCGGGCAGCGGCTCGAAGCCGTGATGGTATTTCTCCTGCGCGGTGGCGGTGACGGTGGCGAGCGTCCTCCCGTGAAACCCTCCCCTCATGGTTATGATGTCGCCGCGGTCGCTGGCGCCGTGCTCCTTGGCCCACTTCCGCGCCAGCTTGATGGCCGCCTCATTGGCCTCGGCCCCGGAGTTGGAGAAGAAGACCCGGTCGGCGAACGAGTGGTCGCAGAGCAGCTTGGCAAGGTGGGTCTGCTGCGGGATGTGGAAGAGGTTCGACACGTGGAGCAGGGTCGTCGCCTGCTCTCGGATCGTGCCCACCACGCGGGGATGAGAGTGCCCCAGCGCGGTGACGGCGATCCCGCCCGTGAAGTCCAGGTACTCCTTGCCGTCGGAGTCCCACACGCGCATTCCCTCGCCGCGCACGAGCGCCACGGGCGCGCGCTTGGTGAAGGCCATCAGGTGCTTGGTCCCCGTGTCGAGGAGCTGTTTCGTGTCCACGGTGGCTCCTATGCGGTGATCTCTGGATTTGATCTACGGTCGTCGCACGCGACGATCTCTATAAGGTCGCTCCGCATCTCTTGGATTCGCGTCCTAGAACACGATCTCGGTGCCGATGCCTTCGTGCGTGAAGACCTCGAGCAGGACGGCGTGCGGCACGCGGCCGTCGATGATGTGGGCCTTGGCGGCGCCGCCCTCGATGGCCTTGAGCGCCGACTCGACCTTGGGCAGCATGCCTCCGTCGATGACGTTGGCCTTGATGAGCCGCTCGGCCTCGCGCTTGGTGAGGCGGCTGATGAGCTTGCCGTCCTCGCCCTGGATCCCCTGCACGTCGGTCAGGTGGATGAGCTTCTCGGCGCGGAGGGCGGCCGCCACGTCGCCGGCCACGAGGTCCGCGTTGATGTTGTACGTCTCGCCCCCGGCGCCGACGCCGATGGGCGCGATCACGGGGATGAGTCCGCTCTCGACCAGCAGGCGGATCATGTCGCCGTTCACCGCCTCCACATCGCCCACGAGGCCGATGTCCACCATGCTGCCGTCGGGCAGCTTGTGCAGGCGCTTCCGGGCGCGCAGGAGGTTGCCATCCTTGCCGGAGAGCCCGATCGCCTGGGCGCCGTGCACGTTGATGAGCCCCACGATCTCCTTGTTGATCTTGCCACCGAGCACCATCTCGACCAGGTCCATGGTCTCGGGATCGGTGACGCGCATACCACCCACGAACTGCGGCTCCTTGCCGAGCCGCTTCATCAGGGCGCCGATCTGCGGGCCACCGCCGTGCACGATGACCGGGCGGAGCCCGACCAGGCGGAGCAGCAGCACGTCGCGCGCGAACTGCTCCTTGAGGTCCGCCTTCTCCATGGCGGCGCCCCCGTACTTGATGACGAGGGTGCGGCCCTGAAAGGCCTGGAGATACGGCAGGGCTTCGAGGAGAACTTCAGCCCGGTTGATCATCCGGTCCATGTCGAGCGGAGGCATCGCCGATCCTAGAGAATGTACCGGGAGAGATCCTCGTCCTTCAGGACCTCGGCCAGCCGGGCGTGTACGTACTCGCCGTCGATGACGATCTCCTTGCCGTGGAGGTCGGGCGCCTGGAACGACACCTCATCCAGGAGCTTCTCCATGATGGTGTAAAGCCGCCGCGCCCCGATGTTTTCCGTCCGCTGGTTGACCTGGGAGGCGATCTCCGCCACCGCCTCCACCGCTTCCGGCGTGAACCGCAGGCGGACCCCCTCTGTCTGGAGCAGCTCCGTGTATTGCCGGACCAGGGCGTTTTCGGGCTCGCTCAGAATGCGGACAAAGTCCCCCCGCGTCAAGGGCTCCAGTTCCACCCGGATGGGGAACCGGCCCTGCAGCTCGGGGATCAGATCCGCCGGCTTGGCCACATGAAAGGCCCCCGCGGCGATGAAGAGGATGTGGTCGGTGCGCACGCTGCCGTACTTGGTGGTCACCACCGATCCCTCGACGATGGGGAGGAGGTCCCGCTGTACGCCCTCCCGGGAGACGTCCGGCCCGTGCCCGCCCTCCCGGCCCGCCACCTTGTCCAGCTCGTCGAGGAAGACGATGCCCGCGTTCTCCACCCGCTGCACCGCCTGGGCCACGGCCTCGTCCTGATCCACCAGCTTCTGCGCCTCGTCCTGACCGATGAGGCGCCGCGCCTCGCCGATCTTGACCCGGCGCCGGCGGGTCCGCCCCGGCATCATCTGGGAGAGCATGTTCTGGAGGTTCACGCCCAGCTCCTCCATCCCCTGCCCCCCGAGGAGCTGAACCATGGGACCGCCGGCTGCGGCCAGCTCGATCTCGACGGTCCGGTCGTCGAGCTTGCCCGCGCGCAGCTGGACGCGCAGCTTGTCCCGGGTGGCGTCGCGGGAGGCGTCGGGGGCGATCTCCTCCAGCGTGCTGGAGGTGAAGGGCTCGCCGCCCCGCCGGGGCAGGAGCAGGTCGAGCAATCGCTCCTCGGCGATCACCTCGGCTCGCTCGCGCACCGCCGCCGCCATCTCGGCCTTCACCATGTTCACCGCCTGCTCGGTGAGGTCACGGATCATGGATTCGACGTCGCGCCCCACGTAGCCGACCTCGGTGTACTTCGACGCCTCGACCTTGATGAACGGAGCCTGGGCGAGGCGGGCGAGGCGGCGAGCGATCTCGGTCTTCCCCACCCCGGTGGGGCCGATCATGATGATGTTCTTCGGCGCGACCTCGTCCCGCAGGGCGGGCGGCAGGTTCTGCCGCCGCCAGCGGTTGCGAAGCGCGATGGCCACTGCCCGCTTGGCCCGGTGCTGGCCCACGATGTAGCGATCGAGTTCGGCGACGATCTCGGCGGGGGTGAGCGCGCTCACGGCAGCACCTCCACCGTGATCTGGTCGTTGGTGTAGATGCAGATGCCGGCGGCGATGCGCAGGGCCTGCTCGGCGATGGCGCGGGCGTCGAGGCTCGAGTGGCCGATGAGGGCGCGGGCGGCGGCGAGGGCGAAGGGCCCGCCGGAACCAATCCCGATGAGCCCGTCGTCGGGCTCGATGACGTCGCCGGTGCCCGACACGATGAGCGAGGCCTCCGCGTCCGCCACCGCGAGCAGGGCCTCCAGCCGGCGCAAGGCGCGGTCGGTGCGCCAGTCCTTGGCCAGCTCCACCGCCGCCCGCTGGAGGTTCCCGCGGTGCTCTTCGAGCTTGCCCTCGAAGCGCGCGAACAGCGTGAAGGCGTCCGCGGCCGCGCCGGCGAAGCCCGCGAGCACGCGACCGTGGTGGAGCTTGCGCACCTTGCGTGCGCCGCCCTTCACCACCGTCTGGCCGATGGTGACCTGGCCGTCGCCCCCCACCGCCACCGTCCCGCGATGGCGGACCGCCACCACGGTGGTGGCATGGAAGCGCAGCCCCTCGTCGGCGCCCACGTCACACCGCCCGCGGATGCGCGGCGTCGTACACCTTCATGAGGTGCTCCGGACTCACGTGGGTGTAGCGCTGCGTGGTGGAGAGGCGGCTGTGGCCCAGCAGGTCCTGGATGAGCCGAAGGTCCGCGCCCTCTCCGAGGAGATGGGTGGCAAAGGTGTGCCGCAACGTGTGGGGCGTGACGCGGCGGGTGATCCCGGCCGCCCGCGCGCGCCGGCGCACGATACGGTGCACGCTGCGGGTGGTGAGGCGCCCGCCGCGGGGGTTCTGGAACAGCGGCCCGCCCCCGCCGCCCCGGCGGGTCGCCAGATAGGCGTCGATGGCCTCGAGCGCGGCGTCTCCCACCGGGACCACGCGCTCCTTGCCGCCCTTGCCGAGCACACGCACCGTCCCGTGATGACGATCGAGGTCCTCCCGGTTCAGCCCGCAGCACTCCGCGACCCGCAGCCCGCTCGCGTAGAGCAGCTCCAGCAGCGCGCGGTCCCGCCGGCCCGCGGCGGAGTCGTCCCGGGGTCCGTCGAAGAGCTCCTTGGACTCGTCCTTGGGCAGGAAGGACGGGAGCCGCCGGGGCAGCCGCGGGCTCGTCACCTGCCGCGCGGGATTGGCCTCCACCCAGCCGCGCCGGGCGAGGAAGCGGTAGCAGCTCCGCGCGGCGGCGAGCTTGCGCGCGATGGAGGCTTTCGCGAGGCCGCGACCGGACAGCCAGGCCAGATAGGCCCGGAGCGCGCGCGGATCGGCCGCGGTGAGGTCCGCCACCTTCGCGGCGTGGAGAAAGCTCTGGAGCTCGGCCAGATCACCTGCGTAACTACGCAAGGTATGGGCCGAGGCGCCGCGCTCGGCGGCGAGGTACTCGAGGAAGGCGGGGACGGGATCGGCGTCGCCACGCATGCCGGGCCTCAGGCGACCGTGGGCGCGACGTCTTCCTTGTACCCGCAGCCCTCCTTGACACAGGCCCGCGAGATCTTGCCCCCGCGCGCCACACGCTCGGTCACGAAGGGCGCGCCGCACTGGGGGCACGGCTGCGCCACCGGCCGCGACCACACCGAGAACGTGCACTGCGGGTAGTTCGCGCAGGCGTAGAAGGTCTTCCCGCGCTTGCTCCGGCGCTCCACGAGCTGGCCGCCGTCCTGGGGGCAGGCGATGCCGAGCGGCACCGGTTTGGTGGTCTTGCACTCCGGATAGCCCGAGCAGGCCATGAACTTGCCGAAACGGCCGTGCTTGATCACCATCGGCTTGGCGCAGGTCGGACACGTCTCGTCGGTGGGCTCGTCGGCCGGGCGCTCGCGTCCCCCGAGATCCTTCGTGTACTTGCAATCGGGATAGGCGGAGCACGCGAGGAACTTCCCGAACCGGCCCCACTTCTCCACGAGGGGCTTGCCGCACTCGGGGCAGGCCTGGCCGGCGTCCACGCCCTCCTTGAAGTTCTCCATCTTCTTCCCGGCCTTGCTGAGGTCCTTGGCGAACTCCTTGTAGAAGGCCCCCACCGTCTCCTGCCAGTCCGCGTCGCCCTCCTCGATCTTGTCCAGCGACTCCTCGAGCTGAGCGGTGAACTCGACGTCCATCACCTCGGGGAAGTGCGGCACCAGCATGTCGGTGACCTGCATGCCGAGCTCGGTGGGGAAGAGCGTGCCCTTGTCGCGCCGCACGTACTCGCGGTCCTGGATGGTGCCGAGGATCTGCGCATAGGTCGACGGGCGGCCGATGCCCAGCTCCTCCAGCGTCTTCACCAGCGAGGCCTCGGTGTAGCGCGGAGGCGGCTGGGTGAAGTGCTGCTTGGGGTCGAGGGAGCGCAACCGGAGGATTTCTCCCTCCTCGAGCGGAGGCACCACGGCCTCCTGCTCGTCCTCCCCGGGCTGATCCGACTCCTCGCGCGATTCCACGTACACCGCGGTGAAGCCGGCGAACTTCAGCGTGGAGCCCTGGGCGCGGAACAGGCACTCCCCCGCGGTGATGTCCGCGGTGACGGTGTCGTAGACGGCGGGCAGCATCTGGCTGGCCAGGAAGCGCTCCCAGATGAGGCGGTAGAGCGCGAGCTGGTCCTTCGAGAGGAAGCGGGCGATGGCCTTGGGCTCGCGCGCCACCGATGACGGCCGCACCGCCTCGTGCGCGTCCTGGGCGCTCTTCTTGGTCTTGTAGGTGGGCGGGCTGTCGGGCAGGTACTCGCGCCCGAGCCGGCCGCTCACCCACTCGCGCGCCTCGTCCTGCGCCTCCTGCGACACGCGGACGGCGTCGGTGCGCATGTAGGTGACGAGGCCGACCTGACCCTCGTCGCCCAGCTCGATGCCCTCGTAGAGCTGCTGCGCGAGCATCATGGTCTTCTTCGCGCTGAAGTGGAGCTTGCGGCTCGCCTCCTGCTGCAGCGTGGAGGTGATGAAGGGCGCGGTGGGATTCCGCTTCCGCTCCCCGCGCGTCACTGACTTCACCCGCCACTCCGCCCCGTGGAGGCCGGTCATCACCGCCACCGTGGCCGCCTCGTCGGGCAGGGTGGCCTTCTCGCCGCGAACTTCGCGGAGCGTCGCGGTGAACTCGGGCGGATTCTTACCGAGCAGGCGCGCGTGCAGCGACCAGTATTCCACCGGCACGAACGCGGCGATCTCGCGCTCGCGCTCGGTGATCAGGCGCACGGCCACCGACTGCACGCGGCCGGCGGACAGCCCGCGCCGAATCTTCTCCCAGAGCAGGGGGGAGAGCTTGTAGCCCACCAGGCGGTCGAGCACGCGCCGCGCCTGCTGGGCGTCGACCTTGTTCTTGTCGATCTTGCCTGGATGCTGGAACGCCGCCTTCACCGCCCGCTCGGTGATCTCGTTGAAGAGAATGCGGTGGATGTTCTTCCGGTCCACGCCCAGCTCCTGGGCGAGGTGCCAGCCGATCGCCTCTCCCTCCCGGTCCGGGTCGGTCGCGATGTAGAGCGCCGCCACCTTCTCGGCGGCCTTCTTGAGCTCGTCCAGCACCTTCTTCTTGGCCGGAAGCACGCGGTACTCCGGCTTGAATCCCTTTTTCTCGTTCACCCCGAGCTTCGACTTGGGCAGATCGCGGATGTGCCCCATCGAGGCCTTCACGACGAACCCGGAATCGAGATACTTCTGGATCGTCTTGACCTTGGTGGGCGACTCCACCACGACCAGCGAGCGCGACTTGGCCAAATGGCTCCTCTCAGCCTCGGGGGATGCGGACGAAGCGCTTCCCGGGCAGCTGCCGCACCCGCCCGTCCAGCTCCAGGTCCAGCAGGCGGACGGCCACGTGGGAAGCGGGGACACCGCTCCGCTCGATCAGCTCTTCTATGGATGCAGGCTCGGGGCCGATGAGTGCAAGCAGGGGGTCGGCAGCCGCGTCCGTCTCGTCCGAGGGGGCCGGCGCGGGGCGCCCCACGCAGGCCCGCCAGAGCGTGGGAAGCAGCGCCACCACGTCTTCCCAGCCCTCCACCAGGGCGGCGCCGTCACGGATCAGATGATGTGCGCCGCGGCTCGACGGCGCGCCGGCCGGGCCGGGCATCGCCATGATCTCCCTTCCGAGGTCGGCGGCATGCCCGGCGGTGATGAGCGAGCCGCTGGCTTCCGCCGCCTCCACCACCACCACGCCCAGGGCCAGCCCGGCGATCACCCGATTGCGAATGGGAAAGTGATGGGCCAGGGCGGGCATCCCGGGCGCGAACTGCGAGAGCACGGCGCCGCGCGCGGCGATCTCGGCGGCCAGGCGCCGATTCTCGGGCGGATACACGCGATCCACGCCCGAGCCCAGCACGGCGATGGTGCGCCCACCCGCGGCCAGCGCGCCCCGGTGCGCCGCGCTGTCGATACCGCGCGCGAGCCCGCTCACCACCGTCACGCCGCGCGCGGCGAGATCACCGGCCAGGCGCTCGGCCAGGGCCAGCCCATGGGGCGTGGCCCGGCGGGAGCCGACGACGGCGATGGCGAGGGCGTCTTCCCGCTGCACGGTACCCCGCATCCAGAGGGAGGACGGGGGGTCGGGAATGCTCCGTAGCTGGGCGGGAAAGTCGGGGCCGTCGGGGACGAGGACCCGCCAGGCGGACATCCGGAGCGCACCATTGGCGCCCCAGCCGCGCCGATCTTCTCGCCAGCCGAGCCAGTCAACTATCTCACTGTCTTCAAGTAGATACATGACAATGTCGGAGCCCATGGGCATGCCCAGAGCGCGCCTCAGTATACCGGAGGCCCCCCCTCGGTCAAGAAAAGGGGCCCGGGGGAGGCCCTAGCGGGTGCCTCGGGCGGCGCTGTCGCGCGACCCGAGCAGCATACGGGCCTGCCCGGCGGCCGCGCTGGCGGGATGCTCCTTGACCACCTGCTCCCAGGCCGCGCTGGCTCCGGTCCGGTCGCCCATGGCGCGGTGGCAGAGCCCGGTCTTCAGGAGGGCATCGGCGACTTGTGGGCTCTTCGGATACCCCTCGACCACCCGTCTGAGCTCCACCAGGGATTGCCGGTAGTCCCGCTGCACGTAGTAGGCCTCACCGATCCAGAGCTGCGCGGCCGGGGCCAGCGGGTCCTCGGGGAAGCGGGTGATGAGGTCCGTCAGCTCGAGCACCGCCTGTCCATGCTCCTGAGCGCGAAAATTCGCCATCGCGGTGTTGAAGAGCTGCTCCGCGGGCGAGCCCGGCCGCGTCGCCGGCCGGGGCGCCTCCGGGCGGGCGGGACTCGCCGTCCTGGCAGGCGGCTCCGCCTTTGGCGTCGCCTCCGCCTTCGCGGTGGGCTCGGGCTTCGGCGCCGTATCCGGCTTCGCGGCCGGCTCGGGCGTGGCGGGCGGCTGGAGCTTCGCCGCCAGCTCGGGCTTGCGCGCAGGCTCCTTCACATCCTTCGCGGCCTCTTTGGGCGGCGCCTCCGGCCGAACCGGCGCGGCCTTGGCGGCCGGCGCGGGAGGCCGCGACGCCAGCGCGGGCGGCGGCTTCTTCGCCGGCTCGGGGAGCGGCGTGATGGGCATCGGCGGCGGCGAAGGGGTGGTGGGAGCCGGAGGCGGCGCGATCGGTGTCGGCACCGCGGTCATGGCGGGAGCGACTGGTGGAGCCGCACCCGCGGCCTGGCTCTCCCGCAGCGCCGTGCGCGCCTCTTCCAGGAGCACGCGCGACCGCGCCAGCTCCACGCTCGCCGCGCGCAGCTCGCGCGTCTTGTCCGCCGAATCCGCCTCGAGCGCGCGCACCTGCGTCTGGATGCGCGCGATGTCGCGCGAGTTCGCGTCGCTCCGCTGGCGGAGATCGTCCGTCTGCGTGCGCAGCGTGCTGGTCTCGGCGAGGGCACGGCGGCCCGCGTCGTCGCTGGCGCACGCCGCGAGCCCGAGGCTCAGCGCGAGGGCGAGTCCCGCGCCGCCCGTCACTATCGAGGGCGTATGAGTGGGCATCTCGCGGCGACCGTAGCACCTCCCAGAAAGAAAAGTCAAATTCTGAAGACCTTTACACCTCCGGGGCCCGGGGGCTAGCATGCGCGCATGGACGACTCGACGCTGGCCTTCTGGCTCTCGGCGCTGCTGACCGGCCTGGCATTCGGCTATGTCATCCAGCGCGGCGGTTTTTGCTTCACCCGCGCCATCTCGAACGTGGCGCTGATGGGCGATGCGGGCATCCTGCGCGCCTATGTGCTGGCGCTGCTCGTCGCGGCGGTGGGCGTTCAGCTGCTCCTCTCGGTGGGCCTCGTGGAGATTCCGGGGCGGCCATTTCGCTGGCTCGCGAACGTGGCGGGTGGGCTCGCCTTCGGCGTCGGCATGGTGCTGGCGGGGGGATGCTCGGGCAGTACGTGGTACCGCGTGGGCGAGGGCGCGGTCGGCGCGTGGGTCATCCTGCTGGGGTTCGCCCTGGGCGCGACGGCCGCCGGCGTGGGCGCCCTGGCTCCGCTGCGCGCCTGGCTTCAGGCGCCCGAGGTCCGCGTGGGCGATGCGCCGCCCACGCTGGCGACGGCGCTGGGCCTCTCGCCCTGGATCGTCATCGGCGTGCTGGGGCTCGCGGTGGTGGTGTGGCTGGCGCGCGGGCCGCGCGAGCCCGAGCACGGCAAGTGGCCGTGGCCGCTCTCCGGCGCCCTGGTGGGTCTGCTCATCGCCGCCGGCTGGTGGGCGTCCAGCCTGGGCAGCCGCCCCGTCGGCATCACCTTCGCGGTGAACACCGGCCACATGCTCACCTACCCGCTGGTCGGCTATCCCAACCAGGTCACGTGGAGCATGGTGCTGCTCATCGGCGTGCCGCTGGGCGCGCTGGCCGGGGCGCTTCAGCGCGGCGAGTTCCGATGGAAGCTGCCCCCGGGCTGGAGCGTGGTGAAGATCTTCGCGGGCGGTCTCCTCATGGGCGCGGCGGCCCTCGTGGCGGATGGCTGCAACATCACGCAGGGTCTGACCAACGCCTCCACGCTGAGCCTGGGGAGCATCGTGGCGTTTCTCTCGATGGGCGCCGGCGGCTACGTCACGCTCTGGGCGCTCTACCTCCGCAAGGACTAACCGGGCGGCGACGCGACTAGATGTCGCGGAGCAGGATGACGGACACCGAGTCGCCGGCGGCGACCGTGGTATTGCCGGGTAGCACCGCGAGCCCATCGGCCTCCGCCATCGACCGCAGGATGCCGGAGCCCTGCTCGCCGGTGAGCCGCGCGCTCAGCACGCCCTCCGCCTCCTGCAGGACCACGCGCAGATAGCCCCGGCGCGAGCCGGGATTGGCGATGGGCGCGAGCGCGCGCGCCATCCGCGTGGGCCGCATGACGCGCGCGTGTCCGCCCATGCGGCGGAGAGCGGGCCGCACGAAGAGCTCGAACGTCACCATGGCCGACACCGGGTTGCCGGGCAGGCCGAACACCGGCAGCGTCCCTTTCAGCGGCGACGGCAGGGTGGCGAAGGTGATGGGCTTGCCCGGGCGCATGTTCACGAGCCAGAGATGCTGCTCGGCCCCCAGCGCCTCGAGGGCAGCCTTGACGAAGTCATGGTCGCCCACCGACACGCCCGCGGACGAAATCAAGAGGTCGCAGCCCAGTCCCCAGCGGAGGCGGGCTTCGATCTCGTTCCGCCGGTCGCGCGCCACGCCGAGATTCACCGGCTCCGCGCCCGCCGCGCGCACCTGGGCCATGAGCGAGTAGGTGTTGGAGTTCGGGATCTGGCCGAGCCCGATCTCCCCGCCCAGGTCCACGATCTCGTCCCCGGTGGAGAGGATGCCGACCACCGGCCGACGGATCACGCGCACCCGGCTCCAGCCGAGGCTCGCAAGGACGCCGATGTCGCCGGGCGAGAGCGCGCGGCCGGGCTCGAAGAGCCGGTCGCCCGGACGGATGTCCTCACCGCGGCGGCGGACGCACTCGCCGGCGGGAACCGGGCGTGGCACGCGGACCGTCTCGCCCTCGAGGGTGACGTCCTCCTGCGGAATCACCGCGTCGGCGCCGTCGGGGAGCGGCGCGCCGGTGAGGATGCGGAAGGCCTCGCCCCCGGCCATGGGGCGCTGGGCGATGTGGCCCGCCGCCACCTGGCCGGCCACGCGGAGGCGCGCGGGATGCTCCGCCCTCGCCTCACGCGTGTCCGCGCTCGCCAGCGCGTATCCGTCCATGGAGGAGTTGGGCCAGGGCGGGAGCTCGCGCGCGGACACGACCGGCTCGGCGAGGACGCGGTCGAGCGCTTCGAGCAGTGAGACACGCTCGTCCCCGAGCGCGGTCACGCGGCTCAGGATGCGGTCGAGGGCTTCTTCGACGGAGATCACGCCGCCATTGTACCGCGGCGCGGGAACGGCTCTAGCGGCCCTGGTCGAGCCGGTCCCCGTACCGCGCGAGGAAGCGATGGCGCGCCAGCACGAAGAGGGCGAAGAAGCCGGCGGTGACCAGCACCTCGCGGAGGCCGATGGGGAAGCGGTTCGCCTTCGTGATCGCGGGGTACACGAGCAGCACCCGCTCGAGGAAGATGGCCACCCAGCCCATGAAGAGAATGACCACGAGCGGCTTGTGGGCGGTGGGCGGCCGCCCGGTCAGGCGCTTGAGCAGGTACGAGAACGGGATCAGCCAGCCCACCACGAAGATGACGAAGGCCATGGTGCGCCAGGGGTCGTCGAAGAAGCGGCGCAGGAAGAAGCGAGTCTCGATGGGCACGTTCCCGTACCAGATCACCAGGTACTGGGAGAAGAAGAAGTACATCCACATGACGCAGAGCGCGAAGGTGAGCTTGGCCACGTCCTGGATGGCCGAGGGCCCCACGTGGGTGAGGCCGCGGGCATTGCCGCGGATGGTGAGGAACGTGACGAGCCCGAAGCCCGTGTAGAGCGTGGTGACCACGTAGTAGCCGCCGAGGAGGCCGCTGTACCACACGGGGTCCAGCGACATGAGGAGATCGAAGCCCCACAGCGACAGCACCACCACGAACAGGATGAGGAGCGTGCCGGCCAGCCGATTCCGCCGCGCGAGCCCGGCCGCCTGATCGCCCGTCCCCTCGGCGAACACCGCGCGCGTGAACGTCATCGCCACCCAGTAGAGGAGGAAGGTGCCGATGGCGAGGCGGCCCACGAAGAACGGCACGTTCAGCCATTCGCGCTTCTTCTCCACCAGGGTAGGATCGTTCACCCAGGGAAAAAGGCTCCCCAGGCCGAAGAACAACAACACCAGGAAGAGCAGCAGCGAGAAGGGCAGGAAGGCGCCGGTGGTGAGCGCCATCCGCTTCACCGTGGGCGACCAGCGCGCCTCGGTGAGCTGCATCATGGCCGAGGCGGCGGGGCCGGCGATACCCAGGCTCGACCAGAACAGGAGGTTGACGAGATAAATGGCCCACGCCTGCCACGGCTCGGGCTGCATGAGGCCGTGAATGAAGGCGGCTCCGCCCAGCACCACGAGCACGATGAGGACCAGGGGCGAGGAGGACCCGGCGCGGGTGTCGGCCATCGTGGTCGCGTTCATCGCTTGGCCAGGGTGCGGACGAAGTTCACGAGATGCCACCGCTCCTCCGGGGACAGCGCCTCCGCATAGGCGGGCATCACCGCCCCGCCCGCGCCGATGTAGTGCTGCCAGAAGCCGTCGGTGCGCGTCTTCTGGAGGTCGGGATTGGTGAGATCCTGGGCGGGGATGAACTTGGTCGTCACGAGCCCGTCGCCCTTGGCCGTCGCGCCGTGACACGGCACGCAGTAGATCGCCCACAGCTCCCCGCCCCGCTTCACCGACTCGGGCGTCGCCGGGAAGGGGTTCTTCCGCGCCGCCGCCGCCTCGCGCTCCTCCTTGGCATAGGGCAGCTCGCCCCCTTCTCGCGGCACGCTCCCCACCGGCATCGCGAAGGCGCGCTCACCGGGGCGCACGCCCTGGGTCGCCGTCATGTTGTCCATCCAGCGCATGGCGACGGTGCCGCCGAGGCCAGCGCCGCCCAGCCCCACCACGCCGAGGCAGAGGAGAAACAGGATGCGGAGCCCGTACTTCTTGATCACCGCCGCACCTCTTCCGCCCCCGCCGCGCTCAGCAGGGCGGACACCGCCTGCGCCCGGTCGGGCGGACACGCCACCGCCACCCCGAAGCGGTCCAGGGTGAAGCGCGGGTCATACGTCGGCGACGGCCGGAGCTTGGGGAGCCGCCCGAGCAGCAGCACCGCGAGCACGGTGGCGAGGCCTCCGAAGAGGATGGTCAGCTCGAAGCCGATGATCACGAACGGCGGGATCGACACCGAGGCCTTGCCGCCGGTGATCAGATCCCACTTGAGCGAGGACCAGATCGTGAGGAAGAAGCCGGTGGCCGCGCCCGTCACGCCGCCGATCACGGTGAAGAGCCGCACCTTGGAGTGGGGCCGGATGTGCTCGATCTCCTCCTCGATCTCCTCCACCGGCACCGGGGTGTACACCGTGAGGTCGCCGTAGCCCTTGGCCCGCAGGTCGCGGATGGCCTGCAGCGTGGTGTCCACGTGAGCGAAGATGCCGAGCACGCTCGCCGCCGCGGCCATCTAGTGGCCTCCTCCCTGATGTGCCCCATGAACCGCGTGCTTGAGGGGATGCGGCAGCACCTCCTTGACCTCCACGATGCTGAGGGAGGGCATGACGCGGATGAAGCCCAGGAACAGGATGAAGAACCACGCGAACGAGCCCACGATGATGGTGGAGTCGGTGATGGTCGGGACGTAGGTGCCCCACGTGTACGGGTAGAAGTCGTGGCCGAGGCCGGGCACGATGATGTTGAAGCGCTCGAACCACATCCCGATGAGCACGAGGATGGACACGATGTAGAGGATCACGACATTGGTGCGCGCCTTCTTCCAGAACAGGATCAGGGGCACCACGCTGTTGCAGAAGTACATCGTCCAGTAGGCCCAGGCGTACTGCTTGGTGGCCTTGGCGAAGACGCTCGCCCGCTCGAAATGGTCCCCGCTGTACCAGGCGGTGAATACCTCGCAGGCGTAGAAGTACGTCAGCACGAGGCTGGTCACGAGGGTGAGCTTGGCCATCGCGTCCAGGTGCTTGTCGGTGATGTACGGATACCAGTTGAAGTAGTAGCGCATGGGGAGGATGAGGACGAGCACCATGGCGAAGCCGGAGAAGATGGCGCCGTCCACGAAGAAGGGGGCGAACAGCGTGGAGTGCCACCCCGGCACCAGCGCCATCGCGAAGTCGAAGGACACCACGCTGTGCACGGAGAGCACGAGCGGCGTGGCCAGCGCGGCGAGGAGCCCGTAGCCGCGACGGTAGTGCTTCCACTGGGTATCCGAGCCCTCCCAGCCCATGGCGATCACCGCGAAGATCTTCCGCTTGATGCCGGTGGAGCGGTCGCGGAGCGCGGCCACGTCGGGCACCAGGCCCACGATGAAGAAGACCACGCTGATGGTGAGATAGGTCGAGATCGCGAACACGTCCCATACCAGCGGCGACTTGAAGTTCGGCCAGAGGTAGCGCTGGTTCGGGTACGGGGTGAGCCAGTAGGCGAACCACATGCGCCCGGCGTGGATGAGCGGGAAGAGGCCCGCGGTCATGACCGCGAACACCGTCATCGCCTCCGCCCCGCGATAGATGGACGTCCGCCACTTCGCGCGGAAGAGGTAGAGCACCGCGGAGATGAGCGTCCCCGCATGGCCGATACCGATCCAGAACACGAACGTGGTGATGTACATCGCCCACATCTGCGGCGTGCGCTTCCCCGCCGCGCCCATGCCGGTGTAGATCTGGAACGTCCACGCGACCACGCCCGCGGCCAGGGTCAGCGCGACCACGCACATCCAGGCGAAGTACGTGTTGCCCGGCATGCTGACGGTGCGCTCGACGTCCTTGTTGACGTCGGCCCACGTGACCGCGCGCTCGGTGCCCGCACTCATGCCTTGTGGCCTCCCCCGGCGGGATTGCCCTCGTCCCGGGTGACCTTCTTGAGGTAGGTGACGGCGGGCCGCGTGCCCAGCTCCTCGAGGACGTGGTAGCTCCGCGGGGAGCGCGAGAGCTTGCTCGCCTGGGCGCCGTCGTCCTTGAGGTCGCCGAAGGTGATGGCCTGGGTGGGGCAGGTCTGCTGGCAGGCGGTGCGGATGTCGCCGTCCTTGATCTTGCGACCGGCGTCCCGCGCGCGGTCCTTGCCCTCGATGATGCGCTGGAGGCACATCGTGCACTTCTCCATGACGCCGAGCTGGCGCACGGTGACATCCGGGTTCAGCTGAAGGTCCAGCGGCGACGGCCAGTCATAGTAGAACCAGTTGAAGCGCCGCACGTGGTACGGGCAGTTGTTGCCGCAGTACCGCGTGCCCACGCACCGGTTGTAGACCTGCCCGTTCAGGCCCTCGCGGGTGTGATAGGCCGCGTACACCGGGCACACCGGCTCGCACGGCGCCACGCCGCAGTGCTGACAGAACATGGGGAGGAAGATGTTCCGCGGGCGCGCGGGCGTGCCCTCCTCCCAGCGCTCGAGGCGCAGCCAGTGCTGGTCGCGGCCGTAGGCGACCTGCTCACGGCCCACCACCGGCACGTTGTTCTCGGTCACGCACGCCACCACGCAGGCCTGGCAGCCCGTGCAGCGGTCGAGATCCACCGTCATGCCCCAGCGGTGGTCGGGATACTTCACCGGCGGGTACATGCTGGGATGGCTCGCGTGCTCCGGCGGCTTCCCGCGCAGCTCGAGCTCGCGCGCGGCGCCGAGACCGATGTGCTGGGCGATCTCGCGGTGATCCTGATCGAATGTGGCCTGCGGGATGGCGAGCGACCGGCGTCCCGTTCCCTTGGCCACCGCCACCTTCACCGCGAGGTACGGAAGGGCGCCCGACGCGGCCTCCGGCCCGGGCCCAAGCAGCGTCACCGGATTGGCGCCGGTGTTGAACCCGCGCGACTGCGCGTAGGTGCCGGGATAGGCGTGCCCCTGCCCCATCGCCACCGCCACCGCGGCGGGATGCAGGCTGTCCACCGGATAGGCCGGCAGGTCCACCCGGCCGTGGGGCGAGACGAGGGTGACGAGATCGCCGCGGCCCACCCCGAGGCGCTTCGCCGTCTCGGTGGGCAGCTCCGCCCAGCCGTCCCACGCGATCTGGGTCATGGTGTCGGGCGCTTCCTGCAGCCACGCGCGATCGGCGAACCGTCCGTCGTAGAACCGTGACGAGGGATACACGAGGAGGGCGTGGGTGCCGTCACCCTCGAGCCGGGCCGCCTCGGCCTTCACGCGCAGGCCCTCCGGACGCACCGACACCGCGGGGCCGGGCGCTTCCCGCCACACCCCGCCGCGCCGCAGCGACTCCTCCCAGAACTCGGCCACCGGCTTGCCCTTGCCGTAGTCCTTGGCCATCGCCCCCCACTCCGCCTTGACCACGTCGGCGAAGGTCGGCGTCTGGAAGAGCCCCTTGCCCGGCTCGGCGGTGAGGCCGAGCGCCAGACGGGCCAGGTTGAGGAAGATGCCGCCGAGCGATCGGCCGTCCACCGGCTTGCCCGCGATCTCCACGGGGCCCATGGCGGGCTGCATGAGGCCCACCACGCCGGCCTCGGCCACGTGGTCGCCCCACGACTCGAGCCAGTGCAGCGCGGGCAGGATCACGTGCGCCTTCCCCGTGGTCTCGCTGGGGCGGTTGGCGAGGCTCACCACCATCGGCACCTTGGCGAGGGCCTCGTAGAAGCCCGCCTTGGGCGGCATGGTGTAGACGGGATTCACGTCGCCGAGGATGAGGACCTCGATCTCGCCCTTGGCCATGGCCTGGGTGAGGGCGACCATGTCGGCGTAGCTGCTGGGGCGCGCGACGTCGCCGCCGAAACGCATCCGCTTGCCGAGGGCGCCGATGGCGACGTTGAGCAGGTTGATCGCCTGCAGCATGTCGGTGGCGTTGCCGCCCGACACCGCGGCGCCGCCGCCGAGCACGAGCCCCGACTTCGAGGCGGCGAGATCGTGGGCGACACCCTTGATCGTCTCGGCGGGCACGCCGGACTGGGTGGCCACCGCGGCCACGTCCACGCCCTGCACCGCGCCGGCGAGGGCGCGCGCGTCCACGCCGGGCGCCACCAGCCCCTCGTCCACGATCACCTTCAGCATGGCGAGCGCCAGCGGCGCTTCCGTGCCCGGCGCGTTCCGGACCCAGCGGTCGGCGTTGGCCGCGGTCATGGAGAGCCGCGGCTCCACGTGCACGAAGGTGCCGGCCTTGCCCGCGCTGAGGGCGTGCATCTTCGCGAAGGCGGCGGCATGGCCGACCGGCGAGAGCCAGGTCTCCAGGAAGTCGGCCCCGAACGAGACGAGATAGCTCGCCTCCTCGATGGCGTAGTGGGCGATGGCGTCGCGGCCGAAGGTGGCGCGGTTGGCCGCGCGCATGGCCTCCAGGGCCAAGGGCTCGTAGGCGATGCGGGGACGGGCGCCCAGCGCCTTCACCCACTCGTCCATGAGCTTGGCGACGGTGCCGGTCTCGAGCCCGGTGACCACCGCGATCCTGCCGCCCTGCCTGGCCTTGACGAGGGCGCCGAGCTTGTCGGCGACGATCTTCTCGGCCGACTCCCAGGGGGCGAACTTGCCGTCCACCATGGCCCCCCGGAAGCGGTCAGGGTGATACACGCCCTGCAGGGCGGAATGGCCGGCGATGCAGAGGGCGCCCGCGTTCACCGGATGATCCGGATTCCCCTCCAGCTTGACCACGCGGCCATCGCGGTTCTTGGCGACCACGCCGCAGCCCACCGGGCACTCGCGGCAGACGGTGGCGAAGTGCGCGGCGACCCCGGGGACGATGTTCTCGGGCGGCGAGACGTAGGGATAGAGCTTTTCCGCCGTCTGCCCGCAGCCCGCGGCGGCGGTCGCCGCGCCGGAGGCCGCCACGATGCGGAAGAAGGACCGGCGATCAATCCCGCTCATCGGGTCTCCCTGTTGATCCCACGCTCGCTGCCTCGCCGGCAGGGCTGGAGAGCGCGCCGCGCGTGAGTCAGGGTGCGCATCGCCATCTACGCTCCGGCCCTCCTCGCGCAGCGAAGCGCAACCAGTTTGACTCCCGCCCGACAGGGTGATGAGACCGGCCGAAACCTTGTGAACCCTATCACGCAGGAAAAGTAAGTGTCAATACAGTTGTGGCTTTAGGCGAGGGTTTTGAGGGCTTCCCCGGCGGCCCGGGCGGCCGCCGCGATGTCCTCTTCGGTGTGGGCCAGCGAGACGAACGCGGCTTCGAACTGGGAGGCGGCCAGGAACACGCCCCGAGCGAGCATGGCGTGGAAGAACTTCGCGTAGCGGGCGGTGTCCGAACGCTTGGCGGACGCCAGATCCACCACCGGAGCGCCGGTGAAGAACGCGGTGAGCATGGAGCCGACGCGATTCACGGTGAGCGGGAGGCCGGCGGCGCGGGCCGCTTCGGCGAGGCCCGCCTCGAGGCGCGCACCCAGCGCTTCGAGCCGGCGATACGCGTCGCCCGACTCGAGCGCCTTGAGGGTGGCGAGCCCCGCCGCCACCGCGAGCGGATTGCCGGACAGGGTCCCCGCCTGGTAGACGCCGCCCAGCGGGGCCACCTGCTCCATGAGGTCCCGGCGGCCGCCGTAGGCGCCCACCGGCAGCCCGCCTCCGATGATCTTGCCCAGGCACGTGAGGTCGGGGCGCACCCCGTAGAGGGCCTGCGCCCCGCCCGGCGCCACGCGAAAGCCCGTGATCACCTCGTCGAAGAGCAGCAGCGCGCCGTGGCGCGTACAGAGGTCGCGGAGCCCCTGGAGATACCCCGGCGCGGGCGGCACCACGCCCATGTTCCCGGCCACCGGCTCCACCACCACCACCGCCACCTCGCTCCCCCGCGCGGCCATGAGCCGCGCCACCGCGTCGAGGTCGTTGAAGGGCAGGGCCACCGTGAGGGCGGCGAGGGCCGCGGGCACCCCGCGACTATCGGGCACGCCGAACGTGGCGCCGCCCGAGCCGGCCTTGACGAGAAGGCTGTCGGCGTGGCCGTGATAGCAGCCGTCGAACTTCACCACGAGGTCGCGGCCGGTGGCGCCGCGCGCGAGTCGAATGGCGCTCATCGCCGCCTCGGTGCCCGACGACACCAGGCGCATCATCTCCATCGAGGGCATGGCGCGGGCGACGAGGGCGGCCATCTCCACCTCGGCCTCGGTGGGCGCGCCGTAGCTGGTGCCGCGCCGCATCGTCTCGCCGAGCGCCTCCACCACCGCGGGATGGGCGTGCCCGAGCACGAGGGGCCCCCACGAGCCCAGGAAGTCGATGTAGGAGCGGCCGTCCACGTCCTCGATGCGGGCGCCGGCGGCGCGAGCGACGAAGAAGGGTGTCCCGCCCACGCCGCGGAACGCGCGCACGGGGCTGTTCACGCCGCCCGGCATCAGGCGCTGGGCAGACTCGAAGAGCGATTCCGATCGAGTCATGACGGTGGAGATGCTACGCGGAGACGGTGAACTCCAGGGGCAGGAAGTCACGATGCGCGGGGTCCCAGGCGAAGGCGTTGGCGCCGTCGGGGCGGCCGCCCACCACCGAGATCACCACGTACACCGCGTCGGGATACGCGGGCTCGCCGTCCACGAGCGCGTTGCGCTTGTCCGTCTCGGAGAAGTAGGCGCCGGTGTCGATGTGCGAGTGGTAGATGGTGGCCACGCGATAGCCCTCGGCCTCGCGGCGGCCGATGGTGAGGAGATCGCGGGGGTCGATGTAGTAGGCGGTGCGGGCGTCGCGCGGATGCCGCTCCGGGTCCTTGCGGTGAAGCTCATCCTGCACGTTCCGGCACTGGAGGAAGAGCCGCTCGTTCGGGCCCGCGTCGCGTACCAGCACCACGCCGCAGCACTCGGCCGGATACTCCGCGACCGCCTGCGCCGCGACCCGCGCGTACTCCTCCGGCGTCAGCGGCACGCGCGCTCCCCTCACTTCGAGAGCGCGCCGGTGTCGGCGCCGCCGGCGAGGGCCGCCTGCCCCCCGGCGAGGACGGCTTGCCCCCCGGTGAGGGCGGCCTGCCCCCCGGCGAGGGCCGGAATGATCGAGACCTCGTCCCCGTCCTTCAGGGCGGTCTGCAACCCTCGCAGCGACTCGATGGCCTCGCTGTTCACGTAGATGTTCACGTGGTGATGCACTTCCCCCTGCTCGTTGCGCACGAGGCCCTTGAGCCCCGCGAACTGCGCCTCGAGCCCGTCGAGCAGCGCCTTGACGTCGGCGGCGTCCAGGGACACGCGGTCCTTGTTGCTGGTCGCGCGCCGGAACGGTGTCGGGATGTAGACCTGCACGCTCATGGATTGGCTCCTCAGAAGGGCACGCTGAGATAGCGCTCCCCAGTATCGCACAGCACGGTGACCACCACCTGATCGGCGGCCATGCGCTCCGCCACCTGGCAGGCCGCCCACACGTTGGCGCCGGCGGAGATCCCCACCAGCAGGCCTTCTTCCCGCGCGAGGCGACGGGCAGTGGCGGTGGCGTCCTCGTCGCGCACGGTGATGATCTCGTCGAGAATGGCCTTGTTCAGGACGGTGGGCACGAACGAGGCGCCGATCCCCTGTATCCCGTGAGGCCGCGCCTTCCCGCCCTGGAGCACCGGGGAGCGGGCCGGCTCCACCGCGATCACCCGCACCCCCGGCAGCCGCTGCTTGAGCACCTCGCCCACGCCGGTGACGGTGCCGCCCGTTCCCACCCCGGCCACGAAGGCGTGGAGGCGGCCCTCGGTGGCGTCCAGGATCTCCAGCGCGGTGGTGCGGCGATGGACCTCCGGGTTGGCCGGATTCTCGAACTGGCTCGGCATGAAGTAGTCGGGATGCTCGCGCACCATCTCCTGGGCGGCGAACACCGCGCCGGTCATGCCCTCGATGGCGGGCGTGAGGTGGATCTCCGCCCCGTAGCGCGCGAGGAGGCGCTGGCGCTCCACGCTGTAGTCGTCGGGCATGGTGAGGATGAGGCGGTAGCCGCGCACGGCGCACACCATGGCGAGCCCGATGCCGGTGTTCCCGCTGGTGGGCTCGACCACGGTGGCCCCCGGCTTGAGCACGCCGCGCCGCTCGGCGTCGTCGATCATCGCCACCGCGATGCGGTCCTTCACGCTGCCGCCCGGGTTGAGCGACTCGAGCTTCCCGAGCACGATGGCCCCGCCGGGTCGGGGAACGTGGTTCAGCCGGACCAGGGGCGTGCCGCCGATCAGCTCGAGCACGGACTCCGCCACGCGAGGCCGCTCGCCTGTCATCTTCTTCTGTTCGATCATGGCTCCCATCCCTATCGGAAAGGCCGATTCGTTGGCAAAAAAATCAGATGTGGTACATGGGCCGGGCCACGCTGCGCCGCTCCTCGGCGCGCTTGCGCAGCTCGTCGAAGGTCACGCGGTCGATGACGCCCGACACCGCCTCGTCGATCTCGCGCCACAGCTCGGAGAGGTCCGCGGCGGGATCGCGGCCCACGCGCCCGCGCCCGCGCCGCACCGGCTCGAGCCCGTTGACGGAACCCTCCACCGCCCGCAGCACGTCTCCCACCGTCACCTGATCGGCGGTGCGCGCGAGACGATAGCCGCCTGCCGAGCCCCGCTTGGACACGAGCAGCCCCGACCGCGTGAGGCCCAGCAGCACCTGCTCGAGGTAGCGCTGCGGGATGTCCTGGCGCGCGGCGATGTCCTGGATGGGCCGGAGCCCGGCGCCTTCCGCGAGGGCCAGGTCGAGCATCGCCTTGATGGCGTACTCGCCCTTCGCGGAGATCCTCACGCCCGGCCCTGCTCGATGAGGCGGGCCGCCTCCTTGGCGAAGTACGTGATGATGAGATCGGCGCCCGCCCGGCGGATGCCGGTGAGGGCTTCCATCATCGCCCGCTCCTCGTCGAGCCAACCGAGCTGCCCGGCGGCGCGGATCATCGCGTACTCGCCCGAGACCGAGTAGGCGGCCACGGGCAGGCCGAAGTCCGCCTTGACCCTCGCCACCACGTCGAGATACGGCAGCGCGGGCTTGACCATGACGATGTCGGCGCCCTCGTCCACGTCGAGCGCGACTTCGCGGAGCGCCTCCAGCGCGTTGGCGGGGTCCATCTGGTACGAGCGCCGGTCACCGAACTGCGGCGCGGAGTCGGCGGCCTCGCGGAACGGGCCGTAGAAGGCGGAGGCATACTTCGCCGAGTACGCCATGATGGGGATCTCCTGATAGCCCCCCTCGTCCAGCGCCTCGCGGATGGCGGCCACGCGGCCGTCCATCATGTCCGAGGGCGCCACCATGTCGGCGCCCGCGTCGGCGTGGGAGAGCGCGGTGCGGGCGATCAGGTCGAGGGTCGGATCGTTCTTGATTCGATCCTCCTCCACCACCCCGCAGTGACCGTGGCTCGTGTACTCGCAGAGACACACGTCGGTGATGACGAGGAGATCGGGGATGCTGTCCTTGATGGCCCGCACCGCGCTCTGGATGATTCCGTCCTCGGCGTACGCCTCGCTCCCCCGGGGATCCTTGCTGCGGGGGATGCCGAAGAGCAGCACGGCGGGAATCCCCATGGACGCGGCGTCCTTGCACTCCTTCAGGAGCTCGTCCACGGAGAGGCGGAACTGGCCGGGCATGGAGACGATGGGCTCGCGCACCCCGCGCCCGTGCACGGTGAAGAGCGGGAGGATGAAGTCGTCCGTCTTGAGCACGGTCTCGCGGATCATGCGGCGCAGGAGGGGAGACTCGCGCAGCCGCCGCGGACGGTAGACGGGATTCGGCATCGTCAGCTCCTGTTCTCCCTCGCGTAATGGGACGCGATCGCCGCCGCGAGGGCGGGGATGGTGTATTCGGCGGGCATGATGGCGGTGGAGAGGCCGAGCTCCGCCGCGGTGGCGCGCGTGATGGGGCCGATGCACGCCACCCGCACGCCGCGCATGAGGCCGGCGAGCTCGTCCGGCGCGAAGAGCGCGGCGAAGTGCCGGGCGGTGGACGAGCTGGTGAAGGTGATCACGTCCACCTCCCCGCGCCCGAGCAGGGCCTTCACCACCGCACCGGTGCCGGCGGCGGGGCGGGTGCGATAGGCGGCCACCTCATCGACGGCGGCGCCCGCCGCGGTGAGCTCGCGCACGAGGAGGTCGCGCGTCTCCGCCGCCCGCGGCAGGAGGACACGGTCACCGGGGACGAGCACGCCGGTGAGCCGACGCGCCAGCCCCTCCGCCACGTACTCCTCCGGCACGAGCTCGGGCGCGAGGCCCCACGCGGCCAGCGCCCCCGCGGTGGCGGGGCCGATGGCGGCCACGCGCGACCCGCGCAGGACGTCCACGCCACCGCCGCGTTCGCCCAGGCGGCGGCGCACCATCTCGACGCCGTTGACACTGGTGAAGATGATCCAGCGATAGTCGCTCGCGCGACCCAGGGCGGCGTCGAGCGGCGTCCAGTCCGCGGGCGGCTCGATGACGATGGTGGGCGCCAGCACGACGCGCGCGCCCTCCGCCTCGAGGGCGTCGCGCAGGGCGCCGGCCTGGGGGGCCGCGCGCGTGACCACGACGACCTTGCCGGCCAGCGGCCGCTCCGTCTCGACGCCTCCCGCTTTCACGTCAGCGCCCCTCCCCCCCCGCGTCCCGGATCGGCGGCCAGCACTCCCGCCGCTCCTCGCGCCAAGAGCTCCTCCGCCAGCGTCTCGCCGAGCGCGCGCGCCGCCGACGGCGCGCCGCTCACGGTGGCCTCGAGCACGGTGGCGCCGTCCACGCTGGCCACGAGGCCCGTCACCGAGAGATCCGGTCCGTGCCGCCGAGCCAGGCCCGCCACCGGCGTATGGCACCCCGCGCCCAGACGAAGGAGAAACGCCCGCTCCGCCTCGGCCTGGCGCCGGGTCTCAGTGTGGTCCAGGGTGGCGAGAAGTTCAAGCAGACGCCCGTCGCCGGCCCGGGCCTCCACGCCCAGAATGCCCTGCCCCGGCGCGGGTGGGAACTGGTCGACGGGCAGCAGGGCCATGCCGGCCGGGGCCAAGCCGAGCCGCGCGAGCCCCGCCCGCGCCATCACCACCGCGTCGTACTGCCCGTCGGCCAGCTTCTGGAGCCGGGTGTCGACGTTGCCGCGAATGGGCTCAGCGCGGAGATCGGGACGGAGGCGTCGCAGGAGCACCCCCCGGCGCAAGCTCGAGGTGCCCACGCGCGCGCCCGGCGGCAGGGTGGCGAGCCCGCCCGCGTCGCGGCTGATCAGGGCATCCGCGGGATCCTCGCGCGGAAGAAACGCGGCGAGGGTCAACCCCGCGGGCAGGGCCGCCGGCATGTCCTTCAGGCTGTGCACGGCGACGTCGACCCGGCCGTCGAGCAGGGCCTCCTCGAGCTCCTTCACGAAGAGCGCCTTCCCGCCGAAATCGGCGAGGGCGACGTCGGCGAGCTGATCGCCCGAGGTGCGGATGGTCACGATCTCGATCTCGGCGCCGCGGGCCCGTAGCCCCGCCGCGACCGCCTCGGTCTGGACGAGGGCGAGGCGGCTGCCGCGCGTCCCGAGACGGATCGTCATCGGCTCCGGCCGCCGGGGGGGCGCCGGAGCCCGAACACCTCGGACACCACCTCGATCCAGGTCCGTCCATGGCCGGCCCGGGAGGAGTCGCGGAGCTTCTCGATGGGCGGGTGCAGCACCTTGTTCACGATGGACTGGGAGAGAGCCTCCAGCACCTGGCGCGTCTCCGGGCTCGCGTCGGGCAGGCGCGCGAGGGCCTTGTCCAGCTCGCCGCGCCGGATGGCCTCGAGACGCTCGCGGAGGGACACGATGGTGGGCACCACCTCGACGTCGCGGAGGCGCGCGAGGAACTTGTCGACCTCGCGCTCCACCAGCGCCTCCGCCCGCTCCGCCTCGCGTTGCCGCTCGCGCCGGTTCGACTCCACCACGTGTTGGAGGTCGTCCACGTCGTAGCAGAAGACGCCGTCCAGCTCGTTGACCGCAGCTTCCACGTTCCGCGGCACTCCGAGATCGATGAGGAAGAGCGGGCGGGTCCGGCGATCGTGGACGGCGGCGCGCGCATCGGCCGCCCGCACGATGGGCTCGGGCGCGGCGGTGCACGCCACCACCACGTCCACCTGCGCCATCACCGCCGGCACGTCGGCGAGGGCCACCGCGGTGCCGGCGAGCGCTTCGGCGAGCTCGCGGGCCCGCACCGGCGTCCGATTGGCCACGTAGAGCGGGGACGCGCCGCCGTCCATGAGCCCGCGCGCGGCGAGCTCGGCCATCTCCCCCGCCCCGAGCAGCAGCACTCCCTTGCCCTCGAGGCGGCCGAAGATCTTGCGCGCCAGCTCCACCGCGACGGAGGAGACGGACACGGCGAGGCGTCCCACCTCGGTCTCGGTCCGCACGCGCTTGGCCACGCTGAAGGCCTGGCTCATGAGCGCGTTGAGCACGGGCCCCACCGTCCGGCATGCGCGCGCCAGCTCGAAGGCGTCCTTCACCTGCCCGAGGATCTGTGCCTCGCCGACCACCAGCGAGTCGAGGCTGGCCGCGACCCGGAAGGCGTGGCGCACCGCCCCCGCCTCGTTGACGGACGCGAGGTAGGGCTCCACCTCGGCGAGCGCCACGCCGCGGTGGGCGCCGAGCGCGCGGAAGGCGGCGGCGCGCGCCTCGGCGGGGGCCTCCGCGACCCCGTACACCTCCACGCGGTTGCAGGTGGACACGATCATGACCTCGTCGGTCACGCCGGTCGCGGCCACCGCCGTCAGCACCTCGCGGAGCTTGTCGTCCTCGAGGGCGAGCGCCTCGCGCACCTCGACGGGCGCGCCCCGATGGGTCATGCCCGCGACGAAGAGGGTTCCGCTCATGCCCCGTGCCGGCCCTGGAGGAGCACGCTGGCCCCGAGGGTCAGGAGCAGCGTGGCGAAGCCCGCAATGGCGAAGTAGGCGGCGCGGCGGCCGTGCCACCGCCCGAGCGTGCGCCCGCCCAGGGTGGCCGCGTACACCACCCACGTCACGAGGGAGAAGAGCGCCAGGGGATCCCAGGTCAGCACGCTGCCCCAGGCCGCGCTCGCCCAGAGCAGGCCGAGCAGCAGGCCGGCGGTGAGGAAGGGAAAGCCCAGCGTGAGCGTGCGATGGCTCAGACGATCGAGAGTTTCCAGCGGAGGCAGGCGGTAGTACACGCGGCTGGGCCGGCGCGCCTTGAGCTGTCGCTCCTGGAGGAGGTACATGAAGGCGGCGGCGAAGTTCAGCACCAGGGCGGCGAGCCCCAGGAGCGCCAGAGCCACGTGCACCCAGATCCAGGCGCTGCGGATGACGGGCTCGAGCGCGAGAGCCCGGAGACCGGACGGCAGCACCAGCCCGAGCCCCACCACCACCGGCAGCACGAAGGCGCCGAGGGCACGAATCCGGTACTGCCGCTCCGCCCACAGCTCGAGCAGCACCGCGACCCAGATCACCACCGACACGATCTCGGGCAGCGTCAAGATGGGCAGCCGCCGGAGCTCCACGCCGCGGACCACGATCGCCACGGTGTGGCAGAGCCATCCCGCCTGGGTCGCGAGCAGCGCGAGACGCCACGAGCCCTCGCGCCGGCCCACCAGATGGCCTAGCGCCCCCGCCATTGCCAGGATGTAGGCGGTGAGCGCGACGTCGTAGAGGAGGGCGTTCACGGTCGCGGGCATGCGGAATCCCTCGCGCCTCAGGCCGCCGGCGCCAGGTGCACCAGGGACGGCGTGGCGCGCCAGTATCCCTCGCGCGCGGCGTAGAGGTCGAGATGCGGCGAGACCCAGTCCTCGATGATGGGTGCCCCGGCGTTCCAGCGCTGCCGGCGATCCACACCCTTGAGATACCCGTGGCAGGCGCGGCACGCCTCGATGAAGTAACCCTCTTCGGTCCCCTCGCCGACCAGGCGCACCAGATCCCGCGACTCCCAGTTCTCGCAGAACGGGCAGCGGAGGCGCGGCGCGATCCAGAGGCCGCCGCAGAGGTGGCAGGCGAGGCGGCGCCGCCCGTCCTCGACCAGATCGCCGTAGGCGGGCAGCCCGCCGCACCAGGGACAGCCGCCCGGCTTCCACAGGCCCTCCGGCAGCTCGCGGCAATGCTCCAGGTAGGCCTCGAGGGCTGGCCGCAGACCGGCCAGAGCGAGGAAGCCCGGCAGCGTGGCGCCGAGGCTCAGACGCTCGGCCGCCTCCTTTCCCGCGCCGGGCAAGAGGTCGCGGGGCGCCACCGTGCCGCCGTCCCAGCCCTCCGCGAAGCGCTGCAGCGACTCGCCGGCATCAGGCGCCACCACGGCGAGATGCTCCATCACCGGCCCCACCAGCTCCTCGATCGGCTCGTGCGGCAGATCCGGCGTGGCCTCGGCGAGAAGCCACTGGCCCCGCTCCCAGCGTTCGCGGCACTCGGCGGCGGTCCACGAGAGGGGCCGCACCCGTCCCGCGGGCCAGCGTGTCCAGCCCTCGAGCACGACGGTCCACAGGGCGAGGGCCTCCGCGACATCGGCGCGGCGGGACAGCGCCGCGCGCCACTCCGTCAGGAGGGCGGCGTAGTCGGTGATCACGCGCCGGCCCCGTCCGGCTCCGCCTCGAGGGCGTTCCCCGCGTACAGGTTCAGGCTGTCCGGGCGGACATAGCCCACGACCGTGATGCCGAGCTGCTCGGCGAGCCCGACCGCCATCTCGGTGGGCGAGGTGCGCGAGGCCACCAGGGGCACGCCCATGCGCGCGGCCTTGAGCAGCATCTCGGAGGAGATGCGGCCGGTGGAGAGGAGGATGCGGTCGACGGTGGGAATGCCCCGCATGAGCGCCTCGCCCTTGATCTTGTCCACCGCGTTATGGCGCCCCACGTCCTCCGCGACGACGAGGAGGCCGTCCGGGTCGGCGAGGGCCGCGCCGTGTATGCCCCGAGACGCCTGGTACTGCACGGCCTCGGCATAGAGATCCTTCATCCGCGCGGCCAGCGTGGCGGGGCGAACGCGCAGGGCGGAGTCGAGGCGGCTGAACAGCCGGGGGTCGATGCGGAAGGTGATGCCGCCCCCGCAGCCCGAGGTGAGAATACGCTCGGTGGGGAGCTGCACCGGCCGCGCCAGCGTCACGTCGGCCCGGCCGTCCACCTCGGAGATGGTCATCGCGGTCACGTCGTCCAGACCGCCGATCACCTTCTCCATCCACAGATAGCCGAGCACGAGGGCGTCGAGTTTGAGAGGGGTGCTGAGGAGGGTGAGGAAGCGCTCCCCATTGACGTAGACGGTGAGCGGCTGCTCGCGAACCACTTCACCCTTGACCTCCTCGACGCGGCCGCGCCGAACCACGAGGAAGGTCCTCACCGGGGAGTCCTCACGGAAGCGGGATCCTCAGGGATGATGGGCCCATCGCGTCAAGCCTACGGCCCGGGACGGTACGAAGCAAGAAACCCCCCGGCCGCGCGGCCGGAGGGTTTCGCGAAAACGGCGGGCGCCCCGGCGCGGCGGTCAGGCGCGCGCCATGACGATGACGTAGCGAAGGATGAAGCCGCCCACCAGGACCAGCACCGCCGCGAGGCCCCCCAGGGCCTTCACGCGATGGCCGAAGAAGTCCAGAAGGAGCGGCAGCACGAGACCGCCGGCGATCAGGCCACCCCAGAAGAGCGGCGCGAAGGCGCCCTGCGTGATGGGCGCCGCCGCCGAGCCGAGGAGGCCCAGGAACACGGCGAGAATGACCAGCTCGAGCAGGATGGCGACCCGATCCGAGCGCTTCACCTTCCGGAAGCCCTCGCCCGAGGTCTCGCCGGACAGGAAGAGCAGGAGGGAGATGGCGGCCATGCCGGTGGACGCGCCCGACGCCAGGAAGAGCGCGCCCATGAGGCGCGCCTCGCTCCAGAACGGCTGGGCGCTGCCGCTGAGCAGCACGCCGGTGTAGCTGGCGAGGAAGAAGCCGAAGATGGTGCCGATGAGGCTGACCTTGCGACGCAGCCCCGCGGACTGCTCCGATCCGAACCACGCGAGCGCGCTCGAGACGAAGGCGAAGGCTCCGAACACGCCGAGCATCCAGGCCCCGATGGACATCGGGTTCCAGAACTTGAAGTGTCCCAGCATGTTGAGGAAGCGGCTCGGGGTCCCGAGGTCGAGGATCAGCAGCACGCCGCACAGGCCGATGAGGAGCAGGGCCAGGGTGTAGCCGATGCGGACGACGCTCCGGTCCCGGACCCCGCCGTAGTTGTCGGCGATGGCCGCGGTGAAGTAGGCGCCGCCCGCGATGCCGCCGATGAAGAAGTACCAGACGATGAGGAGGTGCCAGTCGGGGGTCTTAACGATGTCCATCGCCACCCTCCTTCCCGCCCCGCTCGCGGAAGGCGAGGACGGCGCCCACGCCCACCAGGAGCGCGGAGCCGACCGAGAGGAGCGAATCCACCAGCACGTTGCGCTGCGGCAGCAGCGGCTTCTCGGGCAGGTGGTACGTGGTCGGCTGGTCGAGGAGCAGGAAGAACGCGTTCAGCCCGCCCAGGGGGCCATTCGTGTCGGCGCCGTAGAGCTGGGCGCCCGCATAGCCCATCTCCTTGAGCTTGGCCAGGCGCTTCTCCGCCTTGGGCACCAGCTCGTCGCGGAATCCGAACTGGATGGACTCGGTGGGACAGGTCTTGGCGCACGCCGGCCCGAGGCCGTTGTGGATGCGGTCATTGCAGAACGTGCACTTGTTGGCCCGCCCGGTGTCGTGGTTGTACGCCACCACGCCGAAGGGGCAGGAGCTGACGCAGTACCGGCAGCCGTTGCACACGTCCTGGTTGATGTTGACGGTGCCGTACTCCGTCCGGTAGATGGCGCCGGTGGGGCAGGCGTCGAGGCAGCCCGCCTGCGCGCAGTGCTTGCAGACGTCGGACATGAGCAGCCACTGGAGCTGTCCGTTGGCCTGGGGCTTCTCGATGAACCGCACGAGGCGGTAGGTCTTGTCGGTGAAGTGCGACTGGTTCTGGTAGCCGCCGGTCCATTCCGGCTGCTCCATGGGCAGCTCGTTCCACTGCTTGCAGGCCACCTGACACGCCCGACAGCCGATGCAGAGGGACGTGTCGGTGAACATCGCGAGCGTGCGCGCCATGGCTAGACCACCCCCTTCTTCACGTTGCAGACGAAGGCTTTGGTCTCCTGGATGTACACCGTAGGATCGGCCACCGTGGCCGAGAGATCATTCGTGATGTCGCCCTTGCTGCCCGGGAGGCCGGGGGTGCCGTTATAGCCCCAGTGCCACGGCACGCCGATCTGATGGACCTTCTTGCCATCGATCATGAAGGGCTTGAGCCGATGGGTGACCATCGCGGTCACGTGCACCTTGCCGCGCGGGCTCAGCACCGTGATCTTCTCGCCGTTCTGGATGCCCAGCTCCGCGGCCAGCTCGTGGCTGATCTCCGCGAAGTGGGAGTGGAAGAGCTCGGCCAGCATGGGGAGCTGGCGCGACATCACGCCGGAGAGGTGATGCTCGGTGAGCCGGTAGGTGGTGATGACGTAGGGGAAGTCGGGCGACCCGACCGGCGCGATGGCGTTCTTGTCGTCGAGCCCCTGCCAGATCTTCGCCACCGGGTTGTTCTGCTGCTTGGACAGGAGATTCTTGGTGGGCGACTCGATGGGCTCGTAGTGCTCGGGAAACGGCCCGTCGTTGAGGGGCCCGAAGAACGCGCCCACCAGGTCGGCCCTCATGATGAAGGGCTTATCCCCGTTCTTGGCGTCGGGGGCCAGGAAGGCGTTGAAGTCGGGCACGTCCAGCCCCACCCACTTGCCCTTCTTGTCGGGCTCGTTGCCTGGGGCCTCGGGATCCCACCAGATGAGCTTCTTCTTCTCGCTCCAGGGCTTGCCCTTGAGATCGGCGGAGGCGCGGTTGTAGAGGATGCGCCGGTTCGCCGGCCACGCGAAGCCCCACCCGTGCGCCAGGTAGTCCTTGTCGTCGGCGGGCTTCCGGGCATTGGCCTTGTTGATGAGCTTGCCGTCCGGGCCTTCCACGGTGACGCCGGTGTAGATCCAGCAGCCGCCCGCGGTCTTGCCGTCGTCGGTCATGTGGGCAAAGGTGTTGAGGGCCTGGCCCTTCTTGTAGACCACCTTGCCGTCCTTGTCGGTGATGTCCTCGGTCGCGAAGCCGTTGATCTCCTTCAGGACGAGCTCCATGTTCGGCTCCTTGGGGTCGGAGCCGTAGTCGAAGCTCGCGGCGAGGAACCCCTTGTCACGCTCCTTCTTCGAGCCCGCGTACATCTTCTGGAGCCGCTTGGCCAGGCTCACGAAGAACTCGGCGTCGGACGTCACGTCCCCCGGCGGCTTCACCGCCCGCTCGTGCCACTGGATGAGTCGCATGGTGTTGGTGAGGGAGCCGTCCTTCTCCGCGGCGGGGGCGGCGGGGAGGAAGAACACCTCGGTCTTGATGTCCTTGGCGTTGGTTCCCGGGGCCTTCCAGAACTCCGCGGTCTCGGTGATGAAGATGTCCTTCACCACCAGCCACTCCAGCTTGCCCATGGCGGCGCGGGCGAGCTTGGCGTTGGGGCCGCCCACCGCGGGGTTCTGCCCGTCGGCGAGGAAGCCCTTGATGACGCCCTTGTACATGTCCACGAACATGTGCTGGTGGCTGTAGGCGTCCGCGGAGGCGCGCTTGGGCAGCCACTGATAGCCGAACTCGTTGTCCTTGGTGGCGGCGTCGCCGTAGAAGGCCTTGAGCAGGCTCACGGAGAACTTGGGGAGGTTCACCCAGAAGCCGCCCTTCGGCGTCACCTTCTCCAGATACGTCTTGTAGTCGGGATGGGCGTCGCGGAGGGGCATGGGCAGATACCCGGGCAGCTCGTGGTAGAGCAGCTCGAGGTCGGTGGCCCCCTGCACGTTGGCGTGGCCGCGGAGGGCGACGACGCCGCCGCCCGGACGGCCGATGTTGCCGAGGAGGATCTGCAGCATGCACAGGGAGCGGATGTTCTGCACGCCGTTGGTATGCTGGGTCAGGTTGAGCGCGTAGGTGATGGTGCCGGTCTTCTCGGGGCCGCTGTTCTCGCAGTAGAGCTTGGCGGCCTGGACGAACTTCTCCTTGGGGATGCCGCACACCCGTTCCACCATCTCGGGGGTGTAGCGGCTGTAGTGCCGCTTGAGGAGCTGGAACACGGTGTGGGGATCCTTCAGCGTGAGGTCGCGCTTGGGGTTCCCCTCGCCGTCCAGCTGATATTTCCAGCTATCCCGCTTGTAGGTCTGGGCAAGATGCGGATCGCCGCCCCCCTTGCCCGTCTGCTCGAGCCCGGTGAAGAGCCCGCCCCCGTCGGTGGCGGTCTTGAACGCGGGATCGATGAGGAAGGAGGCGTTGGTGTAGTGGGTGACGTAGTCCTTGAAGTAGAGGTTGTTCTGGATGGCGTAGTTGATGAGCCCGCCGAAGAACGCGATGTTCGTGCCCGACCGGAGCGGCACGTGGAGATCCGCGACCGAGCTGGTCCGCGTGAAGCGCGGATCGACGTGGATGAACTTGGCCCCGCGCTCCTTGGCCTTCATCACCCACTGGAAGCCGACGGGGTGGTTCTCCGCGAAGTTGCTCGTCGCCATGATGACGTCCGAGTGCTGGATGTCGATCAGGTTGGTCGTCATCGCCCCCCGCCCGAACGTGGTCCCCAAAGCTGGGACCGTGGCGGAGTGTCAGACTCGGGCCTGGTGTTCGTGGTAGACGATGCCGAGCGTGCGGTTCAGCTTGGAGAGGAGGTAGCACTCCTCGTTGTCGATGCAGGCCGACCCCAGGGAGGCGATCGCCTCGAGGCGATTGACGACGACCTCCTTGCCCTCCTTGTCCTTCTCCTTCTCGATGAAGTGCTTCTCGCGCGCGTCGTAGTAGCGCTTGGCGATCTCGTCGTACATCCACGCCAGCGGCTTCTCTTCCCACTTGTCCGAGCCGGGGGCGCGGTAGAGGGCCTTCGTCGGACGGAGCGGATTGTTGGACAGCTGGATGGTCGCGGCGCCCTTGGGGCAGAGCCGCCCGAGCGTGTGCGGCGTGTCGGGATGCCCCTCGATGTCGATGATCGTGTCACCCTTGGAATACACGAGCTGAATACACCCCACCGCGCAGTAGGGACAGACGCCGGGATGCACCTTCGCTTCCTTGATCCGAAGCGTGGTCGCCGCGGCGGCCACCGGTTTCAAGTCGAGACCGGTGCCGACCGCGACGGCAGTGCCGGCGCTGGTCGAGTACTTGAGAAAGTCGCGTCGTGACAGGCTCATGGCGCTACCTCTCTTCCGTTGTCGGTCGTGCGTAGGCAAGCCGGGGCCGATGGCGTGAGGCACGCGAGGGGGCGTCGAGCGGACCTGCTGTGGGCGCAAGTCATCGAAGCTGCTCGGGATTCTATGGTCGGACCACGTGTCAGGTCAAGCTCTCGTGGCCGTGGGACTAACGCCACGCGTCAACCGGCGTCCTCGCGCCCGAGATGCGCCCGATCGCGGATATACGCCTCGTAGCGCGCGCGCAGCACCGCGCGCGCCTCCTCGGGGCGTCCGGCGGCCAGCGCCTCCATCACCGCCTTCTGCTGGGGGACGTCCATGATGCCGCCGCCCAGGACGGGGTCGTAGTACCGGCCCAGCTCGATGAGCAGGCGCCGGACGCGCGGGATGTCGTCGAGGCTTTCCTCGAGCTCGCGGATGAGTGTGAGCGCATGGTCCTCGCGCTTGCGCCGCTTGAATCCGGGATTCCGCTCCTCGCCCATCACCGCCCCTCCCGGTAGAGCACCCGGATCAGAAAGAGCCCGTGCGCCGGCGCGGTCGGCCCGGCCCGACGGCGGTCGCGGCCCTCCAGGAGCTCCGCCATCCAGTCCGGCGGACGCGCGCCGCGGCCCACCTCGACGAGGCTCCCCACGAGATTG
>DATEDO010000142.1:0-42636 GCA_035281625.1 Candidatus Methylomirabilota bacterium
GCACCGCCGGAGGGGGTACGGGCGGCAACCCCACATTGGGCACCGGCGGCAGCTCGGGCTGCGGCGGCGGCGGCACCACCGGTGGGGGCGGCGGAGACGGGGCGGGAATGATCGGCGGGGCGGTGACCACCGCCGCCTCGGACGGGGGCGGCGCCGGACGCGCTACCGGCTTGGCCGCCGCGCAGCCCGCGGCGAGCCCCCCCGCGACCAGAAGGCCGGCGACCAGGCGCGCGTGGCTCATCGAACCGGGAGCCGAATCGTCATGCGGGTGCCCTGCCCGGACTCCGGCGCCTCCACGTCTACCGCGCCGTCGTGCATCTGCACGATGCGGTAGACCAGGGACAGGCCGATGCCGCTGCCCTGCGGCTTGGTCGTGTAGTAGAGCGCGAAGATGCGCTCGCGGTCCTCGGGGGCGATACCCGGGCCCTGGTCCGTCACCGAGAGGGCCGCCCACTCGCCGCGCGCCTTCGTCTCGAGCGTGACCTCGCCACCGCCCGGCATGGCCTGGCAGCCGTTGACGACGATGTTGATGAGCGCCTGGCGCAGCAGCTCCTCGTCCCCCGACACGCGCGGACAGGTGGTGTCGAGCGCGAGGGTGAAGCGGATGCCCATGGGCTTCCACTCGGCCTCGAGGAGCGCCGCCACCCCGTGGGCGAGCACGTTCAGGTCCACCGGCTTGAGGGCCAGCTCCTGGGAGCGGAAGAACCGGAGGAACCCGTTCACCACGTGGTCGAGCCGGCGGATCTCCGCGCCGATGATGTCGAGGCTCTCCCGCACGCCCCGCAGGTCGGGATGGGCCGCGGCGAGACGCGTCCTCACCAGCTCGAGGTGGATCATCATCGCGTTGAGCGGGTTCTTCACCTCGTGGGCCACGCCCGAGGTGAGCCGACCAAGCGCGGCGAGCTTGGCCGAGTAGGACACGAGCGACTGAAGGGTCTTGATGGAGTCGAGCTCGCGCGCGGGCGCCTCCTCCGAGAGGACGCGCAGCCGGTCGGCCTGGAGCTGCTGACTGAGGAGCTGCAGCTGCGCGGCGAGCTCGCCCAGCTCGTCCTCTTGCGAGATGCCGGCGGGCGCGGACAGGGCGGTATCCAGCTCGCCGCGGCGCATGCGGCCGAGGTCGCGGGCGAGCTGGCCGATGGGGCGCAGCACGAGATTGGCCATGAACAGGGCGACCAGCCAGGCGGCGGGCAGAGCGAGCCCGGCCAGCACGAGGCTCTGCGTCACCGCCTCGTTGAGCTCGCGCCGGAGGAAGCTCGAGGAGAACCCCAGCCGCACGCTGCCGAAGGGCTTTCGGTCGAGGCTGATGGCCACCGGCGTCTCGTAGGTGCGGCCGCGGCTCAGGAGGGCGTCCAGCCGGCGCATCGGATTCACCGAGAGCAGCTCGGCCAGGGGCGCCTGAGGGATGAGGCGCTCGCCTTCCTTGCCGCTCTCGCTGTGAAGGATCACGCGTCCCTCGGCGTCGGCGATGAAGGCGTAGAGGAGATGGGGCGAGTAGCCCACGCTGGCCTCGAGAAGGTGGCGCAGCTCGGCATCCCCGCGCAGGGCGGCGTGGGGCTCGACGTCGGGGGCCCGCGCGAGCACCCGGGCGCTCTGGGCCACGATCTGCTTGGCGATCAGCTCCGCCTGGCGCTGCGTCTCCTCCACCACCACGCGGGTCAGCTGAGCCAGGTGCAGGATCAACATCGTGACCACCACGCCAAGGATGAGCAGGGTGATCGCGGCGGCTTCTTTGGTCTTGAGGCCCCAGCGCATGCTAGACGCCGTCCCCCACCGCTAGACGCCGTATCGATTGAGCTTGTTGTGCAGGGTCTTGAGGCTGATGCCGAGCAGCTCAGCGGCGCGCGTCTTGTTGTTGCCCACCGACGCCAGGGTCTTGAGGATGACGTCGCGCTCGACGTCCTTGAGCCGCACCGCCACGCGAGCCGTCGGGGGCGCCGCGCCGGGCTCGGCTGGATCGGGGCTCGGGTCCACGGGGAGATCGGCCACCGTGATGAGCTCGCCGGAGCATCCGATCACCGCCCGCTCGAGGGCGTTCCGCAGCTGGCGCACGTTGCCCGGCCAGTCATGCCCCACGAGGAACCGCAGGGCGGCCTCGTCCACGCCGCGGACCTTACGCTCGTACTTCGCGTTGAATTCCTCGATGAAGGACTGGACGAGGAGGGCGATGTCCTCCCGCCGGGTGCGGAGGGGCGGCATGGTGAGCGTGAAGACGTTCAGCCGGTAGTAGAGGTCCTCCCGCAGCGTGCCGTTCTGCAGGGACTTGGCGGGGTCACGGTTGGTGGCGGCGAGCACCCGCACGTCCACCCGCAGCTCGGCCTTGCCGCCGATGCGCTTGAGCGCGCCGTCCTGCAGGATGCGCAGGAATTTGGCCTGAAGCGACGGGCTCATCTCCGAGATCTCGTCCAGGAAGAGCGTGCCCTGATGGGCGAGCTCGAAGCAGCCGATGCGACGGTCCAGCGCGCCGGTGAAGGCGCCCTTCTCGTGGCCGAAGATCTCACTCTCCAGCAGGGTCTCGGGAATCGCCGCGCAGTTGACGGCCACAAAGGGGCCCTGGCTCCGGGGGGACAGCTCGTGCAGGGTGCGGGCGGCCAGCTCCTTGCCGGTGCCGCTCTCTCCCGCGATCAGAACGGGGGCGGACGTCGGCGCGGCGAGATCGATCTGGCGGAACACCGCCTGCATGGCCTTGCTCGTGCCCACCAGGCGGCCGTGGCCCCACACCGCCTTGACGCGGCGGCGGAGGACATTGACCTCGCGAAGCGCTTCGCCCTTTTCCAGCGCTTTTTCCACGAGCAGGCGCAGCCGGGCCACGTCCACCGGCTTGGTAAGGTAGTCGTACGCGCCGTCCTTGGTGGCGCCGACCGCGGTCTCGATGGTGCCGTGGGCCGTGACGATGATGACCATCGTGAACGGCAGCTCCGCCTGCAACGCCTTCAGGAGGCCGATCCCGTCGAGCTTGGGCATGACGAGGTCGGTGATGACGACGGCCGGATTGTGCTCGATGGCCTTCGCCAGCGCCTCCTCGCCGTCGCCCGCGTCGTCGACCTCGTAGCCCCAGGTCTCGACGAGGGCGGCGAGGCCCTTGCGCGAGGCTTCCTGGTCGTCCGCTATCAGTATCCGTTGCGTCATGGCTCGTCTCCGCCCGTCCCCATGTTACCGCGCCTGGGGCTTCCCATGCTTGACACGTCGCGCCCGTCTCCTTAGAGTCCCGGGGGGCGTCAAGCCCCGAGAGGTGAACCCGGTGGACCCCTTCGTGAATCTCGATGCGCTCGCCCAGGCCGATCTCGTGCGCCGGGGTGAGGTCACCCCCCTCGAGCTGGTGGAGGCGGCCATCCGCCGCGCCGAGCGGTTGAATCCGCAGCTCAACGCGGTGGTGACGCCGATGTACGAGGAGGCGCGACGGCTCGCGACCGCGCCCCTCCCGGCCGGGCCCTTCGCCGGCGTGCCCTTTCTCCTCAAGGATCTGCTCGCGGAGTACGCGGGCGTGCCGCTCACCGAGGGCTCGGCGTTCCTCGCCAAGCGATACACGCCCCGGCAGGACAGCGATCTGGTGGCGCGCCACCGGCGCGGCGGCCTCGTGGTGATCGGCAAGACCAACACCCCGGAGCTCGGCATCGTTCCCACCACCGAGCCGCGCCTCTTCGGCCCGGCGCGCAATCCGTGGAATCTCGGGCGCACCCCGGGCGGCTCCAGCGGCGGCTCGGCGGCGGCGGTGGCGGCACGCATCGTTCCCATGGCCCATGCGAATGATGGCGGGGGGTCCATCCGTATTCCCGCCGCCTGTTGCGGGCTCTTCGGGCTCAAGCCCACGCGGGGCCGGAATCCCCTCGGCCCGGCGTACGGAGACGTGTTCAGCGGCTTGGTCGCCGAGCACGCGGTGACGCGCTCGGTGCGCGACTCCGCCGTCCTTCTCGACGCCACGGCGGGCCCCGCGCTCGGCGATCCCTACCACGCGCCCCCACCGGCAGGCCCCTACGCGGACGAGGTGGGGCGGCCGCCGGGCCGCCTCCGTATCGCCTTCACGCGGGTCGCGCCCGGCGGGGCCGCCGTCCATGCCGACTGCGTGGCGGCGGTGGAAGACGCCGCGCGTCTGGCCGAGAGCCTGGGTCATCACGTGGTCGAGGGCGCCCCCGCGCTCGACGGCGAGCGGCTCACCCCCGCGTTCTTCACGCTGTGGGCGGCCGGGTGCGCCTGGTCGGTCGCGGACTGGGGACGCCGCATCGGCCAGGCGCCCGCGGCCGAGCACTTCGAGCCCCTCACCTGGGCCCTCGTCGAGATGGGGGCTCGGCGCAGCGCGGCTGACTACCTCTTGGCCGTCCAGGACCTTCAGCGGGTGGCCCGCGACGTGGCGCGCTTCTTCGAGACGGTTGATGTGTGGCTCACGCCGACCCTGGCCGAGCCGCCACTGCCGCTGGGCGCCTTCGACGCCACGCCCGACGATCCCATCCGCGGCCTGCGACGCTCGGCCTCCTTCGTGCCCTTCACGCCCATCGTCAACGCCACCGGACAGCCCGCGATGAACACGCCGCTCTACTGGAACGCCGCCGCCCTGCCCATCGGCACCCACTGGGTGGGCCGCTTCGGGGACGAGGCCACGCTGTTCCGGCTCGCCGCCCAGCTCGAAGCGGCCCGCCCCTGGGGGAACCGTCGTCCGCCGGTGACGGCATGAGGCGCATCAGCGCCGCGCTGCTGCTGCTCGCCGTCGCCGGGTGCAGCACCGGCGCCAGCAGTGGCCCGCCCGCGGATGTGCGGGGCTTCTGGATCGGCACCTGGGCCGCGCCCAACATGGGCAACGGCGCGGTCGAGATGCGCCTGGAGCAGGAGGGCGCCGAGGTGACCGGGCAGCTGGTGTGGCGGGGCTCCATGGAAGGGCCGCGCGCCGGCGCCAGCCTCAACCCGTCCGGCGAGATCAAGGGCAAGGTGGTCGGCCGCACGTTCACCTTCGATCGAGGCGCCGCCGCCGGAAAAGGCGATCTCGTCGTCGAAGGCGACGAGATGCACGGTACCGTGATCCTGGCGCGGGACGCCCTCGTGCGCCTGCGCCGCCAGCGCTGAGCCCACGAGAGGAGCCTTCCGGATGACCGCACGCCGTCTCCCCATGCTTGCCCTCGCCCTCACGCTCCTGCTCGCCGACGGCGCGTGGAGCGCCCACTCCGGCGGACCCGACACGCAGGAGCGCGTGGCCCTGGAGAACAACAACGTGAAGATCGGCTACCTCGTCTACCCGCCGGGCGCCTCCTCCGGCGTTCACGTCAATCCCGAGCCCGAGCTCGGCATGGTGGTGGAGGGCGAGCTCACCCTGGTCACCCGCACGGGCAAGCAGGTCTACAAGGCGGGCTCGGCGGTCTTCCTGGAAGCCGGGATGGGGCACATCGCCCTGAACGAAGGCAAGAACGTGCTGAAGTTCTGGGCGGTCAACATGAAGAAATGTGACTAGGCGCCCGACACGGGCCGCCTGCCGACGCTCGGTTAGCCCTTGACGGAGCCCGCGGTGAGGCCTTCCACCATGTACTTCTGCAGGTAGATGTAGGCGGCGATCACGGGCAGTGTGGTCAGCACCGCGCCCGACATGAGATAGCCCCAGCCGTACACGTCCCCGGTGATGAAGCTGGCGAGCCCCACCGGAAGCGTGCGGAGGCGCGCGTCGGTGATGAAGACGAGGGAGTAGAGAAACTCGTTCCAGGCCTGGGTGAAGGCGTAGAGCGACGCGGCGAGCACCCCGGGGGCCGCGAGCGGCAGGATCACACGCCGGAAGGCCCCGAAGCGCGTGGCTCCGTCGATCATCGCCGCCTCCTCCAGCTCCTCCGGGATGGACTCGAAGTAGCCCATGAGTAGCCAGGTGACGAAGGGCACGGTGAAGGACGGGTAGCTCAGCACGAGCCCGAAGAGGCTGTTGGCGAGACCGAGCGTCTTGATCTGGGCGTAAAGCGGGATGAAGAGGATGGACGGCGGCACGAGATACGTGATGAGGGTGGCGCTCGCCATGAAGCCGCGCCCAAGGAACTTCAGGCGGGCGAGCGCGTACGCGCCGACGGTGCCCACCGCGGTGGCGAGGATGGTGCTGAGTACGGACACGATCACGCTGTTCGTGTACCAGGACACGAACTCCGTCTTCGACACCAGGTGCTGGTAGTTCTCCGCCATGAACGGGCGGGGCCAGAACATGGAGGTCAGGCTCCGCATCTGGTCCTCGCCCTTGAAGGACGTGACCGTCATCCAGTAGAAGGGGAACAGCACGATGAGGCCGAGCGCGAGCAGCACCGCGTAGGCGATCGGCCCCTGGACCCGCAGAACGCCGCGCTTCCCTCGCTCCGCTCGGGGGGATCTTTTGGATTCGCTCGCCTCGCCTCCGGCTGCGGCTCGCACTACCGTTTCCTCCCCTTCCGCATGTAGCGGGCGAGCACCACGATGGTGAGGCCCAAGGCGGGCAGGAGATAGAGCGCCACCGCGATCGCCTCGCCGAGCCGCTGCGCGCCGAAGGCGGTCTCGTAGGTCAGGACCGGCATGACCATGGTGGAGCCGCCGGGACCACCCTTGGTGAGGATGTAGACGATGCCGAAATCGTTGAAGGTCCAGATGGTGGAGAGCAGCACCACGATGATGGTGATGTTCTTGATACCCGGCAGCGTCACGTAGAGAAAACGCTGAAGCGCGCTCGCCCCGTCCACCGCCGCCGCCTCGTAGAGCTCCGCGGGGATTGCCTTCATGCCGGCGAGGAACGAGATGCCGAAGAACGGGAAGCCGCGCCACACGTTCACTGCGATCACCGAGGCCATGGCGGTGCCGGGCTCGGACAGCCAGCCCACGCCCTGGGGGAGGATGCGGAACACCTTGACGAGGAGATAGTTGAGCACGCCCAGGCTGCCGTCGAAGATCCACAGGAAGTTCAGCGCGGAAACGACGGTGGGGGCCACCCACGGAATGAGCAGCACGCCCGTCCAGAGCGAGCGCCAGCGGATGTTGGACATCAGCACCAGCGCCATGACCATGCCGAGCACGAGCTTGAAGCCCACCGAGCCGAAGGTGAACAGGAAGCTGTTGTAGACGGCGCGCCGGAAGAAGCCGTCCTCGTAGAGGCGGATGTAGTTCTCGAGCCCCACGAACACCGGCGGCAGCCCCACCAGCTTGTGGGTCATGGAGAGATACACGGCGTAGCAGAAGGGATAGGCCACCAGCGCCAACACGGCGAGGGCGATGGGGGTAACGAAAAGATATCCGAGCCGGTAGTCCGGCCCGAACACGCGCGCGAGCCCGCCCCCCGACTTCCGGAGGCCGAGCGCCGGCTCGAGCCGCGCGGCAGGAACCGCCATTGTCCGCTCCCTGCCTCAGCCCCGACTGCGGATCTTGTGGATGTCCTCCACCCGCTTGTGGGCCTCCTTCAGCGCGGCCTCTGGCGAGAGGCCCCCCACCACCACCCGTCCCGCCATGTCGCAGAGGATGTACTGCGCCTGCAGCTCGATCGCGGCCGGGGTCAGCGGACCGGGATAGCCGGGCCAGGTCCCCCGCAGCACGTTCTGCAGCATGCCCGCGAAGTTGGGGTCCGACTTCCAGTAGGGGTTGTCCACGCGCGACTTGTACACCGGGCCGGCCTGGCCGATGGAGGCCTGCATGTACTCCTCGAAGCGCTTCTCGTCCTCGACCCAGCGGATGAGGTCGGCGGCAAGGTCCGCGTGCTTGCTGGCCTTGAAGACCCCCCAGCTATAGCAGCTCGGGCCGGAGAACGAGCCCGCCGGCCCCCCGGGCGTGAGGAGAACCGAAGTCTTCTCGGTGAGGGGGTGCTTCTTGGACGCCATGGCGTAGTAGAGGCTGGCGCCGTTGTTGGTGCTCACCAGCTTGCCCGCCAGGTAGGCCTCGTTGTTGTGCACGTCGGTCCACGCCATGACGCCGGGCGGCTGGATCTTGTGCTTCTGGATGGTATCCACCGCGAACTGAAGCGCCTCGAGGTTCTGCTTGAGGAAGGAGGTGGCCAGCGCCGGCTTCCCATCCTTGTCCCACGCGCTTCCCCCATACGCCCACAGGATGTGCTGCATGAAGCCGTTGCCGTCGTCCGAGCGGTTGAGCGTCTGCCCGAACCCCCACAGATCCTGCGCGGGGGCCTGCGTCTTCTTCGCCATCTCCACCACGTCGGGATCGTACGTCTTGGGCATCTTGATGCCCTTGGCCTCGAGCAGGTCTTTCCTGACGAAAAATCCACCCGGCCAGCTCGTGCGGGCGACCGCCATGTGCTGCCCGCCGAACACGACGTACCGCTCGGCATGCGGGAGCAGGCCCCCGCGAGCGGTGGCGATGTCCTTGGACAGCGCGGTCACGTCCATGAGCGCCGGCCGATAGCGCATGGGCCCCAGGTAGTTCATCTCGCCGATGTCCGGCGGATTGCCGGCCTCGATCGCGGCGACGAACTTCTGCTCGCGGTCGCCGAAGGTGGCCCAGTCCATCTCCACCTGCACCTTGCGCTCCTTCGCCCACGCCTCCACCTGCTTGGCCAGGATGTCGTTGCTGTTCGTCACGAAGCTCTTGAACAGCCACACCCGCAGCTTCGGCCCGCTCTGCGCATGCGCCATCTTGCTCAGCACGCCGAGCCCGGCGGTGGTCCCGCCGGTGATGATGGCCGCCTTGCGCAGGAACTCCCGCCGGGCGATCTGGTTGGCGTCGAGCTGCTCAGCCAGCGAGCGAATGCGACTGTCCATCGGTTCCCCCTTTGGATGGCGACGGGCGCAGTAGTGGGCTGCAGCGGGAATGCTACTCCATCCGCCCATGACCGACAAGCACCGGAGAAGGTTCGCGTATCGGGACGCTCCGCGCCCATGTCACATATCGTGAACTGCCATCTTGACCGCCCCCGCCACTCGGGCTAGTGTGTGCTGCGCGTCAGCGATACAACCACATGCGGTCGACCTCACAACGAGAGGAGCGCGGGAAATGAGCAGCGTGGCGACACCGGTGGCGCACGAGCGGGTGATGCGGTGGCTCGAAGAGGGACAGGGTCAGTTCAGCGCCCTCCTCGGCATTCTCAACGACTATCACCGCCTCCAGCGCGTGGTCGAGGCCAATGAGCAAGAGCTCGAGCAGCTCCGCGGGCTCCAGTACGAAGTCGAGAAGCTCAAGAACCAGATCCAGTCCTCGGAGGCGGAGTGCGACAAGCTCCGCCACGAGGTGGGCAGCTACCGCGGCGAGACCGAGCGGCACGTCAAGGAGCGCGAGGACATCGCGGCGTCGCTGGGCCGGGCGATGAACGAGGCCCTGGCGCGTCTGCGGGGTGAGACGGCGTAGCGCGGCGGCCGGCCGCCCGGTTAGCGCGCGCCGAAGCCGCGCGCCATGAACGCCGCGGTGAAGACGATCAGGACGACGAGGGCCATCTCGACGTGGTTCACGATGTAGAGGCCGCGCGCGACCGACACGTCGGGTGACCGGCCCTGGCGAAGTCCCACCCGCCAGCGGATGAAAGTGATCATCGGGCGGATCTCCAGCAGGAGGATCAGCGCGAAGAAGGCCATCTTGAGCCAGAACGCATGGGAGCCGAGATAGAACGCCGTCCCCTTCTCCAGCCCCGCGAAGGCCCGCAAGAGTCCGGTGACCAGCCACAGCACGGCGGCGATCCCCCACACGTTGTCGGCGGCGAAGAGCCGGCGCAGCCCGCCCGCGTCCAGCGGCCCCTTGAGCGCGCGCCCGCGAAAGTAGACCGCGGGGAGGCCCAGCGCGAGGGCGAGCACGTGCAGCGCCGAGACGACGGCCGCGATCATGCCGGTCCCCTCACGCGTGCAAGAAGCGCCGGCCCGTGCGGTCGAAGGGATCCGGCGGCAGGCCAAGATAAGTCGCGCGCACGTGGTCCCACGCGGCCAGGCGCGACCAGTCCGGCGTGCCGAGGGGCTGGTGCTCGTCGCTCAGGAACGGGTTGGGGAAGAGCACCGTGATCTGCTGCTCGTCCGCGCCGTTCCACAGGCGCAGCGCCCACGAATCGGGCGCGCCGTCGTCGTTGATGCGGCGGTAGAGCTCGGCGCGCGCGGTGCGCCGGTGCCGCGCCAGCTCGGAGGACACCGGGGCGTGCGCGGAGCCGCGATGGGCGCCGATGCAGATGTGGAAGTGAGAGTGCCCGAGGTCCACCGTGAGGTAGCCGTCCATCATGCCGATGCGGCGCGGCGGCTCCTCGGTGTGGAGCTCCCACGCCGCGCCCTGCACGATGGGGCCGAAGGTGAGGCCCCGCCAGTGCCGCTCGAAGAGATCGCGCAGCAGACGCTCCAGCCGGGCGGGGTCGACGGGCAGATCCCACACGTGGAGGCGGCCCACCCCGGGCTCGTGCCGCTCGATGGGCGGGGCGCCGACGGTCGTCACGGTCCGATTCTACACGGTGCGCGCCCGCAATTGACCCTCCCGGGCCCGCATGGCAGCATCGAGCGGATGCACAACGAGCTGGCTCAGCTCGAGCGCGCGCTCCTCGCGGAGCTGGACTCGACGCGTTTCCTCCAGCTGCTCGTGGAGTCGGGAAGCCGCCTGTTCCGCGCGGTCTGCGGCGTGTGGCTGGTCGCCGCCGGCGACGTCCTCGTCGAAGGCATCACCACCGCGCCGCGCAGCTTCCCCGCCGACCCCATGCGGTTCGGCGAGGGCGTGGCGGGCACCTGCGCGGCGACCCGGCGCGGACTCTGCGTCAACGACTACCCGCGCTCGCCTCACGCCCTCGCCCGCTACCTGCCGTTCGACATACGCCACTCGATGGCCCAGCCGCTCCTCATGGGCGACGAGCTCCTCGGGGTGCTCTCGGCGAGCCGCTTCGGCGAGGGCGGCGAGCCGTTCACCGCCGAGGAGCACGCGAGCATGGAGCGTCTCGCCGGCTTCGCCGCCCTCGCCCTCCGCAACGCGCGCCTCTACGACGAGGCGGTGCGGCGGCGCCGGCAGGCGGAGGTGCTCGCCGAGATCGGCCGCGAGACGGCCTCGCTGGATCTCGCGCGCGTGCTCGAGGTCGTGGTGGAGCGGACGTCGCTGCTCGTCGGCACGTCGCGCTCCGCGGTGGCCATCCGCGAGCCGGACGGGCGCATCCGCATCGCCGCCTACCAGGGCATGCCGGACTGGATCCGCGATTTCGCGCCGCAGCACTCGCGGGACGGGGCCACCGCAACCGCCATTACCGAGCGCCGGCCCGTCTGGTCGGCGGACATCCTCGAGGACCCCGCGTTCACCCTCTCCGCCTCCACGCGCGCCTTCATCCAGAGCTCCGGCCTTCGCGCGGTGCTGGCGGTGCCGCTGATCGCCGGGGATCGCGTGCTGGGCGCGGTGCTCACCGTGCGCGATACCCTGGGCCCGTTCACCGCCGAGCAGGTCGCGCTCGCCGAGTCCATCGCCACCCACGCCGCGCTCGCCCTCGAAAACGCCCACCTCTTCAGCCTCGAGGCGTCGCGGCGTACGCAGATCGAAGCGTTGACCGAGGTCTCGCGCGAGCTGGTCGGCGAGCTGGGCCTCGAGCGCCTGCTGGAGCTCGTCGCCGTGCAGGCGGGCCGGCTGTTCGGGGCGCGCGCGACCATCTTCGTGCTGCAGGGCGATCTCCTCGTGCCCGAGGCGAGCACCGAGCCCCGCGGAGCCACCTTGCCCATCCGGGTCGGCGAAGGCATCACGGGACTCTGCGCAGCGCGCCGGCAAGGCCTCCTCGTCAACGACTACCCGAGCCGGCCGGAGGCCCTCGAGCGGTGGCTGGCGCTCGACCTCCGGCGACTGATGGTCCAGCCCCTCATCGTGCGAGATCAGATCCTGGGCGTGATCGGCCTGAGCCGGCGCGGCGAGGGCACCCGCCCGTTTGGCCACGACGACCTCGTCATGCTGGGCCGCCTCGCGCTGCAGGCCGCGGTGGCGCTCCGCAACGCCACGCTCTACGCCGAGGCGGAGCGGCGCCGGCGCCACGCCGAGGCGCTGGCCCAGGTGGCGGGCGTGGTCTCCGGCGGGCTCGATACAGGACACGTGAGCGCGCAGATCGCGGAGAGCCTGAGCGGGCTCTTCGGCTCCGCCTTCGCCGGGGTGGGGCTGGTGGCGGGCGAGGGCCTCCTGCGGGTGGTGGCGCGGGCGGGCGACGCGGCCCGGTTCGTGAACCTCGGCCAGTTCATGGACTCGACGGTCGGCGTGGTCGGCCGGGCGATGCGCGAGCAGCGCCTGTGCTGGACGCCCGAGGTCCTCCTCGAGCCCGGCCTCACCTTGAACGAGCAGCGGCGGCGCCTGATCGAGGAGATCGGGCTGAAGGCGATCATGGCCGCCCCGCTCCGCTACGGCGAGCGGATGACGGGGCTCCTCGCCCTCGCCTTCGTGGAGCGGCGCGAGTTCTCGGCCGAGGAGCTCGAGCTCGTGCAGGCCTTCGCGGATCAGGCGGCGGTGGCCCTGGAGAACGCGCGGCTCTACGACGAGGCGGAGCGGCGCCGGCAGCAGGCCGAGGCGCTGGCGCGGGCCGCGCGCACCCTCACCGGCGTGCGGGACGTGGCCGGCGTCGGCGCCCGGATCGTGGACTGCGTGCTCGACATCTTTCCCGGGTGCTTCGTCGCCGTGCGCGAGCTGGACACCGACGGCACCCTGTGGGTGGCGGCGGCCAGCCCGGGCGCCGAGGAGCTCTACCCGCCCGTCGTCCTCTCGCCCACTCTGGGCCTGGCCGGCCAGGCGGTGCGCGAAGGGCGGCTCTGCTGGTCGAGCGACGTGCTCGCCGATTCCGGGATCCAGGTGCCCGAGAGCCGGCGCCAGAGCTGGGCGCGCGCGGGGATGGTGGCGGCGGTCGCCGCGCCGCTGGGCGGGCGCGGCCGGACCATCGGGGTCCTCTCCCTCGGCTTCCGCGAGAAGCACGAGCTGGCCGAGGACGAGCGTGCCCTCATCGAGGCGTTCGCCGACCAGGCCTCCATTGCCCTGGACAACGCCCGGCTCTACGAGGAGACCGACCGCCGGCGCCGGGAAGCCGAGGTACTCGCGGGCATCGCGCAGACGATGAACGCCTCCCTGGAGATGGACGCCATTCTCCAGCGCGTGGTGGAGGGGGCGCGCGTGCTGTGCGAGAGCGACATCGCGCGCATCGCCCTGCGCGATCCGGAGTCGGGCGCGATGGTGTTCCGCTACTGGGTGAACACGCGCTTCACCGGCTATCGCGAGGCGCGGCTCTATCCCGGCACGGAATCGCTGGGCGGCCTCGTCCTCATGACGCGGCAGCCGCATCGCACCGACGACTGGATGGCCGATCCCCGCTTCAGCAAGGAGACCGCCATCGTGGTCGAGGCGGAGGGCATCGTCACCCAGTTGATCGTGCCCATCCGCATCGGCGCCGAGGTGGAAGGCCTGCTCTACGTCGACAACCGCCGCGCCCGTCCGTTCACCGACCTCGACGAGGCCGCCCTCGTGCATCTGGCCGAGCATGCGGCCATCGCCATGCGCAACGCGCAGCTCTTCGCCGCCGTGCAGGCCACCGGCGATCGGCTCCAGGCGCTGTCCTCGCGCCTGCTCGAGGTGCAGGAAGCGGAGCGCCGGCACATCGCCCGGGAGCTGCACGACGAGGTGGGGCAGGCCCTCACCGCGGTGAAGATCAATCTCCAGATGCTGCGGCGCCAGTCGCCGGCGGACGCCGCGGCGTCCCGCCTCGACGACAGTCTCGGCATGGTGGATCGCATCCTGCAGGGCGTGCGCCGCATGTCGCTCGACCTCCGCCCCTCGCTCCTCGACGATCTGGGGCTGGCCGCGGCGGTGCGCTGGTACGTCGGGGCGCAGGCTCAGCGGTCGGGCGTCACCGCGGAGGTGGAAGCGAGCGGCCTCCCCGCCCTGCTCCCTGCCGCCCTGGCCACCACGTGCTTCCGCATCGTGCAGGAGGCGGTGACCAACGTGGTGCGCCACGCCAAGGCTCGGCGCCTCACCGTGATCCTGGAGGCGGTCGATGGGCGGCTCGGCCTCCTCATCAAGGACGACGGCGCGGGCTTCGACGTCGGGGGGGCGCGCCGGCGGGCCCTGGCCGGGGGCAGCCTGGGCCTGCTCGGCCTGGAAGAGCGCGCCGAGCTCGCGGGGGGGCGCGCGCGGATCGAGTCCTCCCCAGGCCGCGGCACCACCGTCCGCGTCGACCTCCCCATCCCGGGCGGCGAGAGTTCACCGTGAGCCCCATCCGAGTCGTCCTCGCCGACGATCACGCGCTCGTCCGCGCGGGCATCCGCTCGCTGCTCGCGTCCATCCCGGGGGTGGAGGTCGTGGCCGAGGCGGGCGACGGGCACGAGCTGCTCGCCCTCGTGGACAAGCTGCGGCCGCGCATCGTCCTCATGGACATCGCCATGCCCGGCCTCAATGGTCTCGAGGCGACCGCCCGCCTCGCGCGGAGCCATCCCGAGACCGCGGTGATCATCCTCTCCATGCACGCCGCCGAGGAGTACGCGCTCCAGGCGCTGCGCGCGGGCGCCTCCGGCTATGTGCTGAAGGACGCCGACCTCAGCGAGCTCGAGCTGGCCCTGAACGCGGTCGCGCGAGGCCAGACGTATCTGAGTCCCGCCATGTCCAAGCATCTCGTCTCCGACTATCGCCGGCGCGTGGCCGAGCAGCCCGATCCGCTCGACCGCCTCACCCCCCGGCACCGCGAGGTCCTGCAGCTCATCGCCGAGGGCCAGTCCACGAAGGAGATCGCCGCGCGCCTCAGGCTCTCGGTGAAGACGGTCGAGACCCACCGCGCGCAGCTCATGGACCGGCTCGACATCCACGACGTGGCCGGCCTCGTGCGCTTCGCCATCCGGGTGGGCCTGATCGCGCCCGGGCCCTAGCCGCCCCCCGACCTCAGGGTTTTCCCGCTCCCGACTCGGGTATTTCCCGACTGGCCGGGCCCCTGCCGGCGGCCTACGCTGGACCATGCGCCTGGCGGTCTTTTCCGCTCGCGAGAACAGGACACCCGTGAACAACTTTCGCATCATGCTCGTCGACGACAGCCGGAGCTTTCTGGATTCGGCCAGCGCCCTGCTCGAGGCCGTCCCCGGCTTCGAGGTCGTGGCCCGTCTCCGCTCCGCCGAGGATGCGCTGGCCGAGCTGCGGTTCGCCCGGCCGGACGTCGTCATCGTGGACGTCCACATGCCCGGCATGAGCGGGCTCGAGGCCGCGCGACGCATCAAGACGCGGCCCAATCCCCCGCGCGTGCTGCTCACCACGATTCACGACGGCTCGGAGTATCAGCGGGCGGCCGCCGCGGTGGGGGCCGACGGCTTCATCCCCAAGTCGGAGTTCGGCGCCCGCATCCTCGCCGCCATCGTCGGCGACGCGTAGCGCCTCACGCCGTCGTGGAGCGGCCCTTGAGTGTCCTGCCCCCGCTGCGCATCCTCATCGTGGACGACGAGCCGGCGCTGCTGAGCCTTCTCGAGGACTTCCTCACCGGGCACGGGCACACCGTCGAGACGGTCGAGGACGGGCGCGAGGTGCTCGCGCGCGTCGCCGCCGTGCCCTTCGACGTCATCATCTCCGACATGCGCATGCCCGCCATGCACGGCCGTGTGCTGCACCGGGCCCTCGAGGCGGCCTACCCTCACCTCGCGCGGCGCATGGTGTTCATGACCGGCGACACGCTCGGCGAGGACACCGAGCAGTTCCTGCGTGAGGTGGGCGCGCCCAGCGTGGCCAAGCCCTTCACGTTCGAGGGCCTCATCCAGGCTCTGCGCGCCGCGCTGGACAACTCTCGCGTCCGAACCACCTAGCGTCCTTCCCGATGCTATAGTCGGGGCCACCGTCGCTCACGGAAGCGCCCCCACGGGGAAGGAGATTCGTCGATGCGCTCTCTCGCCCGGATGCTCGCCGTCAGCCTCGCTCTGCTCCTCGCCGTCGGCAGTGTCTACGTGCGGCCCGCCCCCGCCGCCGACGACGTCAAGATCGCCCTCGTGGCGCCGCTGTCCGGCCGCTGGGCCCGGCAGGGGCAGCTCAAGAAGATGGGCGCGGACATGGCGATCGAGGAGATCAACGCCCAGGGCGGGATCAAGGCCCTCGGCGGCGCCAAGCTCGTGCTGCGGGAGGCCGACGCGGGCGACAGCGTGGAGAAGGCGGTGAGCGCCGCGCAGCGCGTGCTCACGCGCGAGAAGATCAGCGCCGGCATCGGCTCATGGCTCTCGTCGTTCACCCTCGGCGTCACCGAGGTGGCGGAGCGGCTGCAGGTGCCGTGGCTGTCCCTGTCCTACGCCGACAGCATCACCGAGCGCGGCTTCAAGTACACCTTCCAGACCTCGCCGGTGTCCTCGCTCCAGGCCGAGCAGGCGCTCGAGCTCGTGACCGACCTCGCCAAGAAGAACAAGCGGCCCATCAAGAAGGCGGCCATCGTGGGCGACAACACCGCCGCCTCGATGTTCTTCTACAAGCCGCTGCGCGAGAAGCTCCTCGCCGCCAAGGGCATCGAGCTGGTCGTGGACGACGTGTGGACGCCGCCCCTGGCGGACGCGACCGCCATCGTGCAGAAGCTCCGCTCGGCGCAGCCCGACATCGTGTTCTACGGCGCCACCAATTTCCCCGACTCCATCCAGGTGCTCCAGAAAGTGAAGGAGTTCGGCGTGAAGTCGCCCATCCAGGGCGTGGGCGCCTGGCTGGTGACCCCGGAGTACGTGAAGACGGTGGGCAAGGAGACGCTGGACAACATCCAGACCGTGGTGGCCACGCATCCCATGAAGGGCCAGGAGGAGCTCGTGAAGAAGTTCGTCCAGCGCACCGGCGAGCCCTTCATGACCCAGGATCCGCTCTGCACCTACGGCCACGTGTGGCTCATCAAGGAGGCCATCGAGCAGGCGAAGTCGGCCGATCCCAAGGCGATCCGCGACGCCCTCGCCAAGATCGATCTTCAATCGGGCCCGGCGGCCAACTCATTCTACCCGCCGCGGATCAAGTTCGACGAGCGCGGCCGGCGCATCGGCGCCATCCCGTTGATCGTCCAGTGGCAGGGCGGCGAGCCCTTCACGGTGGTGCCGACCGCGGTGGCGACCCGGCCGGTGGCCTCGCACAAGTAGCCGCGGGCTCGCGGGCGGCGCGCAGTGGCCGAGCTGGTCCAGTACGTCGCGACCGGACTGCTCGTGGGGGGCGTCTATGCCCTCATGAGTATCGGCCTCGCCCTCATCTTCGGCGTCATGCGGGTCGTCAACTTCGCGCAGGGCGACTTCATGATGCTGGGGATGTACCTGACGTACTTCTACGCGATCTCCGGCCGCGTGGACCCGCTGCTGGGAGCGCTGCTGAGCATCCCCCCGTTCTTCGTGCTCGGCTGGCTCGTGCACCGCGGGATCCTCGCCCGCGTGACCGGCGGTGATCCCGCCCGCCAGCACGACGCCCAGCTCATCGTGACGCTGGGTCTGTCGCTCGTCATCACCAACGCCACCACCATGATCCTGACCCCCACGCCCCGGGGCATCCCCACGTCGTACGCCACCCAGGCCTTCGCGGTGGGCCCGGTCCTCCTGAACCAGGCGCGCTCCTATGCCTTCGCCATGGCGCTGGTGCTGGCGGCGGCGGTGTATCTCTTCCTCACCCGCACCGACGTGGGCAAGGCCCTCCGCGCCGCCGCCGACGATCCCGAGGCCGCCGGCTATCAGGGCATCGACGTGCGCGCCATGCACGCCCTCGCCTTCGGCACCGGCATCGCGCTGGTGGCGGCGGCGGGCGGGCTGCTCGCCACGTACTACCCCATCGAGCCCACCGTCGCGGGCAATTTCATCGTGCTCATGTTCGTGGCGGTGGTGCTGGGCGGGCTCGGCTCCATTCCCGGCGCCTTCGTGGGCGGGCTCGTCATCGGCCTCGTGCAGTCGCTGACCCTGCTGGTGCTCCCCTTCCAGCTGCAGAACACCGGCGTGTTCATCGCCTTCCTCCTCGTGCTCTATCTCCGGCCCCAGGGGCTCTTCGGGCGCCGGCTCCGCGCGGTCTAGGCGTGCCGTCGCGCTCCCGCGGCTGGCTGGCCGTCGGCGCCGTCCTCGCCGCCGGCCTCGTCCTCGCCTTCCTGATCGACGAGCGCTACCACCACCGCGTGCTCACCCTGGTGTTCCTGTGGGCCACCATGGGGCTGGCGTGGAACATCATCAGCGGCTACGCCGGCCAGATCTCCTTCGGGCACCAGGTGTTCTTCGGCATCGGCGCCTACGTAACCGTGCTCCTGGTCGTCAAGGCCGGGCTCACGCCCTGGATCGGCATGGGCGTGGCCGTCGCGGCGGCCGTGCTCGCGGCGGTGCTGATCGGGCTGCCGACCTTTCGCCTCGCCGGCATCTACTTCGGTCTCGCCACGCTCGCCTACCCACTCATTTTCAGAATAGTCATGGACTGGCTCGGCTATCAGGAAGTGGCGATTCCCATGAAGCGTGACGATCCCGGCTGGTTCATGCAGTTCACCGAGCCCCGGAGCTTCGTTCTCCTCGCCCTCGGCGTGCTGGGGGCCACGCTCGTGCTCTCGCGCGCCATCGAGACTTCCCGGCTGGGGTATCGTCTCCGCGCGATCCGCGAGAACGAGCAGGCGGCCGAGGCCATGGGCGTCAACGCCTTCCGCGGCAAGATGGCCGCCTACATGCTGAGCGCCACACCCGCCGCGGTGGCCGGCGCCGTGTACATCCACGCCATCCTCTTCATCGTGACGCCGGACGCGGTGTTCGGGCTCCTCGTGATCTCGCAGACCCTGGTGGTCTGCATGGTGGGCGGCACCGGCACGCTGTGGGGCCCGCTGATCGGCGCCGCCCTCATGGTGCCGGTGAGCGAGATCCTCGACTCCACCGTGGGCGACCGCCTGCCCGGCATCCAGGGCGTGGTCTACGGCGCCGCCCTGGTGGTCATCACCCTCTACGCGCCGGAAGGTCTCTACTGGCGCGTGCGGCACGCGCTCCGGGCGCGCGCCGATCGCGCCGCCGCGGTGGGCCGCCCGCCCATCCTGGCCCCGGCGGACGAGGACGGCGCGCGCCCCGGCGCCGGTCCCGTGCTCCTCGAGGTGCGCGGGGTCTCGAAGGCGTTCCTCGGCCTCCAGGCGCTGTCGGAGGTCTCCTTCGAGGTGCGCGAGCGCGAGATCCTGGGCGTGATCGGACCCAACGGCGCGGGCAAGACCACGCTCTTCAATGTGCTGAACGGCTTCCTCGGGCCCGAGGCCGGCGAGGTGCGCCTGCTCGGCGAGGCGGTGACCGGCCTCCGCCCGAGCGAGTGCTGTCGCCGCGGCATGGGGCGCACGTTCCAGGTGGTGCGCACGTTCCCGCGCTTCACCGTGCTGGAGAACGTGATGGTGGGCGGCTTCGTGCGCGAGCGCCGCGTGGGCCGCGTGCGCGAGCTCGCCCTGGCCGCGCTGGCCCAGGTGGGCATGGCCGAGCGCGCCGACGCCCTCCCCGGCGGCCTCACCACCCTCGAGCTGCGGCTGATGGAGCTGGCGCGCTGCCTCGCGACCTCGCCGCGCGTGGTGCTGCTGGACGAGCCGCTCGCCGGCCTCTCCGCGGACGGCGTGGACGTGATGATCGCGATGATCCGCCGAGTGCGAAACGCCGGGATCACCGTCGTCATCATCGAGCACACCATGCAGGCGCTGCTGCGCCTGGCCGACCGGCTCGTCGTGCTCGATCAGGGCCGGCGCCTCGCCGAGGGCCCGCCCGGCGAGGTGACGCGCCAGCCCGCCGTCATCGAGGCCTATCTCGGCAAGCGCTGGCTCGCGCGCGCGGGGTCGCCGTCGTGACGCCGACCACCGCCCGCATGCTCACGGTGGAACGCCTCGGCGTGACCTACGGGGGATTGCACGCCCTCGCCGAGGTGTCGCTCGAGGTGGGCGCGGGAGAGTTCGTCACCATCGTCGGCCCCAACGGCGCGGGCAAGACCACGCTGCTCAAGGCCATCTCCGGCGCCGTCCCCGCCGCCGAAGGCCGCATCACGTACCAGGGCGGAGACCTCGCGCGCCTCCGTCCGGCCCAGCGCGCCGCGCTCGGCATCGCCCACGTCCCCGAGGGCCGCCGCGTCTTTCCCTCGCTCACCGTGATGGAGAACCTCGAGCTCGGCTCCTATCGCAAGGCGGCCCGCGCCGGGCGCGCCGAGGCGCTCGACACCGTGCTGCGCCTCTTCCCGATTCTGCACGCGCGCCGCACCCAGCTCGCCGGCTCGCTCTCCGGCGGCGAGCAACAAATGCTGGCCCTCGGCCGCGGGCTCATGGCCCAGCCGGATCTGCTCCTCCTCGACGAGCCCTCCCAGGGCCTCGGGCCCCGGATCGTCGAGCAGATCTTCGAGACCGTCGACCGCATCCGGCGCGAGCGCCGCATCACGATTCTGCTCGTCGAGCAGCGCGTGGTGGAGGGCCTGGAGCTTTGCGACCGCGGCTACGTGCTGGAGACGGGCCGCGTCGCGCTGGAAGGGGCGCGCGAGGCGCTACTGGCGGACGCGCGGGTGCAGCGGGCGTATCTGGGGGCGTAGGGAACACGACGCGAGAGCCAGAGAGGCCAGACCGACGCCCAGCATCATCAGCGTAGCCGGTCCCGGCACGGGCGCCGCGGCGGTTTGCGTGAGGGCCAGGTATTGCGGGAAGCTGAGCGCCCCTCCCGACGCAAAGGCGTCGACGAAATCCCCACTGGTGCCGTCGTAACGCAGGATCATGTCGGGTTGGGTCGTCGTGGAACCAGGGCTGCTCACGTAGAGGTGCCCGTCCGGACCAAACACGAGGCCTCCCGGCAAGCTCAACCCACCCCCCGAGGCGAATGTATCGATCAACTCCCCCGTCGTCCCGTCGTAGCGCAACACGCTGCCGGTGAACGCTCCACTTCCGACGTAGAGATCCCCGTCCGGGCCGAAGACAAGGTCGTTCGGATTCAGGAGCCCGCCACTGAACTCGGGGACGAACACGTCGATGAATTCCCCCGTTACTCCGTTGTAGCGCAAGACCCGGCTAAGGGAACCGGCAACGTAGAGGTTCCCGTCCGGGCCGAAGACCAATCCGGTCGGCTGGTTGAGCCCTCCACCCGTGGCGAAGGCGTCAATGAAGGCGCCGGTCGTTCCGTCGTAGCGCAGGACGCTGTTGCTGAAGATGCTACTGACGTAGAGGTTCCCGTCCGGGCCGAACTTGAGGCCAGCTGGAACGTGGAGATCGCCTCCGGTGGTGAAGGTGTCGATAAAGGCGCCGGTGCTTCCGTCGAAGCGCTTGACCGTGTTGTCGAGGCTGCCCACGTAGAGATTGCGGTCCGGTCCAAAGGTGAGCCCGCTGGGCTCGATCAGCCCACCTCCAGACGCGAAGACGCCGTCGAACGTTTTCGTTTCGATGTGGTAGCTGAGGACCGCGTTCGCACCAGGGTCGCTGACAAGGAGCTGAACAGCGTCGGCGCGTCCGGGAATCCCGCTGAGAACCGCCGCGAGCAGGACGAGAATCGCGGCGATCTTTCGGTGTCGTGTCATCCGCCCTCCACGGCCTGGAGTCCTACGCCGTCCCTCTCGGTACTGCCGTTGAGTCAATGCATCAACTACGCCTCGATCAAGAGGACAAGCGAATCGCTGAGATGCTGACGGCGCCACGCCCGCCTCGCGGGATTCGCAAACGGCATCGACACTCCGGTCGAGACGGTGTCCGGCGTGCGGTGGTCGTGCGCTGGTTCCGCTTCACGAGGGGGCCCGTCGCGTTCGTGGGGACATTTGGTATCCGCACACGGGAACGTCCGTCCGCCGATGCGGCGGCATCGTTCGCGGAGTGCACGACCTAGGGGGGACGATCCGGGATGCCGCGCGGCCGCATCCGATGTGTAAAGTGGGGCGACGCGTGCGGGACCTCGACTCGGCTGCCGCCTCTTCCGACGAAGGCGCACTCGAGTCCTCGGCGCGGCGACGAAGTGGTAGGCGGGGTGGGTATCGATCCCACGACCTCGGCCTTGTAAGGGCCGCGCTCTCCCAGCTGAGCTACCCGCCTGCGCCTTCGATCTGCCCGTGCCGGACGCAATTCTACCGCAGCCTCTTCGATTGCGGGCGAAGAGCCGCTGCTTAACGCGATGCGAAGTTCTATCATCACCTTTCATAGCAATATTCACGCACCGCAGTGGGTCGAAATGACGCGGATGACCTTGACCGCCTGATACTCACCCGCCGATGGTGATCTACAGGGAAGAAAATATCCGCTTGAATGGAGGACTGATGGAGCGACGGCACTTTATTGCACGCGCTGCGGCGGGGGTCGGGCTGCCGCTGGCCGGGAGGTCGGTGGTGGCGGGGCACGCAGCGGTCGCGGGGGCGGCGATGGTCGCTGGGCTCGCGACACCCGCTGCGGCCGCCGGTTTCACCGAGACCGATATCCAGGCTCAGCTGAACACGGTCGGCCTGGTCGAGCTGCCGGCCGGCGAGGTCACCATCAGCCGCGGGCTCCGGCTGCCGTCGCGCGCCATCCTCCGCGGCGCCGGGCTGCGGACGGTGCTGCGCGCCGCGCCGGGACTGGCCGTGCCGGTCATCCGGCTCGTGCAGCCCGACCCACGCGCCGCGGAGCGCGAGATCCAGGGGTGCGGCATCGAGATGCTGACCCTCGCCGGCACCGGCAGCACGCCGGTGGGCATCGACTACGGCGCGGATCCGGCCGTGCCGTCGTCGAACCCGCGGTCGTGCTGGATCCGCGGGGTGCGCGTCGAGCGGTGCCGGACGGGCATCCGCGTGTTCGCCGCCGAGGGTGGGCACTTCGAGGACTGCAAGCTGATCTACAACACCACCGGCATCCAGGTCGGAGACGCGGCCAGCGGCCTGCAGCTCACGCACTGCGACTTTCGCCACAACTCCGCCGCGCTGAACGCGCGGGCGACGAGCGTGCCGTCGAACGAGTGGTCGCTGGTGCGCTGCCACTTCGAGTCCAACACGGGGACGGCAGTGACGCTGGCGGGCGCGCAGGGGTGGACCTTCCTCCGCTGCAAGTGGGAGGGCAACGCCGCCCACGTCGTGTTCGACTCACCCAACCTCAGCAACGTGTCGCTGCGCCCGGACAGTCACCAGCTGATCGCCGCCTCCTTCAACAAGACGTCGACCGGCGGGCCCGGGATCTCCGTCAATCAAGGTACCCGCCTGATGTTCCAGGGCTGCACGGCGTCGCCGGCGCTCGCGCAGGCGCTGGTGTTCCGGGCGGGCTGGGGCTCGACCCTCCTCGGCTGCACGTTCAAGCTGAGCCAGGTCGTGGGGCTGAACTCCAGCATCGCCGTGATCCCGACCGGCTCGCTGTCATAGCGGGGAATTTCGAATCGGGTCGGACGGGTAAGAACTAGCCGGCATCGGCGGCCCGAGCCCGTCTTCCCCGCACTTCCGCCGCGACATCGCCCCCTTGGCGCCTGCTCGCGCGTGGGGCGCGCCTGGCACAGCAATCGCAATATCTCTGCTCGTCTCGAGTCGGCGTCACTACGCCAGGAAAAGCGAGGCTCACGATGAACACCATGCGCACCTTGAAGGGGCTGGGCGTCGGCTTGGTGGCGGCCGCGTCACTGACCGCCTGTGCTCAGACACCGCGGGAAATCCACGCCAGCAACCCCACCGTCACCTACAACTATCGAACCGATCAGGAGCTGCTCCAGGCGAATCAGAACGCGGCCTCGTACTGCGCGCAGTATCAGACCACGCCGCACACCCGGACGGTGACGAACAATGCCGACGGCACGCGGACCGTGGTCTTCGAGTGCGTCGGCCCCGTCCCGCCGACGGTGGCGTCGACGACCACGACGACGACGGTGGTTTCGCCGCCCGGTATGCGCTACACCTATCGCTCGGACCAGGAGCTGATCCAGGCGTCGCAGACGGCCGCGGCCCGCTGCGGCTCGTATCCGATGACCTCGACCATCGTGACGAACGTCGACGGATCCCGGACCGTGACGTTCTCGTGCCCGCCGCGCTGAACGAGCTCGCGTAGCCCCAAGCCCCCCGCTCCTGCCCAGCCGGCGGGAGCGGGGTTTTCCGTCTCGCCGCGGGAGGGAGCCGACACGGCGAGAGTCCTCCCTCAGGGCCGGCGGGCGGCGACGCCGGGATACGCCGGCTCATGCCGGAGGCGCTCCGTGTCCACGGTCGCGCGGATGAAGACGATGCACATCTCGTCGGTGGTGGCATCGCCCCAGCCGACGTCTCGCGGATTGCACCGATTCCGCGTGGAGTTGTCGTAGACGGCCTCGACGTCGAGGCGCGTGCCGCCGGGCAACGGCACCGGCTGGCGGAACGTGTAGTTTCCCTGCCAGTGGAAGTCCCAGTCGTCGATATAGATGAGCGGCCGCGTCGTGCCGTCGGGATAGGTCGCGGTCACCCGGATCTCGCGCCCGAGTAAGGTGCATGTGGGGCGAGACGGCGATGGCGCACAGGTTCCACGCCGGCGGAAGCGTGAAGCTCGCCTGAACGACGTGGCGCGCCACGCCGGCGGGGATGCGGAAGCCCATGTTGAGCACCGGGATCACGCGAAGCCGCTTGTCCCGGCGCCAGCGGCGACCTGTCGGATAACTACCGCACTATTTCGGCCGGACTCACAGACGGAGCATGAGCACCAGCGGCGGTCCCTCGCCGCGCGGGACGATCACGAACAGCGGCTCGTAGTCGTCGCGGGCGACCACCACTTCTTCGCGGTGACCGAAGCCCTTCAGAATCATGCCGATGTTCAGCGCGTGGTTGACGATCAGCACGCGGTCGGCGGCGTGCTGTGAGCGCACCTGCTTGACGAGCAGGTCCACGTCGTCCATCGGGGTTTGCTTGGGCTCGAGGTTCAGGGCCCGAGCGATCGGCGCCGCGGTCTGCTGGGTGCGGGCGGCGTTCGTGACGAAGACCGAGTTGATGCGCGCGTCCTTGAGGCGGTGCGCCAGCGCGGCGGCTCGGCGGTGCCCGGCCTCGGTGAGGACCAGCTCGGGCGGCGGGCCCTGCTCCGCGTGTCGGATGAGGTAGATGACCTCCTGGGCATTGGCCCCAGCAGGCGCGAGAAGCAACGGGGCGCACGAGACGAGCAAAACCGCGATGTACCGTCTCATCCGGTTCCTCCCCTCGTTCATTGAACGACGTGATCGGCCCGGAGCAGTAGCGCCGGAGGCACGGCCAGACCAATCGTTGCCGCTGTCTTGAGATTGATCGCAAGCTCCAGCCGGCTCGGCTGCTCCACGGGGATCGAGCCCGGGGTCGCGCCGCGCAGAATCCGGTCCACGTACTCCGCGGCGCGCCGATGCAGCGCCACGTAGCTGGGGCCATAGGCGGCGAGGCCGCCGGCATCCACGAACTCGCGCGCGCCGAACATGGCCGGCAGGCGATGTTCGACCGTGAGGGTGATGATCAGCTCTCGATGCTCGGCGTTGATGGGCGTTTCGGGCGCGTAGATGGCCTGCGCGCCGTCGCGCTTGAGCGCGGCGAACGTTCTCCGAAAAGCGTCCGGCGTCGTCGTCTCCGGCGAGATCAGGAGCGTGAGCCCTAAGGTTCGGGCAGCGGCCAGGATGGTGAGGGGGTCGCGACGACTGGAGGAATCCAGGACAACGGCGAGCCGCGTTGCGTGGGGTGCCAGCTCCTTCAGCGTCTCGAGGCGCTTGCCCTCCAGCTCCCGCCCGGGCGTGTCGGCGACCCCCGTGACGTTTCCTCCTGGACGGGCCAGTGTCGCGACGATACCGAAGGCGACCGGATCGGAGGCGCCGGCGATCACCACCGGGATGTGCGGCGCCGCGCGCTTGGAGGCCAGAACGGCCGAGACGCCGGACGCCACAATCACGTCGAGATTCTGACGAGCGAACGTGGCCGCCAGCTCGTCGAGGCGGGCGGGGACGCCGCTCGCGTGGGCAAAGACGATGGAGAAGTTGCGACCGGTCTGCCAGCCGAGCTCGCCGAGACGGGCGACGAGTGCCTGCTGGACCGGTGAGAACTCCGCGGGCGCGTAGAGGCTGAGGTACCCGACGCGGGCGGTCTTGGTGACATCCGCGCGCACCGGCCGCCAGGCGCAGCCGAGGAGGACCAGCAGTACCGACACGACGGCGGCTACGCGGCAGCCCATGGCCGAGGCTACCACACCGCCTCCTGCCAGGTAACGGGGCCTCTTACGGAACATCGATGCCGTCGCCTGCCTTATCGCAGTACGCGCTGTCTCATGAGATAAGAACCCGGAACGAATTCATGATCCGCTGTACTAAGGATCCTGTTTCGACGCGTGTAGGCGGCGTCGTAGCTCGTCAGCGGGAAGGGCGCGATCTCGCCGTCGCGGTGACAGGACTGGCAGTGCTGCGCGAGCACGGGCGCGATGTCGCGCGTGTAGGTCACGCCGTCCGGCCCGCGGTCGCGCCCGCGAGGAGCACGCCGGCCTGTAGCCCCGCGCGTCCCCCGGCCATTCGTCCCTCCTCCTGCCGAGATTCTAGCGCGAGCGGGCCGGGCGCACTCGGCCCGTGGGATCGGCCTCCGCGAGGATGGGCAGTGGCACGCCGACGTGCACCGACTCCGCGAGGAGCTTGCCCGCCATGGGCCCGCGCCCGAAGCCCGAGGAGGCGAGGCCGCTGACGATCCAGAGATGCTCGTGGCCGGGGAGACGGCCGATCAGGGGCTTGCCGTCGCGCGGGAACGGCATCAGCCCGGCCCAGGTGCGGGCGATCGGGACGTCGTGGAGGAACGGCAGCACGCTCGCGGCGTGGGCACGGTTCACCTCGATGCCCGCGGGATCGGGCGTGGTGTTCTCCCCCACGCACTCGCGGTCGCCGCCGAAGATGATCTCGCCGTTCCGGCGCTGGCGGCCGTAGAGGTGGCGGGTGAGCCGCCGGCCGTCACGGATGGTGAGATTCGGCGGGTCGGTGGGCGGGGTGCGCGCCCAGTCGTGGGCGGACTCCGCGGCCGAGATGGTCTGGAAGACGCCGGGCGCGACCGGAGCCGTCGCCCACATCTGCCCGCGCACCGGCACGATGGGGATGTCGAGGCCCAGCATGGCCCCGAGCGCGGCGCACCAGGCGCCCGCGGCGAGGACGAGGATGTCGGCCTCGACGGTGCCCTCCGGGATCCGGACGCTCCAGCCGCCGCCGGCGCGCGGCGAGAGGGCGGTCACCGTCCGTCCGGTCGAGATGCGCGCGCCCTGGCGCGTGGCGAGGGTCGCGAAGGCCCGCGTCCCCTTCACCGGGTCGGCCTGGGCACGGAGCGGCGAGTACATGGCGCCCAGGAGCGCGGAGGAGAAGCCGGGCTCGAGCGTTCGCGCCTCGCGCGTGGTGAGGAGCTCCACGCGCTGGCCTTGGGCCTGAAGGTCGGCCACGCGCTTGTGCGTGTACTCGTATTGCTCCGGCGTGTGAATGGCCTGGAGCGAGCCGGAGCGGCGGAACTCCACGTCCTCGCCTTCGTCGAGCTGCACCTCTTCGAAGATCTCCACGCTGCCCGCGGTGAGATGGTCGTGGAGGTCGCGTCGGTGGCTCCAGCCTACGCAGTCGATGAGCCCGGCATTGAGCCCGGAGGCGGCGCCGGCGATGTCGCCACGCTCCACCAGGGTCACGACGTGGCCGAGCCGCGCGAGGTGAAACGCAGCCGAGCAGCCCGCGATCCCGCCGCCGACGATCAACACCTCCGTGCCCCGCGCGTCCCGGGTCGCCATGCCGCCCCGCTACATGCCCAGGTACGCCTTGCGCACCAGCTCGCTGCCGAGCAGGGCGGCGCTCGGGCCTTCCATCACCACGCGTCCCGTCTGGAGCACGTAGCCGCGGTCGGCCAGGCCGAGCGCGGACGGCACGTTCTGCTCCACCAGCAGCATGGTGAGGCCCTCGCGCGCGTGCAGCCGTCGGAGCACGTCCATGATGGTGTCGACCAGGCGCGGCATGATGCCGAGGCTCGGCTCGTCCAGCATGAGGAAGCGCGGGCGCGACATGAGGGCGCGGCCGATGGCGAGCATCTGGCCCTCACCGCCCGACAGCGTGCCCGCGCGCTGCGTGGCGCGCTCGCTGAGGCGGGGGAACAGCTCGTACACGCGCTCGAGCATGGCACGGCGGTGCGCGGGATCGGGGTTGGTGGCGGTGCCGAGCGTCAGGTTCTCCGCCACCGTCAGCCGGCTGAAGAGGCGGCGCCCCTCGGGGACGAGCGCGATGCCCAGCCGCACGCGCTCGGGCGCCTCCACGGTGTCGGCACGCCGGCCGCCGAACCAGATCTCGCCTGCCTGCGGACTCACGAGACCCGCGATGGCCTTGAGCAGCGTGGACTTCCCGGCCCCGTTGGCACCCACCAGCGCCACCATCTCCCCGGCGCGGATGTGGAGCGACACCCCATGGAGGGCGAGTACGCCGGTGGCGTAGGCCACGCGCAGGTCGCGGATGTCGAGCAGGGGCTCCGCGCCCGGGGCGGCGCTCCGCGTGACGGCGACGGGCTCAGGCGCGCGCGCCACCGTGCTCTCCCAGGTACGCCGCGATCACCTGCGGGTCGCGCACCACCACCTCCGGCGCGCCGTCGGCGATCTTCTCGCCGTGGTCCAGCACCACCACGCGGTGGGACAGCGGCATCACCACTTCCATCACGTGCTCCACCACGCAGATGGCGAGATGCATGTCGGCGTGCACGCGGCGCACGAGGTCCACGGCCGCGGCGGTCTCGGTGGGCGTGAGGCCGGACATCGCCTCGTCGAGGAGGAGCAGCCGCGGCTCGGTGGCCAGCGCGCGGGTGATCTCGAGCCGCTTCTTGTCGGCCAGGGTCAGGCCGGCGGCCAGCTCACCATCCTTGCCGCGGAGACCGGTGAACTCCAGCATGGCGAGGGCCTTCGTCCGCGCGCGGCCCAGGCTGTTCGTCCGCGTGAGGGCCCCGCAGATCACGTTGTCCAGCACGGTCATGCGGCCGAAGGCGCGCACGATCTGCCAGGTGCGGGCCACCCCACGGTGGCAGATGCGGTCCGGCCGCGTGCGGCTCACGTCGTGGCCGTCGAAGACGATGCGGCCCTGGTCGGGATGGTAGTGGCCGCTGATGCAGTTGAAGAGCGTGGTCTTGCCCGCCCCGTTCGGCCCGATGAGCCCCACGATCTCGCCCGACGTGATCTCGACCGACACGTCGCGGTTGGCGACGAGGCCGCCGAACAGCTTGGTGCACCGCTCCACCTTCAGGAGCGCGCCGGCGCTAGCCACGGCCGAACCACCGCGCCCACGGGAGCGAGAGAAGCCCATTGGGCCGGAACGCCGCCACCGCCATGATGATGATGCCGTACACGATCACGTCCAGGCCGCGGCCGGCGAGCGGACCCGTGCCCAGCGTCGCGCTCATCACCTGGGAGATGGGGATCAGGATGAAGGCGCCGAGCAGCGGGCCCCAGAGCCGGCCAATGCCGCCCAGCACGGTGGAGATCATGGGCAGCACCGCCCAGTTCATCTCGAGCACCTGATCGGGAAACACCGCGAGCGCCCAGAAGCCGTAGATGACGCCGCCCGCGGCGAACACGGCGGCGGTGAGGCAGCGGGCGAGGGTCTTGTACACGCGGCTGTCGATGCCGATGGCCTCCGCTCCCTCCTGATCGTCGCGGATGGCGCGGAAGTAGTAGCCGAGCTTGGAGCGGTCGACGCGGTACGCGAGGACCATCGCGGCGGCGAAGAGGCCGAGGGCCACGTAGTAGTAGGCGAAGGCCTTGCTCCGGCCGCCCCAGCCGAGCGTCCAGATGGCCTCCCAGCTCGACGTGGCGGGCGTCAGCGGGATGAAGAGGCCGCGGCTCCCGTTGATGAGCTCCCACGTGGCGCCGATGGGCTGGGCGATCATCCACATCGCCACGGTGGCGATGGCGAAGTAGTGCCCGCGGAGCCGCGTCACCGGAAAGGTGATGAGGGCGCAGATCACCATGGAGACGACGATGCCGGCGGCCATGCCGAGCCACGGGCTCCAGCTCCAGTGGACGGCGGCCAGCGCGGCGGTGTAGGCCCCGGTGGCGAGGAAGATGTGGGGCCCGAAGTCGAACTGGCCCGCCCAGCCGCCGATGAAGTTCCAGCCGATCCCCAGCGTGGCGTAGATCAGCACCAGGAAGCCCACGGTCTGGAAATACGTGTAGCCCGTCATCTGCACCGCGACGGGATACGCGATCGCCACCACCAGTCCGGCGACGAGCGCCGCCCGCCTCATGGGAGAGCCGTCCACCGGCTAGAAGCGGCCAAAAAGACCCTGCGGGCGGAACAGCCCGATGAGGAGGTACGAGCCGAACACGAAGGCGTCCTTGAAGGCGGGCGGCAGATAGACCACGGTCACGCTCTGCACCACACCCACGAGGAGCGCGGCGCAGAGCGTCCCGAGGATGCTGCCGAAGCCGCCGAGGGCCACGATGGCATAGGCCAGCACGGTGAAGGAGAGCCCGACCTGCGGGTAGACGGAGAAGAAATTGGCGAGGATCACGCCCGCGATCCCGACCAGCGCCGCGCCGAGCCCCCACGCCACCGCGAACATCCGCTGGGGCCGGATCCCCACCAGCATCGCGGCGTCGCGGTCCTCCGAGGTCGCCTGCAGCGCCAGGCCGAACTCCGTGCGGTCCACGAGGAGATACAGGGCGATGAAGAGGACCAGGGCGAGCAGGCCGGCGAGGAGCAGCGGCACCCCGAGCTTCACGCCGAGGATCGAGAGCTGCGTCCCGCTGAGGCGGGCCAGCACGGTGTCGGAGACGAAGCGGTAGTCGCTGGTGAAGAGGGCGACGGCGCCGTTCTGAAGGAAGAGGAGCAAGCCCACCGTGGCGAAGATCTGGGCGAAGGCGTCGCCCCGCTGCACCCGACGCATCAGCTGGGAGTAGGTCGCCACGCCGAGCACGTAGATGGCGAGGCCGACCGGGACCATGGCGACCAGCGGATCCCAGCCGAGCGTGGCGCTGAGCCACCACGCCCCGAACATGCCCAGCATCATGAATTCGCCGTGGGCGAAGTTGACCATCTCCATCAGCCCCCAGATGATGGCGAGCCCCACCGCCACGAGGGCGTAGAGCAGCCCCATCTGGAGGCCGTTGGCGACGGCCTGGGCGAGCTCGGTCACGCGGTCGCGCTCCCGCTCAACGGGCGGGCTTGGGCTTCGCGTCCCGCTCCTGCCAGCTCGGGTTCGGGTACATCGGCGTGTAGCCCGCCTGCTTGGCGAGCTCCCACGGCCAGATGGTGTGCTTCTCGCCGTCCCAGCCGATCTGTGTCACCACGCCGGTGGCGAGCTCGTTCTGATTGCTCTTGTTGAAGCGCACACCCTTGTAGTCGATGATCAGCATCTCCGGGCTCAGGTTGGTCTCGGCCGCCGCCTTGTTGAGTGCGGCGGGATCGACGGACTTGGCCCGGTTGATGGTATCGGCCATCCAGAGCATGCCGGTGATCTGCCGCATCGCCAGCTCGCCCATCTCCTGCCCGCGGCTGTACTTCTTGTAGATCTCGTTGACCTTCTTCCACGAGGGCTTCTTGCTCGCGAGGTCGATGGCCGTCGGATCACGCCCCAGCCACGCCGCGCCGCCGTTGGTCTTCTTCTGCGCCTCCAGCCAGGTCTGGTCGGAGTAGGCGCCGTTGCTGGTGGCGATGACCTTGGGCATCCAGCCCGCCCGCTTGGCGTCGGCCTGGAACACCGCCGTCTCCGCGGGGTACTGGACGAAGAAGAGGACGTCGGGGTTGGCGGCCTGCAGGCGCTGCACCTCGGAGGCCAGCGTGGTCGCGCCGGTCTTGGTGGTGAGGTCCGCCACCACCTTGAAGCCGGCCTGCGCGGCGTGCTCGAGCGCGATCTTGTGGTTGTCCTGACAGAAGAGGTTGTCGCACGTGAAGACGGCGACGGTCTTGAGGTCGGTGGGCCCGCCATGCTTGGGCCAGTCCTTGAGGAACTGGAAGACGCTGTCCACCATGACCCGATCGTGGGGCCCCGTGCGCCAGAACCACTTGAAGCCCTTCTCGGTCAAGGTGGGCGAGGCGCACGGATGGCAGGAGAGGGGAATGCCGTAGCCCTCCACCACCGGCTGGATGATGGACGTGTTGCCACTGGTCCCCTCGCCGTCGATCCAGTGCACCTTGTTCACGGTGATGAGCTGCTCGACGAGGGTGCGGGCGAGATCCCCGCGGCTCTGATCGTCCCGCACCACGAGCTTCATGGCCGCCCCCGCGAGGCCGGGGAAGCCCTTACCCGGTCCGAGCGGGACATTGAGATCGGGATAGTCGTTGTTGACGATGTCCTCGACGGTCTGATTCGACCAGAGGTATTGCTGGCCGAGGCTCGCGAAGTTGCCGGTCAGCGGGAGCAGGACGCCGATGAGGACTTCCTTCGGCGCCTGCGCCTTGGCCCGCTCGAGCCCGAGACCCACGACCAGCGCGGCCAGCAAGATGGGGACGACGATCCGGTATCGACGCATGGACGGGCCCTCCTCGGGAGAGGGGATAGCACGAAAGGCCCGCCGGCGTCGAGGGGGCTAGACCACCCCGCCGAGATGGAAGAGCCGCGCGGCGTTGCGCCAGAGGACGGCCTCGCGCTGGGCGGGGCTGAGCGGAAGCGCGGCGAGCAGGGCGAGCGACTCCTCCAGCGGCGCCCACACCGGCGGCTGATCGTTGCCCACCACCAGGCGCTCCGGCCCCAGCACCTCGAGCAGCAGGCGCAGCGCGGGAACGGACCACGTGTTGGTGTCCACGTGGAAGCGGGAGAGATAGGTCGAGGGCTCCATCTCGAGCACGTCGGGGCCGTGCCAGCGCTCCGGCCGATACGCGATCCAGGCGGCGTCGAGCCGGCCCGCCACGAACGGCAGCACGCCGCCGCCATGGGCGAGGAGGAGATCGAGGCGCGGGTAGCGAGCGAGCGCCCCCGTGAGGATGAGCCGCGCCGCGCAGAGGGCGGTCTGGGTGGGCCGGCCCATGACGAGCGAGAGCACGAAGTCCCGCCAGTGCTCGTCGGCAGGCAAGTCGCGCGTGGGATGGACGAAGAGCGGCCGGCCCAGGCGCTCGGCGGTGGCGAGCAGCGGCGCGCAGGCCGCGTCGTCGAGATAGCGCCGGCCGTCGGACGGATTGACGAGCGCGCCCACGAAGCCCAGCTCGCCGAGCATCCGCTCCAGCTCTCGCGCCGCGCCGTCCCCACCCCACGGATCCACGCAGCCGAGCCCGAAGAGCCGCCCGCGGTGCCGCGCGATCAGCGCGGCCAGGCTGTCGTTGTAGAGCCGCGCGCGGTCGAGCGCGCTCCACGCGGGCAGCTCCTCGGCGGACGTCTCCATGTAGAAGGAATCGGAGAGGAGCGCGTGCGTGACCTCGTTGGCGTCATGAGCCTCCAGCATGCGCGCCAGCACCCGCCGCTCCGCGGTGACGAAGCGCGCGCTGTCCCCGGCGGGGAAGCGCGCGAGCGCGGCGTCGGGCAGGACATGCGCGTGACACTCGATGAGCGGCGGCACGGAAGCTCCGCGTCAGCGGATGGGCGGGGCGGAGGCGCGGCCGGCGCGGCGGCCCGCCTCCTCGGGCACGGGCACGCCGTCGCGATACACCACCTGATGGCCGAGCACGGCGGGCACCCGGGGGCCGGGGGTGATGATGCCCACGAGGTTCAAGGGGTCGCAGGCGGAGACGCGCAGCACCTCGCCCCGCGGGTCTTCACGCCGGATCGCTCGCAGCGCTTCCAGCGCCTCGGGCGCGGCGAACTGCTCGCCCACGAAGCCACCCACGATGCGCCCGCCCCGCAGCTCACCCCGCATCTCCAGGCGCCGGTACACGCGCAGGAGGTCGCGCCAGGCGGGCACGCCGGACTCGCGCGGCAGGAGATCGCGGAACACCACGCCGTAACGCTTCACGTACTGCCGCGCCTTGGCCTCGACGATGTCGTCCTCGGGCGGCGAGGCCGGAGGAGCCAGGAGCGCCCAGCGGCCGGTGCCGGTGGACGGCCGGAGGCCGGGGCGCGGACGGCCCGGGCGCGGCCGATGGCGTTTCTCCGAGTGCATGAGGCTGCGCAGGCCCGCGAAGCCGTCACCGGTCACCAGGCCCGCGGTCACCAGCTCGCAGAGCGCCTCCTCCACTTCGAGGCGCAGGCGCCGCACACCGCCCGCGATCTCGTCGACGAAGCACGCCCCCGAGCGCCGGAGCTGCGCGAGCACGTCCCGCGCCGGGCCCGAGTGCGCCTCCAGCAACGCCTCGTCCCGCGGCTCGAGCAGCCAGCCGAGATCACGGCGGAGGAGCAGCGCCAAGGGCACGGTGGGCGAGAGCCGACGCCCCGCATGCTTCGAGCTCGCGTGGATGCCGAGCCGGCCCCACGTCGCTTCGCCCGAGAGGCAGAGCTCGTCCAGCCAGGCGGGCTCGTAGCGCTGCATCCGGCCGGGGAGCAGCTCGCGCTCCCACGCCCCCGCGGCGGCCTCGAAGCCCTGCAGGCGCTCGAGCACGCGCGCAAGTCCCTCGCGGCCGTGCAGCTGCGCGCCGGGCCGCGCGTGCTGCCACGCGAAGAGGAAGCGGATGACCGCGGCGGCGGACACCGGCTCGATGAGCCGCCGCAGCCCCTCCAGGGTCCGACGGTGGATGCGCGCGAGCAGGCGGCGGTCGCACCACTCGGGCTCCCGATTGGCGATGGCGTTCGCGCTCCCGGTGAAGCGGCCACGCAGCACACCGCCCTCGGCCTCGATGGCGGCCAGCGCGGAGGCCATCTCGCCCGGCGTGACGTCGAGGGCGGTGGCCAGCTCGGCCGCCGTGGTCGGGCCCACCAGCCCGAGGCGCGCGCGCACGATCTCCACGAGCGCCCCCTCGCGCCCGGACCAGGCGGCGGCGCGCCGCGCCGGCGGCTCCACCAGCTCGGGCTCGAAGCGGTACGCGGGCCACACCGCGGCAGCAAGCGAGCGCCGCTCCGCCGCCACCCAGAACACGCGCCCGGCGCCACGAAGCCGCGCCGCGCGGCGCGCGCCGACCAGCCTATCCAGGAGGTCGTGCCACTCGGGCGGAGCGTCCGCCGCCGGCAGCGCGCCCACGTCGAGGAGCAGATCGTGGAGCTCGTCGTCATTTCGAAGATCGGGCCGCGCCTCCTCGACCACCGCCGCGATCGCTTCCGGGTCGAGGCGGCCGATGTCCTCGGCCACCGTGGCGGGGAGGCCGCGGCGGAGGCTGACGGCGCGGGCGCGGCGCTCCTCGAGCGGCGCATCGTCCAGGAACGCGTACGGGTTGGCGTTCAGGATCTCGTGGGCGAACACCGAGGGCTCCGGCGTCTCCCGCGTCACGCAGCGGATGCGCCCCGTCTGGATCGCCTGGAGACGGCCGCGCAGCCCCTCCATGTCCATGGCCTCGGTCAGGCAGTCGCGCAGCGTCTCCTCCACGAGCGGGTGCTCGGGGATCTCGACGGGCCCGGCCTCCACGTTGTCCTGGCAGGCGAGCTGCGCGGGGAAGACCGCCACCAGCAGATCCTCGGCGCGCATGCGCTGGAGATACGGCGGGACCTTCTTGCCGCCGGACCAGCGCAGCAGCGCGAGGGCGCGGCTCGCGTTCCAGCGCCAGCGGGTCATGAACATGGGCGCCTGGAGGGCGGCCTGCGTCAGGATGTCCTCGAGCCCGCGCGGGTGCACCATGCCCGCCACGGTCTCGAGCGGGAAGCTGTGCTGAGGGCCCAGGGAGAGCAGCACACCGTCGTCGGTGGCGGCGGCCTGCAGCTCGAAATTGAAGCTCTGGCAGAGCCGCTTCCGCAGCGCCATGCCCCAGGCGCGGTTGACCCGGCCGCCGAAGGGCGCGTGCACGACCATCTGCATGCCCCCCGCCTCGTCGAAGAAGCGCTCCACCACGATGGTGTCCAGGGTGGGCACAGCGCCCAGCGCGGCGCGCGCCGCCGCGATGTAGTCGCGGGCCAGCCCGGCCCCCCGCGCGTCGAGGCCCGTCTCGGTCATGAGCCAGCCCGCGGCGGCATCCGGATCGTGCAGCCGCTCGGCCACCGCCGCCCGTATCGTCGAGACCTCGGCGGATAGCTCCGCCGTGCGCGCCGGCCCCTCGCCGAGCCAGAACGGGATGGTGGACGGCGCTCCGCCCGCGTCCTCGACGCGCACCTTGCCGCTCTCCACTCTCCTGATTCTCCAAGACGTGTTGCCGAGGAGGATCACGTCGCCCGCCATGGACTCGATGGCGAAATCCTCATCGAGGGTGCCGATGGGCGTCTCGTCCGGCTCCAGCACCACCTGGTAGGTTCCCGTCTCGGGAATGGCGCCCCCGGACGTGATCGCGATCAGCCGCGAGCCGCGGCGCGGCGTCAGCCGCTTCCCCACCGCGTCCCGGTGGATGCGCGCGCCCACGCGACCCCGGCGGGTGGCCACGCCCTCGGCGAGCATGTCCACCACCGCGTCGAAGGTTTTGCGTAGAAGGTCGCTGTAATTTGCGGCGCGCCGGCACAGCGCGAACACCGCGTCCTCGTCCTGCTCGCCCTCCGCGCACATGGCCACGATCTGCTGCGCGAGCACGTCGAGGGGCGCAGTGCGGATGCGCAGCGCATCGATCTCGCCGCGCCGCGCGGCGCGCACCAGCGCCGCGCACTCGACGAGCTGATCGCGCGTGAGGGGGAAGAGCCGGCCCTTCGGGGTGGCGAGGAGGGCGTGGCCCGAGCGCCCCACGCGCTGGAGCGCGGTGGCGATGGAGCGGGGCGAGCCGAGGAGACAGGTGAGGTCCACGGTGCCCACGTCGATGCCCAGCTCCAGCGACGCGGTGGCGACGACCAGGTCCAGCGCGCCGGACTTGAGCCGCTGCTCGGCGTCGAAGCGCCGCGCCCGGCTCAGGCTCGAGTGATGGGCGGCCACCCGCTCCGCCCCCAGCCGCTCGGCGAGATGGCGGGTGACCCGCTCGACGAGGCGGCGCGTGTTGACGAAGACCAGGGTGGAGCGGTGCGCGCGGGCCAGCTCGGCCACGCGATCGTAGATCTCCTCCCACTGCTCGTGGGTGCACACCGCGCCCAGCTCGTCGCGCAGCACCTCGATGGCGAGGTCCATGTCGCGCCGCTGGCCCACGTCGACGATCGCGGGCAAGGGGCGGGTGGCGCCGACCAGGAGCCGCGCCGCCGTCTCCACCGGCCGCACGGTCGCGGAGAGCCCGATGCGTTGGAGCCGCGCGGCGCCCCCGCTCGCCTCCGACACCAGCTCGTCGAGACGCTCCAGCGACAGCGCCAGGTGCGCCCCCCGCTTGTCTCCCGCCACCGCGTGAATCTCGTCCACGATCACGGTGCGGACGTCGCGGAGCCACTCGCGGCTGGACGCCGCGGTGAGCAAGATGAAGAGCGACTCGGGCGTGGTGACGAGCACGTGGGGCGGCCGCTTGCCGGCCTGGCGGCGCTCGTGCGCGGGCGTGTCGCCGGTGCGCACCGCGGTGCGAATGAGCGGCGCGGAGAGCCCGGCGGCGGCCGCGGCGGCGGCGAGCTCGGCCAGGGGCTCGTCGAGGTTCCGGCGCACGTCGTTGGACAGCGCCTTGAGCGGCGAGACGTAGAGGATCTCGGTGCGATCGTCCAGCGAGCCGGACACCGCCTTGCGGAAGAGGCGGTCGAGGCAGGCGAGAAAGGCGGCGAGGGTCTTGCCGGATCCGGTCGGCGCGGTGAGGAGAACGTCCTGGCCGGCTGCGATCAGCGGCCAGGCGCGCGCTTGAACGGGGGTCGGCTCGGTGAATCGGGCGCGGAACCAGCCCTCGACGACGGAGTGGAACACGCCCTCAGTATAGAGGGGGCGCCAAGGGCCCGGAAGAGGGCCGCCTCGCCGCAGCGCGCGCTCAGGAGCCCGCGACGCCTATGAAGGCGTCGCCCACCGCGATCACGCAGCGGGTTAGGCAGGCTTGCGCCGCAGGCCCGCCGCGGTCTCGGCCTTCGGGGCGGTATGCTCGACCGGCCGCGGCCTCTCCACCTTCCTCCGCCACGTCAGCCATGCCGCAACCTGCTCACCGAGTAGCCAGAGCGGAAGCGCGAGGGCGGCCAGGTACGTCAGTCCCTGAGTCAGCACGGTGTCGAGTTCCATGGCGTCCCCCTCCTTGGCCCGGTAGGCATGGCACGAGCCGTGCCAGGCGGAGAATTGCACTGAATCGGTGACTTGCAGATCGGGAAGGTGGGGGCTCTCGGGCCGAGCGCCCGAGCGCGGGCAGGCTCAGAGCCCGAGGGCGGCCAGCCGCTCCCGGGTGGGGACGCCGTCGGCGTCCCAGCCCCGCAGGGCGTAGTAGCGGTCCAGCATGGCGCCGAGCTCGTCGGGCGGACAGAACATGCCGGCCGAGGGGCCCTCGGGAATGGGCTCGTGCATCACCCGCCACGGCAGCACGTCGGCGGCGCGGCGCACGCCCTCGCGCACGTTGAAGGCGCGCTCGAGGTTGATCACCCGCTCGCCGATGCGCTCGAGCTCCTCCACGGTGACGTCCCAGCCGGTGATGGCCCGCACCATGCGCGCGTAAGGCTCCTCCACGTAGAGCCCGTACCCCCGCTCCGAGGTGAAGCGACAGATCACGAGGGAATCGCCCACGGCGGTGAAGTGCTGGCTCCGCACCGCGAACTCGGGCTTGCCCTCGGGCGAGCGCCGGTCGAAGGTGGGCGCGTACTGCGGCGTGGGTCGGGTGTCGTGATGGCTGCCGCCGCGGGTGGCGGTGGCGTAGCCGATGGAGAGGCCCTTGAGCGCGCGGGCCGAGTGGGCGGGCAGCTCCAGGCGCTTCACCGCGTAGACCGAGCGCGTGGCCTCGGGATGCAGCGACTCGGCGAGGCGCCACGAGCCCTCGGCGAGGCGGTCGCCGAAGCCCTCGCGGGCGGCGGTCTGCTCGATGAGGCGAAGCATCCCCTCCCAGCGACCCCAGCCGAACGGCACGCCCACCTCCGCCTCGCTCACCCACCCGCGCTCGAGGGCCTCCGCGAGCAAGGCCAGCGTCACGCCCATCGAGATCGTGTCGAGGCCGAGGAGGTCGCAGAGGTCGTTCGCGCGCGTGAGGGAGCCTGCGTGGGCGTTCCCGAGCATGGAGCCGAAGGCGAAGATGGTCTCGTACTCCGGCATCTTGGCCTTGAGGCCCTGGAGCTCGCCGTCGCGGATCTCGTACTGCTTGCCGCAGGCCACCGGACACTTGAGGCAGGTGGTGTCGCGGTCGTGATAGCGCGCGTGCATCTCCTCGCCGGAGATGGCGAGATAGTCCGCGTACGTCTCCTGGCGGAGATTGTAGGCGCCGAGCGCGCCCAGGGTATTGATGGGCTTCACCAGGAACGGCGTGCCGTACGTGGAGAGCGCCTTGGTGCCGGTCATCATGGGCTCGCGGCGCTCCTCGATGAGCGCCTTGAGCGCGCCGGGGTCCGCGGGCTCGGTCTTGCGCGCGCCCGCCACCGACACCGCCTTCACGTTCTTGGCTCCGAGCACGGCCCCGATGCCCCCGCGCCCGGCCACGCCCTCGCGATTCTTCCAGTAGGTGGCCATGCAGGCGAAGCGGACCCGCCGCTCGCCCGCGGGCCCGATCGCCATCACGTCGGCGGCGGCGCCTTCCGCCTCCTGCACCGCGAGCACCGTGTCGCGTGTGGTCTTGCCCATGAGCGCCCGGGCCGGGCGCAGCGTGGCCCCCTCCTCGGTGACGCGCACGTACACGGGCGCACGCGCCTGCCCGGTGATGACGAGGGCGTCCCAGCCGGTGCGCTTCATGGTGGCGGGAAAGCGCCCGCCGAAGGTGGAGTCGAAGAAGAGCCCGGTGAGCGGCGACTTGGTGGCCGCGCAGCCGCGGCTGTTGCCGGGGACGCTGGTGTCGGTGACGGGACCGACGGCGAAGACCACGGCGTTGGCGGGATCGTAGGCGTCCACGCCGGCCGGCACGTGGTCGAGCAGAAGGCGCGCGGCGAAGCCGTTGCCACCGAGGAGCGCGCGCGCGTGGGCCGGGCTCACCGGCTCGACCCGCGTGGCGCCGGTGCCCACGTCGATGAAGAGGATGCGACCGCCGTAGCCCTGCATGGCGGTCAGCATAGTACCAGACCCCGCCGAGGCTAGTTCACGCCGAGCGTGCGCAGCTCCTTGCGCGCGGCCTCGGCCAGCTCCGGCTCCACGCCCTTGGCGGCGACGAGCTTCTTGTAGACGATGACGGCGGAGTCGTTCTGCTTGAGCGAGGCGAGCGCCTGGCCCGCTCCGAGGAGGGCGCGCCGCGACCACGCCGAATCGGGCGCCATGTAGGCGGCGGTCATGTAGGCCTGCACCGCCTCGGCGGGCTGGCCCGCGGCGCGATAGCCCTCGCCCAGCCGGAACGCCGCCTCGGCGGCGGTGCTGGTGTCGTCGGCGTCGAGCGCCTTCTGCAGCAGCGGCCGCGCCGCGTCCCACTGCCCTTCGCTCTGCAGGAGGCGGCCCTGACCGAAGACGGCGGTCTGCGTGCCCGCCGCGTCGGGGTAGTCCTGCCGGACGCGCGCGTAGAGCTCGAGCGCCTTGTCCTTCTGGCCGCCCGCCTCGTAGGCCTGCGCCAGCAGGAGGAGCGCGCGCGGCAGGCGCGGATCGCCCGTCCGGCGGTCCACGAAGGCCCGGAGCCGCGGCTGCGCCTCCGGGGCCGCTCCCGTGCGGATCAGGGCCTCCGCGTGGTCGAGTGTGCCGGCCTCCAGCGCCGGATGGTCCGGATAGCGCGTGGCGAGCGTGGTGTAGGCCTCCCGCGCGATGGGCCATTGCCCGTCGGCGGCCGCTCCCGCGCCGAGCGCGCCCAGGGCCAGCGGCGCGGCCGGGCTGCGCCCATGATCCTTGACCACGCGAAGCGTCAGCTCGCGGGCCTCGGGCCACTTGCGCTCCTCGCCCGCGAGATACGCCAGGCCCGTGAGCAGACCCGGCGCGGTGGCGGGATCGGCGGGGCCGCTGAGGAGCGGCGCGGCGAAGCGGCGGAACTCATCGCTCTTGCCCTGATTGAAGGCGACGGCGGCGAGCCCGTACTCGGCCGCGGCGGCGAGCGAGCCGGCACCGGCGTCCCGCGCGGCGGCGAACTCGCGAGTCGCCTCGTCCCACTGCCGCGCGGTGAACGCGACCACGCCGAGCCCGAGCCGCGCGACGTCCTCACCGTCCAGCACGGCGGCGCGGAACTCGGTGCGGGCCTCGGCGGCGCGGCCGGTCTGGAGGAGGGCCGTCCCGCGCGCGACACGCACGCGCCCGAGGTACGACGAGAGCCCCGAGCGCACGCCGGGGTCGTCGAGGTCGCGCAGGGCCCCGGCTGCGTCGCCCGCGCGGAGCGCGAGAATGGCGCGGTTCAGCCGCGCGATACGACCGGGCTCGCTCTCGCCATGGCGGGACACGATGCGGTCCAGGAGGGCGCGCGCTCCCGCCGGATCCCCGGCGCGCGCGAGCTGCTCGGCGGAGAGCAGCAGCACGGCCGGCACGCGGGCGTCGTCGGGCGTGGCGGCCACGAAGCGATCCCACTCGGCGCGCGCGGCGTCCGGGCGGCCGCGCCGCAGCTCGGCCCAGCCGAGCGCCAGCTGGGCCGAGGCAGCCACGGCAGGATCGGGCCGCTCGGCGAGGGCGCGGCGATACGCGTCGGCGGCCTTGTCGTACTGGCGAAGCCCATACGAGGCCTCGCCGGCAATGACCGCGGCAATGGGCCGGTAGGCCGGCGGAGCCTCGACGAGGAGCCGCTCAGCGAGCGTGCGCGCCCGCTCCATCTCGCGCGCGTCGAGCTCGATCTGAGCCAGCCGCGCCGCCGCGAACGCGCGCACTTCCGCGCTGCCGGCCTGACCCTGACTCGCGGCCACGAAGCGATCGCGCGCCTCCTGCGTCTGCCCGGCCTGGCGCAGCGACTCGCCGCTGAGCACCAGCACGTAGGCGCGGGCCGAAGGCTCCAGATTCTGGCCGAGGAGATCGGTGAAGAGCGCGTCCGCGTCGGCGGTGAGCTTCTTCTCCACGAGATGCCGGGCGATCAGGAGGCGCGCGGGCCGGGTCAGCGTGCCGCCGCGGTCCGCGGCTTGGAGCTTGGCGATCTCGTCGCGCGCCGCGGGCACGTCGTCGAGGTCGAGGAGCGCCCGGATCAGGCCGAACCGGGCCCAGGCCTCTTCCTTGGTTCGCGGGTACGCGGCGAGAAGGCCGCGGTACTGCTTGACCGCCTCGAGGGGCTGGCCGGCCTCGCGCCGCCACCAGCCGAGCCGCATGAGCCCCGACTCGATGAGGAGCTGCGGGCCGGCGGCCGTGAACACCTGCAGCCGCTGCGCCGCGCCGGCGGGATCACCGAGCCGCCCGAGCGTGTCGCCCAGCCAGTAGGACGCCTCCGCCGCGAGCGGGCGCGGCAGGCTTCCGTTCAGCAGCGCGACCCACTCGTCCCGCGCCTCGGGGTAGCGCTTGAGCGCATAGAGCGCCAGCGCGCGACCGTGTCGCGCGGTCGGCACCAGGTCGGGCGGCACGCTGCCGCGGAGAAAGCCCTGGAAGAGGTCGAACGCGCGCTGGGCTTCGCCGCGCTCGAGCAGCACCCAGGCCTGCGTGTGCGTGGCGTAGAGGCCCAGCTCGTCTCGCGGGTTCTCCTTGATCACGACGTCGAGATGGCTGGCCACGCTGTCGCGCCGGCCCAGGCTCAACAGGGTCTCGGCCGCCCAGTAGCGCGCCTCGCGCAGCACCGCGCGGTCGGCGCCCCCGCTGATCACGGACTGAAACGCCGCGAGCGCGCCCTCCAGCTCGCCTTTCTGATAGCGAGCGCGGCCGCATTCGAGCTGCTCGGACGCGACCCCGAAGACGCTGCCGAGGGGATTGCACGCGAGAGCCCGCGCCGGGGGCATGGGTACGGCCGGCCGCAGGCCGGGGTCGCTCAGCACCTCGCGCGGCGGCAGGACCGGCATCACCACGGGCGAGGGCGGCAGCGCCAGCGCGGGCACCGGGACGGGTGGCTTGTCGAGCGGCGGCGCCACCGGGCGCAGGGTGGCGGCGAGATCGGGCGGCGGGAGCAGCGGCCGCCGGCCCGGCGGCGC
>DATEDO010000143.1:0-3521 GCA_035281625.1 Candidatus Methylomirabilota bacterium
CGGATGCTCGAGGCGTCGGACGGGCTGCCGATCAACCTCGGCGTCCTCGGCAAGGGCAACGCGTCGCGGCCGGAGCCGCTGCGCGAGCAAGTGGAGGCCGGCGCCATCGGGCTCAAGCTCCACGAGGACTGGGGCACGACGCCCGCGGCGATCGACGCCTGCCTGGCCGTCGCGGAGGAGCGCGACGTCCAGGTCGCGATCCATACGGACACGCTCAACGAGGCGGGCTTCGTCGAGGACTCCATCCGCGCGTTCCGCGGCCGGAGGATCCACACGTACCATACGGAAGGCGCGGGCGGCGGCCACGCCCCCGACATCCTGCGCGTGTGCGGCGAGTCGAACTGCCTGCCGTCCTCCACCAATCCGACGATGCCGTTCACCGTGAATACCATGGACGAGCACCTCGACATGCTCATGGTGTGTCACCACCTGAACCCGAGCATCCCCGAGGACCTGGCGTTCGCGGAGTCGCGGATCCGCGCCGAGACCATCGCCGCCGAGGACGTGCTCCACGATCTGGGCGCCATCAGCATGCTGTCGTCCGACTCCCAGGCCATGGGGCGGATCGCGGAGGTGATCACCCGCACGTGGCAGACCGCGGACAAGATGAAGCGGCAGCGCGGCCCCCTTGCGGGCGACGGGCGCGCGGACAACACGCGCGCCAAGCGCTACGTGGCCAAGTACACCATCAATCCCGCCATCTCCCACGGCATCGCCCACGAGGTGGGCTCCATCGAGGCCGGCAAGCTGGCCGACCTTGTCCTCTGGAAGCCCGCTTTCTTCGGGGTGAAGCCCGAGCTGGTGGTGAAGGGCGGGCTCATCGTCACCGCCGCCATGGGGGACCCCAACGCCTCCATTCCCACGCCCCAGCCCGTCCGCTATCGCCCCATGTTCGCGGCCTATGGGCGCGCCATCGCGTCGACCGCGCTCACGTTCATCTCCCGTGCCGCCCTCGAGGACAATGTGCCCACGCGGCTGGGCCTCCAGAAGCGGGCCAGCGCGGTGCGCGGCTGTCGCGGCCTCACGAAGGCGGCGATGATTCACAATGCCTACGTGCCCCGCATGGAGGTGGACGCGGAGACCTACGAGGTGCGCGCGGACGGTCAGCTGCTCACCTGCGAGCCGGCCTCGGTGCTGCCGATGGCTCAGCGCTACTTCCTCTTCTAGGCCCGGGAGCCACCGCGTGATCGTCATCACCGAGCCGCATCTGCACGCGGCCCCCGGTGCCCTGGCCGGCCGGGAGCGGGACACCCTCCGCCTGACCTGGGAGGAGCGCCGCTGGACGCGCAAGCGTGTGCTCACCACGGCGGGCCGTGAGATCGCCCTCGCCCTGCCCACCGGGAGCCTGCTGCGTCCCGGCGACATCATCGCCGTGGAGGACGGCTGGTACCTGGCGGTGGAAGGCCGCCCGGAGCCCGTGCTCGCCGTGCTCCCGCGCGATCGGGCGGAGGCCGTGCGGGTGGCCTTCGCCGTGGGCAATCGGCACTTCTCGCTGGCTCTCGAGGGCGACGTCATCCTGGTGCCCGACGACACCGCGATGGAGCAGCTCGTGACGCGGCTGGGAGTGCCGTGGGAGCGGCGTACCGCGCTCTACGATCCCGTCGGCGGCGGCGGGCACCGCCACGAGCCGGGGACGAGCCCGCTGGACGGTCACCGGCATGCGGCCTCGCACGCCCATGAGGGCCACCACCATGGGTGACCCCGCGCTGCTGCCGCTGCTGCACCTGGCCGATAGCGCCTTTCCCGCGGGCGGCTACGCGCATTCCTTCGGCCTCGAGACGTATTGCCAGGACGGACGTGTGACCGACGGCGAGAGCCTGGCCGCCTTCCTCGTCATGCATCTGGAGGGCGCCGCCGGGCCCACGGACGCCACCGCGGCCGCCGCCGCGCGGCGCGCCTTCGCCGCCGACGATCGCGTCGCGTGCGCCGAGCTGGACGCCATGCTGGAGGCGATGAAGCCCGTGCGCGAGCTGCGGGAGGCGAGCCGCCAGATGGGACGGCAGACCCTGCGTGTGGCCACGGCCCTCACCGCGCATCCCGCGCTCGGGAGCTATCTGGCCGCGGTCGACGCGGGCGAGCGACCCGGTCATCACGCGGTCGCCTTCGGCCTGGCCGCCGGGGCCCTCGGCGTGGGCGCGGAGGCCGCCGCGACGGGGTATCTCTACTCCGCGACCTCGCTGCTGATCGGCGCCGCCCTGCGGCTCATGCGCCTGGGGCAGCTCGACGGCCAGCGCGTTCTCTGGCGGCTGCATCCTCTGATCGCCCGCGTGGCGGCGGAGGCGGCGGCGCGCGGCGCCGGAGAGCTCTGGGGCTGGGCGCCCGGGCTCGAGCTGGCCGCCATCGCCCATGCCGATCTCGACGCGCGGCTGTTCCGGTCATGAGCGCCTCCCCGCCTCATGCGGACGGGCGGCCGAAGGCCGCCTTGCCGCGCCCCCTCAAGGTCGGCGTGGGCGGGCCGGTGGGATCGGGCAAGACGGCGCTGGTCGAGCGGCTGTCGCGCCTCCTCCGCGATCGCTATGACATGGCGGTCATCACCAACGACATCTACACGCAGGAGGACGCGCAGTTCCTCATCCGGCGCGGCGCGCTGCCCGTGGATCGCGTCATCGGGGTGGAGACGGGCGGCTGCCCGCACACCGCCATCCGGGAAGATGCCTCGGTGAATCTCGAGGCGGTGCATCAGCTCGTGACCCGGTTTCCCGGCCTCGAGCTGCTGCTGGTGGAGAGCGGCGGCGACAACCTCGCCGCCACCTTCAGCCCCGAGCTGGTGGATGCCACCATCTACGTGATCGACGTGGCGGAGGGCGACAAGATCCCGAGAAAGGGCGGCCCCGGCATCACGCGCTCCGACCTCCTTGTGATCAACAAGATCGACCTCGCCCCCTACGTGGGGGCCGACCTCACCGTGATGGAGCGGGACGCCAAGCGCATGAGAGGAGATCGCCCGTTTGTCTTCACCAATCTCCGTGACGGCGACGGCGCCCGGGCCGTGGCCGACTGGATCCGGCGGGAGCTGCTCTTCGAAGCCTGACGGCGAGGCGGGCGCCGCCCGCCGGGTGGGGCGGGACGGGCTGCTGGTGCTGGGCTTCGACCGTCGCGACGGCCGCACCGTGCTCACCGAGCGTCGCTACGCGCTCCCTCTGCAGGCCCTGGAGGTGATGGCGCTGGAGGCCGACGCCGCCTCCCTCATGCTGCTGAATCCCACCGGGGGCGTGGTCGGCGGCGATCGCCTGGAGGCGCGGGTACGGCTGGGTGAGGGAGCTCACGTCTGCCTCAGCACCCTGTCCGCCACCCGGGTGTACCGAAGCACCGGGGCTACGGCCGAGCAGCGCTTCACGGCGACGCTGGGCCCGGGGGCACGGCTCGAGTACATGCCCGATCACCTGATCCCGTCGCCCGGCGCCCGGCTCCGCCAGCGTACCGAGATTCGGCTCGGCCGGGATGCCACCGCGCTCGTGTGGGACGCCTGGGCGGTGGGCCGCCCGGCGCGGGAGGAGATGTGGGGCTTCGCCGAGCTCGAC
>DATEDO010000144.1:0-55316 GCA_035281625.1 Candidatus Methylomirabilota bacterium
GCCGGCGGACGCGTCCGGCGCTCGGCCCGGCGCGCGCCGGCGGGGCGATGACCTGCACGTCCCCATCGAGCTCGGGTTCGCGCAGGCGGCGCAGGGGCTGACCACCGAGCTGGCGATGGAGCGCCTGTCCCCGTGCGGCACGTGTGGAGCGACGGGCGCCCGCCCCGGCGCGTCGCCAACCGTCTGCGCGCATTGCGGCGGCGCCGGCATGGTCTGGGGCGGGGAGGCCGGGCCGCAGCCGATGGCGTGTCCGGCCTGCGACGGGACGGGCGAGCGAGTGACGAATCCGTGTCCGGCCTGCCACGGCCGCGGAGTAGCCCCGGCGCGCGCCACGGTGGCGGTCGCGATCCCTGCGGGCATGGACACCGGGTCGCAGATTCGCATCCCGGGAGAAGGCCACGCGGGCCCCTTCGGCGGGCCGCGCGGCGATCTCATCGTGATCACGCGCGTTCACGACGATCCCGTGTTCACCCGGAAGGGGGACAATCTCCACGCCGAGGTCCTGATCTCGATCGTGGAGGCGGTGCTGGGCGCGCGCGTGCCCGTCCGGACCCTGACCGGCGACGTCGATCTGGTCGTGCCTCCGGGCACGCAGAGCGGGCAAGTGCTCCGCGTCCGCGGCCGTGGCATGCCGCGTCTGGCTTCCGATGGGCGGGGCGATCTCTACGTGACCATCCTCGTCGACATTCCGCGGGGGCTCGACGTCCGCACCCAGGAGATGGTGCGTGACCTCGGTCGGCTCCTGCCCGGCCCGCCCCCCGCGGCGGTGAGAAGGACGGCGCGCGCATGACGGACAAGGGGAAGCCCCTCTACATGATCGGCGTGGTGGGGGAGATGCTGAAGATCCACCCGCAGACGCTCCGGATGTACGAGAAAAAGGGCCTCATCCGGCCCAGCCGGAGCGAAGGCAAGACCCGCATGTACTCGGCGGAAGACGTCGAGGAGATCGCGCGGCTGGTCCGGCTCACCCGGGATCTCGGCGTGAATCTCGCCGGAGTCGAAATCATCCTAAAGATGAGACGCCGGATGCTCGACATGCAGGCCCAGATTGAGCAGCTGCTGGGCTACGTGCGGGACGACGTGGCCCAGAAGCCGGATGCAGCGAGCCGCGGCACCGGCGAGGCGCTGGTTCGCGCCGCGTCGGGGCAGTTGTCGCCCGTCGAGCTGTTCTGAGAAAGGACGATCAATGGCCACTGAATTCGAGATCAAGGACCCGGTGACCGTGCCGGAGGTCCTGTCGATTCTTCCGCTTCGCGATACCGTGCTCTTCCCCCACGCCGTACTGCCCCTGGCGGCCGGCCGCGAGGCGTCCGTGCGCCTCATCGAGGACGCCGTGCGGGGCGGGCGGGTCATCGCGGTGTTCGGCCAGCGCGATCCCTCGCGCGAGGAGCCGCAGGAGACGGATCTCCACCGGGTGGGCACGGTGGCGACCATTCACAAGACGGTCAAGCAGCCCGACGGCACCATCCGCCTGGTCGTGCAGGGCCTGACCCGCGTGCGCATCGTCGAGGTGACGCAGCGGCGGCCGTTCCTGCAGGCTCGAGTCGAAGAGGTGAAGGACGTGGCTCCCACGCCGGGCGACCTCGAGGTGGAGGCGCTCGAGCGGAACGCCACGACCTTGTTCCGGCAGGTGGTGGAGCTCTCTCCCTTCCTGCCCGACGAGCTGGCCGGGGTGGTGCAGAACGTGGTGGGTCCGGGCCGGATCGCGGACGTGATCGCGGCCACCTTGCCCTCGCTGAGCACGCAGCTCAAGCAGGAGCTGCTGGAGACGGAGTCCGTCAAGGCGCGGCTCGGCCGGCTGGCGTCAGCCCTCACCAAGGAGGTCGAGGTCCTCGAGCTGGGCTCGAAGATCCAGTCCCAGGTGGAGTCCGAGGTCGGCAAGGGGCAGCGGGAGTACTACCTCCGGGAGCAGCTCAAGGCCATCCAGAAGGAGCTGGGTGAGCACGACGAGCGGGGGCAGGAGATCTCCGACTTGCGGGCCAAGATCGACGCGGCCGGCATGACCGATGAGGCCAAGCGCGAAGCCCTGCGCGAGCTGGACCGGCTCGCCAAGATGCCCCCCGCTGCCGCCGAGTACACGGTGGCCCGGACGTACCTCGAGTGGCTCATCGCCTTGCCGTGGTCCAAGGAGACCGAGGACAACCTGGACCTCGCGAAAGCGCGGGAGATCCTGGACGCCGATCACTGGGGTCTGCCCAAGGTGAAGGACCGCATCCTCGAGTACCTCGCCGTCAAGAGCATGCGGCCGGCGGGGAAGGACCCCATCCTCTGCTTCGTGGGCCCCCCGGGCGTGGGCAAGACCTCGCTCGGCAAGTCCATCGCGCGGGCGCTGGGGCGAAAGTTCCACCGCATCTCGCTGGGCGGCATGCGGGACGAGGCGGAGATCCGCGGCCACCGGCGCACGTACATCGGCGCCCTTCCCGGCCAGATCATCCAGGGACTGCGGCGGGCGGAGTCGAAGAACCCCGTGTTCATGCTGGACGAGATCGACAAGCTCGGCATGGACTTCCGGGGCGACCCCGCGTCGGCCCTCCTCGAGGTGCTCGATCCCGAGCAGAACGGGACGTTCCGCGACCACTACGTCGACGTGCCGTTCGATCTCTCGCGGGTGCTCTTCATCACCACCGCGAACATCCTGGACACGGTGCCGGCGCCCCTGCGGGACCGGATGGAGATCATCGAGCTGGCCGGCTACACGGAAGAGGAGAAGGTGCACATCGCCAATCAGCACCTGGTGCCCAAGCAGGCCGCCGACCACGGTCTGACCCTGGGCGACCACCTGCGGTGGACGGACGAGGCGATTCGCTTCCTCGCGCGCGGCTACACCCGCGAGGCGGGGCTCCGGAGCCTCGAGCGGGAGATCGCGGCGATCACGCGGAAGCTCGCCAAGCGGCGGGTGGAAGGCGCGACCGGCATCGTCGAGGTGACGCCCACGCTCGTGGGCGAGCTCCTGGGCGCTCCGCGCTTCGTGCAGGAGGAGCTGGAGGAGCGCACCCGAGCGCCCGGTGTGGCGGTCGGGCTGGCATGGACGCCGGTGGGCGGTGACATCCTCTTCATCGAGGCCACCCGGATGAAGGGGGCCAAGACGCTGTCTCTCACCGGACAGCTGGGCGACGTCATGAAGGAGTCGGTGCAGACGGCGTTGTCGTGGGTGCGCTCGCACGCGAGCGAGCTCGGCATCCGGCCCGACTTCTGGGAGCACTCGGACATCCATGTCCACGTGCCGGCCGGGGCCATCCCCAAGGACGGTCCGTCGGCCGGGGTCACCATGGCCACGGCCCTGGTGTCCCTGCTGACCCGCCGTCCGGTGAAGAAGGAACTGGCGATGACAGGCGAGATCACGCTGTCGGGCCGGGTGCTACCGGTGGGAGGCATCAAGGAGAAGGTGCTGGCGGCCCGGCGGGCAGGGGTGCGGACGGTCATCCTGCCCAGCCGCAACGAGAAGAACCTGGTGGAGGATGTGCCCAACGAGGCTCGGGAGGGCATGAGCTTCCACCTGGTGGAGTCCATTGACCAGGTCCTGCTGCTGGCGTTGGAGGACTTTCCCCAGGTCAGCGCCCCCGCCGTCGGAGAGTTGATCGCGTCGAGCAACTAGGTCGCTCCCGCCCGCCCGGCCCCGGGCGGGCGGGCCGGTTTCCACGGTGCCGGCCGTCATGCAAATGGCGGCCGGGACTGGCGTTTTCGCCGTCCTTGCCGTATCCGCCGGTGCCCGCTTATCCTTGAACTATCGTGTCCAGATACTCATGGGTCGGGGGCATACTCCTGCTTGCCACGGCCGGCGCTCCGGTGGAGGGCGATGCTGCGTCCTATCAGCTGACTGATCAGGACGGGGTGACCCACTTCACCAACGCCCCGACCGATCCGCGCTATCGAGCCATGCCGGGGATGTCGGGGACGGGCGCCGGCTGGCTCCGGCTGCCGCCCACGGTGCAGGCCCGCTTCACCGAGGACATCAAGCAGATCGCGGCTCGCCACGGCGTGAGCGCCAGCCTCGTCGAATCGGTGATCCGGGTGGAGTCCGCCTTCAACCCCAGCGCCATTTCCCCGAAGGGGGCTCAGGGCCTGATGCAGCTCATGCCCCGGACCGCTTCATCGCTGGGCGTGCGGAACGCCTTCGATCCCAAGCAGAACATCGAGGGCGGTGTGCGGCACCTCCGCTACCTCATCGACCGCTATCCGGGCAACCTCCCGCTCGCGATCGCCGCCTACAATGCCGGCGAAGGCGCGGTCGACCGGCACCGGGGCATTCCGCCATACGCCGAGACCCAGGACTACGTGCGCAAGGTGCTCCACCTCAACGGAGGCGGCAGCGCCTATTCCCAGGTGATCTACCGCTTCCAGGACAACGCGTCCGGCACGGTGACCTACACCAACGTGCCGCCGACCCGCACGTTCCGTCTCCGCTAGCCCGCCGCTCGCGCCGCCCCCTTTTCCCTCCACTCATCCCGATCGATCCAGCGTTCGGTACTGCACCGCCTCGGCGACGTGCTCGGTCCGGATGGCCTCGCTGCCCGCCAAATCGGCCACGGTACGAGCCACCCGCAGGATGCGGTGGTAGGCGCGGGCGGACAGGCCGAGGCGCTTCACCGCGCGCGCAAGCAAGGCCGAGCTCTCCGGGGGCAGCACGCACCAGCGCCGCAGGAGGCGGGCATTCATCCGCGCATTGACCCGTACCGCCGAGCCTCGGAATCGGGCCCCCTGTCGGCCCCGCGCCGCCTCCACCCGGGCCCGAATGGTGGCCGATGGCTCGCCGCCCGCGTCCCCGGTCAGGTCGGCCATATCCACGGGAGGTAGCTCAAGGTGAAGGTCGATCCTGTCGAGGAGGGGGCCGGAGAGGCGGCCGAGGTACTGTTCGCGCTCGGCGGGTGTACAGACGCAGCCTTCGAGGGACGGGCAGGCGCGGCGGCAAGGATTGGCGGCCGCGACAAGCTGGAAGCGGGCGGGGAAGGCCGCGCTACCCGCAGCCCGCGCCACCGTCACCTCGCCGTCCTCCAGTGGCTGGCGCAGGCACTCCAGCACCCGCCGTGAGAACTCCGGCATCTCGTCGAGGAACAGCACGCCCAGGTGGGCCAGGCTCACCTCACCGGGGTGGGGCAGACCGCTGCCACCCCCGACCAGCGCCGCGTCGGAGATGGTGTGGTGCGGCGCACGAAAGGGGCGGGAGCCGACGAGGCCTCGGCCGGGGGGCAGAAGCCCCGCCACGCTCCAGATCGCGGAGACTTCGATGGCTTCGTCCAGGTTGGGCGGCGGCAAGATGGTTGGCAGCCGCCGGGCGAGCATGGTCTTCCCTGCGCCGGGCGGGCCTACCATCAGGACGTTGTGCCCGCCGGCGGCGGCAATCTCGAGCGCGCGCTTGGCGTGCGCCTGCCCCCGCACCTCGGCGAAGTCCGCCCCGTCCCCCGCCGTTGGTCCGGCGACGAGCGGCGCGGTCGCCGGAGGGATGACGGCGCGCTCGCCATTGAGATACTCCACCGCCTCCCGGAGCGACGCCACCGGGATCACATCGAGGCCGGCGACCACCGCGCACTCGGCCGCATTACCAGCGGGCAGGACCAGGCGCGCGACACGCTCGCGGCGGCAGTGAAGCGCCATGGGCAGCGCGCCGCGCACGGGACGCAGGCCACCGTCGAGCGCCACCTCGCCCACCACGGTGGACGATTCGAGCAGGGCGGGCTTGACCAAGCCGGACGTCGCGAGGATTCCGACCGCCATCGGGAGGTCGAAGGCCGGCCCCACCTTGCGCATCTCGGCGGGGGCCAGGCTCACCGTGATGCGCTCGATGGGGAACTCGAAGCCGGAATTGTGGATGGCGGCCCGGATGCGGTCCCGGCTCTCGCGCACGCTGGAGTCGGGCAGCCCCACGGTGGAGAAGCTCGGCAGGCCGTGGACCACGTCCACCTCGACCCACACCGCCGCCGCGTGAATGCCGTGCAGGCCGGCGGAGCGCACGCGCGCGAGCATGGTCCCGAGTGTTGGTGCCGGCGGCGAGCCCCGTCAATGCCACGGGAAAGATACAGCAGAGCCAGCGAGGCGGCGGATCACCTGTTCAGCCGAAGTGAGGATGACAGGCAGACCCCCGCCTTCAGGCCAGGAATTGACCGCGGGCCCGTCGATGTCTGGACGTGGTATGCGAGGGCGTCAGCTGTTGAGGCGGCGCTTGAGGAAGCCGAGCAGGCCCTGGGGCAGGAAGATGACCATGGCGGTGAAGATGATACCCACCGGAATCAGGTAGTACTCGATGAGGTAGCGCGACACCACCTCGCGCAGCACGAGGAAGAACGCCGCGCCCGCGATGGGGCCGACGAGCGTGCCCATGCCGCCCATCACGTTGAAGATCACGACCTCGCCGGACACCACGAAGAACACGAAGTCGGGCGCGGCGAACTTGTTCTGGATCGCGTAGAGCACCCCGGCGAGTCCCGCGAAGAGGCCCGAGAGCATGACGGCGACGATCTTGTAGCGCTCGACGTGGTAGCCGATGGCCCGCGTGCGGGGCTCGTTCTCCCGGATCGATTGGAGCACCATGCCGAACGGGGACTGCGTGACGCGGCGGAGAACGAGGTAGGAGATCACGACCACCGCGAGCACGAACCAGTGGAGCGAGGCAGGGGTGAAGCGCACGTCGAAGAGCCCGGGGATGCGGAACGCCGGCTGGCTGAAGGTGAGTCCGTTCTCACCGCCCGTCACTTCCGTCCAGGTGAAGATGATCACGTAGAAGATCTGCGAGAAGACCAGCGTGGTGATGGCGAAGTAGATCTCGCGCAGCCGCGTGGCGAAGAAGGCCACGAACGCGGCGATCACGCCCGCGGCCACGAGCCCGGCGAGGAGGGCGAGCCAGAGATTGGCCGGCTTCACCGAGAGGAGCGCGGCCGCGGCGCCGTACATGCCCAAGCCGAAGAACGCGGAGTGGCCGAAGGACACCATGCCGGTGTAGCCGATGAGGATGTCGGACGACATCGCGAGCAGGCCCCAGATGAGGATCTCCGTCACGAAGCGGCGCCAGAACTCTGGCAGCACCAGCGGCGCCACGATGAGGAGGATGAGGATGACCGAGAACCCCACCCAGTAGGCTGTCTGCGATCGGGGAGCCATGGACGCGCGGGCCTACCGAGCCGTGGGCACGAAGAGCCCGGTCGGTCGGAACAGCAGGGTGAGGATCAGGACCACGAACGAGACGATGACGGCCTGGGCCGGCGTGACGATCAGTGAGGCGTAGGCCTCGAGCAGGCTGATGAAGATGGCGGCGAGGATGGAGCCGCCGAGATTGCCCATGCCGCCCACCACGACCACGATGAACGCGCGGAGGGTGAAGTCGAAGCCCATGTTGTGGGTGACGCCCGCGAGGGGCCCGAAGAGCACGCCGCTGGCCGCGGCCATCGCCGCGCCGATCGCGAACACCACCGCGTGGACCAGGGGCACCGGGATGCCCATGGCCTGGGCCATGATGCGGTCCTGCGTGGTGGCACGGATCCACACGCCGAACGTGGCCCGGCGCAGGAAGAGGTAGAGGCCGCCGATGATGATCCCGGCGAAGAGCGCCGCGCCCAGGCGGTACCAGGGATACTGGAGGTAGAAGAGGTTGAACTGGCCGGGGATGGGCTCGCGGATGGCGCGCGCGGTCGGGCCCCACTGCCAGATGGCGTACTTCTGGAGCACCAGCGACATGCCGAACGTGGCCAGGATGGTGGTCAGCGGGTCCCGGCCGAGCAGGGGCCGCAGCGTGGTGACCTGCAGGAGCGCCCCGAAGCTCGCGATGGTGAGCGCCGCGGAGAAGAGCGCGATCCAGAAGCTGCCCGTGGCCGCCACGGTGGTCGCGCCCACGAAGGCGCCCAGCATGACGAGGTCGCCGTGGGCGAAGTTGACCACGTCCATGATGCCGAAGATCAGGGTGAGGCCGGAGGCCACGAGGGCGAGGATCATCCCGTTGACCAGCCCGTTCACCGTCTGGATGAGGATCTGTTCCACGCCTCAGACTCCCAGGTACTCGTGAATGACCGCCATGTTCTGGCGGAGCTCGGCCGCGGGCGCCTGGTGGCGGATCAGGCCCTTCTCCATGATGTAGACGCGGTTGCTTGCCTCGAGGGTGAGGGGCACGTTCTGCTCCACGAGCAGGATGGCCACCCCTTCCCGGTGGAGGGCCGCGATGATCTGGCGGATCTCCGACACCATCCGCGGCATGAGTCCCTCGGTGGGCTCGTCGAGCAGGATGATGCGGGGCTCCAGCATCATCGCCCGCGCGATGGCGAGCATCTGCTGCTCGCCGCCCGAGAGCGTCCCGCCCAGCTGATTCTTGCGCTCGCCCAGCCGCGGGAAGTAGGTGAAGGCCCGCTCGAGGAGGGCGCGCTTGCGGCCCTCGTTCACGCCCGCCCGGTCCAAGCCGGTGCGCAGGTTCTCCAGCACGGTGAGGAGCTTGAACACCCGGCGGTCTTCGGGCACCCACGCCACCCCGAGCTTGGCCACCCGATGCGGCGGCGCGCCCGTGATCGTCTGGCCCTCGAAGAGGACACTGCCCTCGGCGGGACGCACCAGGCCCATCACGCTCTTGAGCGTCGTGGACTTGCCGACCCCGTTGCGGCCCAGCAGACCCACGACTTCGCCCGGGTTCACCTCCAGTGTCACGCCGTGCAAGATGTGGGACTTGCCGTAGTAGGTGTGGACGTTGTCCAGGCGAAGAATCACGTCTTGAGGTAGACCTCCTGCACCCGGGCGTTGGCCTGGATCTCCGTGGGCGTGCCCTCGGCGAGCACCTGCCCGTAGTGGAGCACGGTGATGCGGTGCGCGAGCCCCATCACCACCTCCATGTCGTGCTCCACGATGAGGATGGTGAGGTTGCGCGCGATACGCCGGATCAGCTCCACGGTGGACAGCGTCTCGGCGACGCTCATGCCCGCGGTGGGCTCGTCCAGGCAGAGGAGCTTCGGCTCGGTGGCCAGCGCGATCCCGATCTCGAGATTGCGCTGGGCCCCGTGCGAGAGGTTGGCGGCGAGCTCGTCGGCCTGGTCGAGGAGGGCGACGTCGGCGAGGACCGCGCGCGCCTGCTCGATCACGTCCGTGAATGCGCGATGGTGGCGGAGGAGCGCCCAGCCGTGATGCCGCGACTGAGCGGCGATGCGCACGTTCTCCAGCACGGTGGCCCCGGGCAGGATGTTGGTGATCTGATACGAGCGGGCGATGCCCCGCCGCGAGATGGCGTGGGGCGGGAGCCCGGTGATGTCCTCGCCGCCCAGGGCGATGCGCCCCGCGGTGGGGCGAATGACCCCGGTGACGCAGTTGAAGAACGTGGACTTGCCCGCGCCATTGGGCCCGATGATGGCGCGGATCTCGCCGTAGGGGACGGCGACCGACACGTTCTCGAGGGCGGTGAGGCCCCCGAAACGCACGGTGAGCCCGTCCGTCCGCAGGAGGGGCCCGGCGCCCCCGGGGCGGCTCTGCCCCGAGGACGCCGGACGGCTGGACGCGGTGGTCACGCTACGCGAACTTGCAGGCCGGCGGGAACATCGTCTTCTCCTTCGGCACGATCTCCATGATCTTGTGCTTGCCCCCGCGGACCTCGAAGATGAACTCGCGCACGAAGGCCTGATGGTCCTCGCGGCGCAGGATCTTGTCCCCCTGCGGGAAGTCGTCCGATTCCTTCATCTCGAGGCCCTCGAGGGCCTCGATGAGCTTCATGCTGTCCTCGCGCCCGCGGAAGCCCGACTTCTGCATGCCGATCTTGAGCGCGTTGACCCCCTCGTAATTGGACTGCACGTAGCGGTCCGGGAGGGGGCCGGTGGGGTCAATGGCCTTGAGCCGCGCCGTCGAGTCCTCGAGGAACTTCTTGTGGTACGGGGTGTTGAACTGTCCCTCGAGCACGGGGACGTAGCGGTCCACTCCGATGAACGCTTCCGCCTTGCTGCCCATCGCCGGCAGGTTCACCGACACCGCGATGGCGCCGTCGCCGGCGATGCGCGCCTTCTTGGAGATGCCGAGATCGAAGCACTGGTTCACGAACGCGATGCCCTGGGGCCCGAAGAAGATGCCGAAGATGCCGTCGTAGGCGCCGGTGATCTTGGAGAGAAACGACGTCATGTCCTGGGTTCCCAGGGGCACCCCGACGGTGCCGACGATCTCGCCGCCGCTCTTCTTGATCTGCTCGATGTAGGCGTCACGCGTCGACTGACCCCATGCGTAATCGGCGAAGCCAATGATCCACTTCTTGCCGACCTTGTTGACCAGGTACGGCGAGACCGCCACCGCCTGGGCGGGCGCGTAGTCGAAGGGCCGGAAGGTGTAGCGGCTGCACTTGGTGGTGGTGATGGTGGTGTCGAGGCACACCGTGATCATGTTGACGAGCTTGTGCTCTTCGTAGACGGGCATGCAGGCCAGGCACACGTTGGAGAGATAGCCGCCGGCATGGGCGTCGATCTTGTCCTCGACCACGAGCTTCTCCGCCTTGCGCCGCCCCACGTCGGGCTTTGACTCGTAGTCGGCGGCGATGAGCTCGATGGGCCGGCCGTTGATGCCGCCCCCCTTGTTGATCCGGTCCACCGCCATCTGCACGCCGACCAGCGCGGTCTTGCCGCCCGCCGCTGCCGTCCCCGACAGGGGCTGGAGCGATCCCAGCTTGAAGGCCTTGGCCTGCCCGAAGGCGGCCCGCCACGGCGCGGGAACCAGCGTGGTGGCGCCCAGGGCGCCTGCCGCCGCCGCGCCCAGCCCGAGCAGCCGGCGCCGCGTGACCTTGCCGCTGTACCAGAACTCTTCTGCCTGCGCCCAGGGTTCCTGCTGCCAACGCTCGTTCATGAGTGAGCTCCTTGTGTGGGGGGCGCTTCCACCGGGAGGAAGGCCGTGTTGATCGGGTCGCTCATGGCCGCCCTTCGGCGACCTTCCGGAGCGCGGCCGTGAAGGCCTCCACGGTCTGCCGGATCTCCTGCTCTCCATGGCTCAGCGATATATAAAACTTCTGGGCCGCCTTGAGGATCCCCTGCCGCAAGAGCTCCTCCGTGAACACGCGGTGCTGCGCGCGGTCGGCGGTCAGGGTGGCGCGGTAATCGGTCAGGGGCCGGTCGGTGAAGTAGATCTCGAACACCGGCGCTTCGCCGGCGACGTGCGCGGGCACTCCCGCGGCGTCCGCCGCCGCCTGGAGCGCGCGCTTCACCCGGTTGCCGGTCTCGAAGAGGCGGGCGTAGACGCCGGGGCGGCGCAGCTCGGCCAGGGTGGCGAGCCCGGCGGCGGCGGCGATGGGGTTGCCGTTGAGCGTGCCCGCCTGCGTCACGTACTCGGGTGAGCCCTCCAGCTCGGGGGCGAGGTGCCGCATGATCTCCGCCCGGCCCACCACCGCGGCGAGGGCGAAGCCGCCCCCCACGATCTTGCCGATGGCGGCGAGATCGGGCACCACCCCGTAGTACTCCTGCGCGCCGCCGTAGGCGAAGCGGAAGCCGGTCACGATCTCGTCGAAGATCAGGGGGACGCCGTAGCGCGTGGTGATCTCGCGGACGCCCTTGAGGAAGGTCACGTCGGGGCAGATCAGCCGCTGGAACGGCTCCATGATGACGGCGGCCAGGTCCCCGTGATGCGCGGCGACGATGGCCTCCGTCTCCGCGAGGTCGTTGAAGGGCGCGATCAGGACGTGCTCCTGGATGGCGTGGGGAATGCCCGCCGAGTCCGGTGTGGGAGCCGGGAAGGCCTTGGGCGCGCGCGGTCCCACGCTCATCAGCGAGTAGTCGTGCGTCCCGTGGAAGCCGCCCTCGAACTTCAGGATCTTCTCGCGCCGGCGGAAGGCCCTGGCCACGCGGAGGGCGAAGAAGGTGGCCTCGCTGCCCGAGGCGGTGAAACGCACCTGCTCCGCGCACGGCACCGCCCGACAGATCTCCTCGGCGAGGGCTACCGTGGGCTCGCTGAGCTGGAAGTAGGTCGTGCCCTTCCCGAGCTGGCGCTCGACCGCGGCGACGACGGCGGGATGCGCGTGGCCCAGCACGAGCGGACCGCTGCCCAGCAGATAGTCGATGTACTCGCGGCCCGATACGTCGACGAGACGCGGGCCGCGCGCTTCGCGCACCACGAAGGAGAGATCGCGCGGCGCGGTGTATCCACCGAGCACGCCGCCGGGCAGGACCCGGGCGGCCGTTTCGAGGAGGACATCTTCTTCTGGTTTTCGGCCTGCGGCTGATGCCATCGGGCGCCTTCTTATACCCCATCGTGGGCGGGTCACGCAAGGCTGGGCCCCTTCGGGTCTCCCCTCCAGAAACGCCCATTTTCCGGGCACGTGGAGGCCGGCAGGTTGACGCTGGGCGGGAGAGCGGTGACGGGGAGCGTCAGGCGCCCAGGGACCGGGTGGCTACCCACCTATCGATCAGCCCCGTTCTGGGCGTCCGATCCACCGACTCGCCTCGGCCCTGCAATTCCGGCCAGTTACGCGGGTCGATGGGCCAGCGGGGTGCAGCAATCTCCACGCTGTGGCACCACGCTTGCTCACTGGTCCGCGCCGTGCGGTCCAGGGGGGATCGCCGCTTCACTTCCTCGCTCACGCAAGGAGATCGAGATGACGAAGCACCTGCTGCACGGCCGGATCGCGTTCGCGCTCGCCGCGGTCGCGACCCTTGCGCTCGCCACGCCGGCGCTGGCGGCGACCGCGACGTCGAACTTCAACGTGACCGCCAGCGTGACCAACAACTGCACCATCACGTCCACCACGCTGGCGTTCGGCGCGTACGATCCCATCGTCGCCAACGCCACCACGCCGCTCGACGCCGCGGGCTCGGTCGACATCACGTGCACCAAGGGCGCGGCGACCACCATCGGGCTCAACACCGGGAACAACTCGGCGAGCGCCTCCACCACCACGCGCGCCATGAGCAACGGCAGCGGGGGCTTCCTCGACTACGAGATCTATTCCAACGCCGGCCGCACCACGGTGTGGACCAACAGCGGGGCCGGCCTGCTCACGCCGCCGGTGGCTCCGTCGAAGGCCACCCGCAGCTTCCCCACGTATGGCCGCGTGCCGGCCGGACTGGACCCCGACACCGGGTCCTACACCGACACCGTCACCGCCACCGTCAACTTCTAGCTCGCCCATGCGAGGGTCGCGAACCGTGCGCGCAGTCCGTGCGGGGCTCGCCCGGCTCGTCCTCCTGCTCTGCCTGGTGCTCAGCCAGGCAGAAGCGGGATGGGCGGCGACCTTCACCGTCAATCCCGTGCAAGTGTTCCTCTCGTCGAGGACGCGCAGCGCCATCCTCACGCTGCGAAACACCAGCGGCGAGACTCTCCGCTTCCAGCTGGACGTCTTCGCCTGGGACCAGAACGAGCGGGGAGAAATGCGACTGCAGCCCACCCGCGACATCGTGTTCTTTCCGGCGCTGCTGACGCTGGCGCCGGGCGAGGAGCGCAATGTCCGCGTGGGCTCGACCACGCCGGCGGGCGCGGTGGAGAAGACCTATCGCTTGTTCATCGAGGAGATGCGCCCGCCCGCGGGGGCAGTGCTTCCCGCCGGTCATGTGCGAGTGCTCACCAAGGTGGGCATTCCCATCTTCATCGACCCGGTACAGTCCAAGGCCGCGGTGCAGGTGGATGCGGTCACTCTGCGGAGCGGCCAGCTCTCGTTCGAGGTGCGCAACACCGGCACCATCCACTTGGTGGTGCAAGGAGTCCGCCTCACCGGTTACGACCGGGGCGGCCAGCAAGTCCTCGAGGGTGCGCTCGACGGCTGGTACGTGCTGCCGGGCGGGGTGCGCCGCTATGATCTCCCCCTGCCGCCCGCCGATTGCCCCAAGGTGCGTTCGCTCGGGATCGAAGTGAGCACGAACCGGGCGACCGTGAGCGAGCGGCTCGAGGCAGCCGCTGGGAGCTGCGCCCCGTGACGTCGCGGACCCGCGACTGACCGCCGCCCGGCGAGAGCGCCCCCGTGGATGTCCGGCCCTGGAGGGCCCACGCCCGGATTCTGCGCGCGAGCCTGCTGCTTGCGCTCGGGCTCACCTGCGTCGGGCTGCCGACACCCCCATGGGGGCGCGCGGCCGAGGACCAGCGCGCCTTCCTGCGGCTCGTCGTGAACCAGGTGGACAAGGGGGAGGTCCTGGTGCGGCTGAGGGGCCGTGACGTGCTCCTGAACCCCGCGGATCTCGAGCGCGCCGGCATCCGCTCGCCGGGGTCCGGGCTGCGGGAGTCACGGGACGGGCAGGAATGGGTGGTCCTGTCGTCGTTCGCGCCCGGCCTGACCTATCGCCTGGACGAGACTGGGCTGGCGCTGGCCATCACCGCGACGCCCGCGCTGCTGGCCACCACGGTCGTCGATCTCCAGCCGGGCGCGCCGCCCGCCCTCACGTTTCGCAGCGACCCCGCCGCCTTCCTGAACTACGGCGCCACCACGCGCGACTTCGACACGTTCACCGCCACCGTGGAGCTCGGGGTGAGCCTCGGCGGCGGGCTTTTCCTCACCTCGGTGACGCGCAACGAGGACGGGAGCGTCGTGCGCGGACTCACCAACGTCACGGTGGACGACCGCGCGCGTCTCGTGCGCTGGGTGGTGGGCGACCATGCCGCGTTCGCGGGGGGACTCGGGGGCAGCGCCATCCTGGGTGGCCTCAGCGTCTCGCGCGAGTTCTCCATCAATCCCTATGCGGTGAGCTTTCCCACCGTGGGGATGAACGGCGTGGTGATGACGCCCTCCACCGCGGACATCTACGTCAACGGCCATCTCTTCCGCACCGAGAACCTGCCGCCCGGCGCCTTCCAGCTCAACAACCTGCCCGTCTACACCGGAGCCGGGATCGCGCGGGTGGTCGTCCGAGACGCCTTCGGTCGTGAGCAGGAGCTGATCTCGCCCTACTACTTCACCACCGCCCTCCTCTCCGAGGGCACGCACGAGTTCAGCTACAACCTGGGGTTCCGGCGCGACAACGTGGCGGTCGACAGCGGCGATTACCATCGCCTGTCGCTCCTGGGCCGGCACCGCGTGGGCGTGACCGACACGCTGACCGTGGGGGGACGACTCGAGGCGAACCCCTCGCTCGTGAGCGGGGGCGGCTCGGTGACGTTCCGCCTGCCCATCATCGGGGAGTTCGAGCTCGCCGCCGCGGCGAGCCAGGCGGGTCGAGACCGGAGCGGCGCGGCCGCGTCCTTCGGGTACTCGTCTGTCGGCCGACCGCTCAGCGTGGGCGGAGCCCTACGCTATCAGAGCGACCACTACGCCAATCTCGGCCTCCCCGCGTTCGTCGACCGCGCGCGCCTGGAGGCCCTCGCCTTCGTGGGTTTGCAGATGGGGACGCGGGTGAACCTCACCGCTCAGTATGCGTATGCCGACTATCGGGATCGGGGCGTGGAGGAGCGCGTGTCGCTCCTCACGTCGATTCGCCTGACGGATCGCGCGACCTTCTACCTGAGCGGCAGCCACACGCGATCGCGCCTCTTCGGCGACGTCAACGAGGGCTTCGCGGGTGTGAGCTATTTCCTCGGGAGCTCCACCACCGCCTCGGCCACGTGGGAGCAGCACGATCGGACCGGCCAGGGCACGGTGGAGCTGATGAAATCCCTGCCCGTCGGGAACGGCTTCGGGTTTCGGGTGCGGGGGGCCGGCGGGGAGGACGTGCAGCAGGGCCTGGTCGACCTCCAGTACCAGGGCCCGTACGGACGCTACGAGGCCGCCTACCGGAACACCAATGGCCACGGCGTGACGACTGCCAGCGTCGCAGGAGGGCTCATGGCCATCGGTGGATCGGTGTTCGCGACGCGGCCCGTGTACGACAGCTTCGGGCTCATCCGCGTCCCCGGGGTGGCGGGGGTGCGTGGCTACTTGAACAACCAGGAGATCGGGGTCACCAACGCCCGCGGCGACCTGCCGGTGCCCAACATGCTCGCGTACTACGGCAACCGGGTGGCCATCGCCGACAGCGACATCCCGCTCGAATACACGGTGGCGGCCAGCGAGCGCACCATCGCCACCGGTCTTCGCGGCGGTGCGATCATCGCGTTCCCGGTCCGCCGCGTCCAGAGCGTGAGCGGACGGGTGGTGGTGGCGTCGGCGGGGGTCACGCGCGTTCCCGCCTATGGCGACCTGAAGGTGGAGACCGACGGCGCCACGCTCCTGTCACCCATCGGCCGTGATGGCGAGTTCTATCTGGAGAACGTGCCGCCCGGCCGCCATCGCGCGACGATCGAGGACCCGGCCGGCCGCTGCGCCTTCACCCTCGAGGCGCCCGCCCTCGGCCCCTCCTTCGTCGACCTCGGGACGCTCACGTGCGCGACCGGGGAGGCGCGCTGATGCCGCCACGGCGCCTCGCCACGGTCATCGCCGTCACCATCGCGCTCGGCCTCGCCGCGCCCGCCGAGGCGGCCTGTACCATCAGTACGTCACCGCTCTCCTTCGGCGCCTACAACGTCTTCTCGCCCACGCCCGTGGACTCCACGGGGTCGGTGACATTCCGGTGCGGGAATCGAGATCACGACATCACCATCTCCCTCGATCGGGGCGGCGCCCCGACGTTCAATCCCCGCCGCCTGCTCAAGGGCGCCGAGGCCCTCAGCTACAACCTCTATCTCAATGCCGCGCGCACCACGATCTGGGGCGATGGGACCGGCGGCACCCAGGCCTTCTTCGAGAGGAATCCGCAGCCCAACAATCAGGACATCGTGATCCCCATCTACGGTCGCGTGCCCGCCGGTCAGGACGTCAGCGCGGGTACCTACAGCAACACCATCACCGCCACGATCAACTTCTGACCGGCGCCGATTGCGCGTGGGGGCGCTTCGCGGTAAGAAACACCTCACCAGTCCGGGCCCCGGGCGCAGGCTTCCCCGGGCTCTTCCCGGTCCCATCGGGGTGGGCGACCTGGACGCGAAGGGTGGGGGGCGATGCGGCGGCGCTGGCTCCGGCTTGTTCCGGCGGCGCTGGGCGTCTGCTTCGCCGCCGCGACCGTCGCCGAGGCCGGGTCCACTCACAGCAGCTTTGGGGTGAGCGCGGAAGTGGTCAGAGGCTGCGCCATCGGCGGGAGCGGGGCCGCGGACGTCCGGGTCGCCTGCTCGAAGGGGACGCCGACCCCGCGGATCAGCCGGGGCCTGATGGCCGGAGCGCTGACCGCTGGGCCGGCCCGCCCGGCCCCTCGTGTGATCGAGTCGGCCGGGCCGGACGGCGCCACCGTCCGGATCAGCGTCGACTTCTAGGCTTTGTCCGCGCGCGCGCCGCGCGCCACGCGGCCAGGTTGGCCTCGATCTGTCGCGCGTGGATCTCGAGGTGCTCGGCGTAGAGGCCGAGCCAGCCCTCCACGGTGTAGGTGCCGCCCTCGGTGTGCCGCCCGCTCCGGGCCCACGCGGCTTCGGACAGGGCGCGGAGCAGCGGCACGGTGTTGGCGCGCACCGCCACCACGGTGGCGAGCGCGGGGGCGAGAGGCCGCCGGGCATAGCTCAGGGTTCGCGCCCATTCCTCCTGGTCATAGCCGACGATGAGCGGATCCTTCTCGGCGAGCAGGTAGCGGAGCCGGAGATGGGCGTTCGCCTCGCTGTCGGCGCAGTGATGGACCACCTCGTGCGCCGACCACTCGCCGGGGGCAGGCCGCCAGTGTAGCGCGGCGTGGGGGACCCGGCGCAGGGCCGCGCGGAGCCGTGCCGGCCCGGCCGCGTAGCGGGCGATCGCCTTCTTGCGCTCGGCCGCGGTCACCGCTCCGCGCCCGCGCGCCCGAGTCGTGCCTCGCGCAGGGCCAGGCGAATGCGGGCACGCTCCTCGTCCGTCACCGGGGTGAGCGGCGGACGCACGTGGGCGGCGGGGATCCGCCCGAGCAGGGCGAGCGCCTCCTTCATGCGGTTGTGCATGTCCACGAAGGGCGGCGCGTAGAACACGTTCACCAGGGGCGCCATGCGCTCGTTGAGGGCCCGCGCCTCGTCGAGGCGCCCCGCCTTCACCGCGGCGAGCAGCGCGGCCTGGAGGTCGGCGGCCACGCTGCCCATGCCGGAGATGCAGCCGTCGGCGCCGAGCGCGAAGCTCGCGAGCAGCGACATCGTGAAGGACGAGAGCATGGCCACCGGGCGGCCCGAGGCGCGGAGGGCGCGCAGATTCTTCTCGTAGGCCACGATGTCGTTGGACCAGTCCTTCACCGCCACCACCGAGGGAATCTTGCAGAGGGCGGCCAGCGTCTCCGGGGCATAGCCGATGCCGGAGGCGGGCGGGTACTCGAACACTACCAACGGCAGATCGACGCCATCGGCCAGCTCCGAGAAGTGACGCAGCACCATGTCGGGCTTCAGCTGCGCGCCCCACATGAACAGCGTGGGCGGGAAGACGAGGAGCCCGGCCGCGCCCGCCGCCCGCGCATCGCGGGCCAGCTCCACCGCCTCGCGCGTGCCGTCGGAGTACACGCCGGCCACCACCGGCACCTTGCCCGCCACCTCGTCGAGGGCGATGGCGAGGGCCCGCGTCCGCTCCTCACGGGTGAGGGACGAGACTTCCGCGGCGTGGCCGTTGGCCACGATGCCGGTCACCCCCGGCGCGTCGGCCAGCCAGCGCACATGCGCGCGATAGGCCGGCTCGTCGATCTCGAGGTCGGCGCGGAAGGGAAGGAGATTGGCGGGCATGCAGCCGTGGAAGCGTAGCGCGGATCCCATCGCGGTCCTCCTTACCAGGTGGCGATCTCGTCGGCCAGCGCTTTGGCCGGCACGACTCGCGCGTAGGCGCGCCCGATGATGTCCAGCGTCGCGCGCTGGATGTCCGGCCAGAGGGTGGCCACCCCATCCTCCACCACCGTCATGCGGTACTCGTGGTTGAAGCCGCCCACCACCGTGGCGAGCACGCAGATGTCCGTCATGGTGCCCGTGACGACCAGATGGCTGATCCCGCGCGCGCGGAGGGCCCGGTCGAGCACGGTGCCGTTGAAGCCGTCGTAGTAGTGCTTGCGGACCACCAGCTCGCCGGCCCGAGGCTCCAGCTCGGGCACCGTCGCGACATTGGCCTCGCCGAGGAGGCACGAGGAGGACGGCAGCCCGAAGCCCCGCGGGGCGCCGGCGACGGCGCGGCGATGCTCGGGGTGGAGTGACCCGACGAGCAGCGGGGCCGTTTCCGCATAGAGGAACTCGGTGAAGACCACGGGGAGGCGCTGCTCCCGGAAGATGCCCAGGAGCTCCTGCACGCGGGGCACGATGTCCCGCGCCGGGGGAACCTCCATCGCCTCACCCGGGTCGAGGAAGGCCCGCTGCATGTCCACCACCAGCAGTGCCGTCCGCCCCGGGGCGAGGGCGAGAAGCTCGTCGAATGCCGCTCGGCGGTCTGTCACGGATTTGATCTACGGTCGTCGCGAGCGACGACCTTCATAGGGTGGCCCCCTGGCCTTGCCAGGGGGCGCCTATCGGAGACCTGGTCTCTCCGCAGGGATCGGCTTTCACCAGGGGGCGACGGAAAAGGCGTTCGGGATGTGCCGGATGGCCTTCACGCCGCCCTCGTCGTTGACGATCACCGCCACGACGTCGAAGCGGCACGGCATCTCCCGCATGCGCTTGGCCTTCAAGTAGCCGTGCGCGAGCTTCCCGAGGCGGTTCTGCTTGCGCGTGCGGACGCCCGCCTGCGGGGGATCGCCCTCCAGGTCCTTGCGCGTCTTGACCTCGACGAAGACCAGGGTCTTGCCTTCCTTGGCCACGAGGTCGATCTCGCCGGCCCGCGTCCGGACGTTCTTGTCCAGGATCGCATAGCCGCACCGCGCGAGGAATCGCGCGGCCTCTTCCTCTCCCTTCACTCCGAGGGGTCTACGTGTGTCGATGGGCACGGGTCACTCCTTGACCGGCGCAGGATCGAAGATCAGCATTCGAACAGCTCGCCCTGCCACGCGACGCCATTGAACGTGCGCCGGTGCAGGGGACAGGGCCCGAACTTCTTCAGCGCGGACCGATGCTCCTCGGTCGGGTAGCCCTTGTGGCGCGCGAATCCGTACTCCGGGTAGGCGCCGTCGAGCTCCGACATGAGCCGGTCGCGCGTCACCTTCGCGACGATGGAGGCAGCGGCGATCGTGGCCGACCGCTGGTCGCCGCGGACGAGGTTGCGCTGTGGGCAGGGTAGGCCGCGCAGGCTCACGAAGTCCGTGAGCACCAGCTCCGGTACCGCTCCCAGCCCGTCCAGCGCTACCCGCATCGCCAGCCGTGTCGCCTCCAGGATGTTCACCCGGTCGATCGTCTGCACGTCCACCACGCCCACCGCGAACGCCAGGGCCCGCGCCTGGATCAGCCCGAACAGCCGCTCCCGCTCCTCGGCCAGGAGCCGCTTCGAATCGTCCAGCCCGTCGATCCGCGTCCCCGGCGACAGCATCACCGCCGCCGCCACCACCGGCCCCGCCAAGGGGGCCCGTCCGGCCTCGTCGACGCCGGCGACACGGGCCATGCCGGCTCGCCAGGCCACGCCTTCGAAGCGGTACGGGGCGCCCGTGGCGCGCTCCGCCGTCCCTACGCCTGCTGCTCGCCCGAGGTGGGCACCTGCGCGATCCGCTTCTCCTTCAGCCGCGCCGCCTTGCCCGCCAGGTCGCGCAGGTAGTAGAGCTTCGAGCGGCGCACCGCCGCCCGCTTCGTCACCTGGATCCGGTCGATGCGGGGCGAGTGCAGGGGAAACGTGCGCTCCACGCCCACGCCGTACGAGATCCGCCGCACCGTGAACGAGGCGCTGGCGCCGCCGCCGCGCCTGCGGATCACCACGCCCTCGAAGGCCTGGAGCCGCTCCTTCTCGCCTTCGACGACCTTGACCTGCACCCGCACGGTGTCCCCGGGCCCGAATCCCCCCCGGTCCTTCTTGAGGTTCGCGGCATCGACGATACGGATCGCTTCCATGGCGTTCTCCTGCTCCTTCGCTAGATGTAGTCCGAGGGCGCGCGGCCCTGGCTGAACCCGTCCACCCACTTCTGCTCCTCGGGCGAGAGATCGGCCGTCTCCAGCAGATCCGGGCGCCGGCGCCATGTGCGCCACACCGCCATCAGTCGCCGCCAGCGCGCGACCTTGCCGTGATCGCCGCCGAGAAGGACCGGCGGCACCGCCCAGTCGCGGAACCGCTCCGGCCGGGTGTACTGCGGGTGCTCGAGCAGCCCGCGCGCGAACGAGTCGTGCTCCGGCGCCGCGGCGTCGCCGAGGGCGCCGGGCAGGAGCCGCGTCACCGCGTCGGTCACCACCAGGGCGGCCGGCTCGCCCCCGGACAGCACGTAGTCGCCGATCGAGAGCTCCTCGTCCACCAGATGCTCGCGCACTCGCTCGTCCACGCCCTCGTAGCGCCCGCACACGAGGATCAGGTGCGGCCGCCGCGCCAGCTCGCGCGCCACCGCCTGGGTGAAGCGGCGGCCCGCCGGGTCGAGGAGCACCACGTGGGACCGCGGGCCCCGCACGGCTTCCAGGCAGGCGGCCAGCGGCTCGGGCTTGAGGATCATCCCCCCGCCGCCGCCGAAGGGAGCGTCATCCGTCACCTGATGCCGGCCGGCGCCGTGCGCGCGCAGGTTCACGAGGCGGATGTCGACGATCCCGCGCTCGCGCGCGCGGCCCACGATGGAGTCGCCCAGGGGCGCCTCCAGCATGCCCGGGAACAGTGTGACGATGTCGATCCTCACCGCGTGATCCTCACAGCGTGTCCAGTCCTTCCGGCGGGCTGGCGACGATGCGCCGCTCCGCCACGCTGACGTCCAGAACGAACTCGCGGACGGCGGGCAGCATCCACTCCCGCCCGTCCCGCTCGATCACCCACAACGGCTGGGCGGGGGAATCCTCGACCCTGACGAACCGGCCGAGCACCCGCCCGTCCGGCGTCTCCACCGTCGCGCCCTCGAGCTGCCAGGGGTAGAACTCGCCTGCGCGGGGCGGCAACGCCTCCGTCCTCGCCACCGCCAGGAGCCGGCCCTGCAGCGCGCGCGCCGCCTCGGGCGAATCCACGCCTTCGATGCGCACCCGTACCGCATCGCCCTGCACCTTCCGCTCCACCACCCGGCACGGCTCCCGCCGACCTCGCGCGGGCTCCCAGAGGAAGCACGCTTCCAGCCGGCGGAACCGCTCCCTCGGCCGGTCCGTCAGGGGCCGCACCGCCACCTCGCCCCGCACACCGTGGGGCCGCAGCACCTCCCCGATGACGACGAGGGGCGCGTCGGCGTCCGGCACCTGCTAGCCCTTTCCGACTCCGGCGCGCGCGAGGAGGTGCTTGACCGTGTTCGACGGCTGGGCCCCCTTCTTGATCCACGCGACCGCCTTCTCGGTCTCGATCTTGATGAGGGGCGGATCGGAGAGCGGGTTGTAGTGCCCGATCACCTCGATGAAGCGCCCGTCCCGCGCGGCCCGCGAATCGGCCACCACCACGCGGTAGGCCGGCTTCTTGGTCGTCCCCGTCCGTCTCAGTCGAATGTGTACCGCCACTGGCTCACCTCGCTCGTCTCTCTGGTTAACGTCCGAAGAACGGCAGCGAGCCCTTGAGCTTGCCCATCCGCCCTTCCATCTGCTTGAGCCCTTTCATCATTTTCTTGAGCTGCGCGTGCTGCTTGAGGAGCCGGTTCACGTCGGCGACCTGGGTGCCGCTGCCCCGGGCGATGCGCGCCCGGCGGCTGCCGTTGATGATCGAGGGCTCCTGGCGCTCACCCGGCGTCATGGAGGCGATGATGGCCTCGTAGCGCCGGAGCTCGGACTCCTCGCCGCGCAGCTCCTTCGGCATGCCCGCGCCCTTGAACATCGGCACCATGTCCATGAGCTGCTCCAGCGGCCCCATGGACCGGAGCTGCTTGAGCTGCTGGGCGAAATCCTCGAGGGTGAAGCGCTCGGAGCGGATCTTCTCCGCCAGCTCCGCGGCCTGGTCCTGATCGACCACCGCCTGGGCTTTTTCCACCAGGGAGAGCACGTCCCCCATGCCGAGGATGCGCGCGGCCAGGCGATCGGGGTGGAACGGCTCCAGCGCGTCCGACTTCTCCCCCATGCCCACGAAGGCGATGGGCCGCCCGGTGACGGTTCGGATGGAGAGGGCGGCCCCGCCTCGCGCGTCACCGTCCATCTTGGTCAGCACGAAGGCGTCCACGCCGACGGCGGCGTTGAACTTCTCGGCCACCGTCACCGCGTCCTGACCGGTCATGGCGTCCACGACGAGCAGGACGTGATGCGGGGCGACTTCCTTCTTGATGGCCCTGAGCTCGGCCAGCATGTCCTCGTCGATGTGCAGCCGCCCCGCCGTGTCGAGGATGAGCGGCGAGAGCCCGCGCTGGGCGGCCTCGTCGCGCGCGGCCCGGCAAATGGCCACGGGCTTGGCGGCCGGATCGCCCAGGACGGGCAGGCCGAGGGCGGCGCCGAGCGTCCTGAGCTGATCGATGGCCGCCGGCCGGTATACGTCCGCGGACGCCAGGATGGGATGCTGGCCGGCCTTCTGGAAGTGACGGGCGAGCTTGGCGGCGGTGGTGGTCTTGCCCGAACCCTGCAGGCCCACGACCATGATCACCGTGGGGGGATGGGGCGCCATCGCCAGCCGATGGGCGGAACCGCCCAGCAGCTCCACCAGCTCGTCGCGCACTACCTTCACGACGTGCTGGCCGGGCGTCAGCGACTTGAGCACGTCCTGCCCCACCGCCCTTTCGCGGACGCGCTCGACGAAACCCCTCACGACCTTGAAGTTGACGTCGGCTTCGAGCAGCGCCACCCGCACCTCGCGCAGCGCTTCCTGGACGTTCTCCTCCGTCAGCCGGCCATAACCGCGAAGCCGGTCGAAGATCGCGTTGAGACGACTCGTGAGATTGTCAAACATGGAGGACCCCTAAGGCTACGGGCGGGATACGAAAAAGTCAAGCCTATTTCGCTACTTCCGAAGCATTCCGGAGAGACCGGACCTCCTGGGCGGGGTCACTGGCGCCGAAGACCGCCGAGCCGGCCACGAGCACCGTGGCGCCCGCCGCGGCCAGGCGGCCGGCATTGTCCCGCTTGACGCCACCATCCACCGAGACCTCTATCGCCCTGGGCCGGATCAACTCCTTGATCTCCCGAATCTTTTCGTAGGTGGTCGGGATGAAGGACTGCCCCCCGAAGCCCGGGTTCACCGACATCACCAGGATGAGGTCGAGGTCGTCCACGACATAGCGGATCGCGTCGGGCGGTGTACCGGGGTTGAGGGCCACTCCGGCCCGACCCCCCGCCTCCCGGATCTGGCCGAGGCACCGCTGGAGGTGCCTGGCGGCCTCCACGTGCACGGTGACGAGGTCGGCGCCGGCCCGCACGTAGGTCTCGACCCACCGCTCCGGCTCCTCGATCATGAGGTGGACGTCCAGCGGCAGTCGCGTCCGCTTCCGGATACACTCGATCACGGGTGGGCCGATCGTGAGGTTGGGCACGAAATGCCCGTCCATCACGTCGACGTGGAGCTGGTCGGCGCCGCCCGCCTCGACGCGGGCGATCGCCTCGCCGAGCGCGGCGAAATCCGCGGAGAGAATGCTGGGGGCGATCCGGGCCACGGCCTCACCATACTCGACGCCCCCCGGAGGGCGCAAACCGAGGACCCGAGACCGCGGTCAGCTACGCTCGGCCACCGCCTGCGGATGCCGCTTGCGGAGGATGACCAGCGCTGCCGCGAGGGCGAGGATTACCCCCGCCACCAGCGCGGTCTCGATCAGCGCGCCCCGAAAGGCGTCGCCGCCGCGGCGGGCCAGCTCGCCCAGCTCGGCCGTGAGCACGATGATGCGCCGTACCGCGGCGATGAGGGCGACGAGCAGGAAGGGCTCGGGAATCAGCACGTGCTCCCGGAAGGAGACCTGCACCGTGTAGAGGATCTCCACGACCATGAGCACGAGCAGAGCCCGATCGAGAACGGGGATGATGTTGAGGCCGGACAGGCCCGATCCGATGGCGCGCGCGAAGGTCAGGGCCGTGTCGACGAGCAGGCTCAGGAGCACGGCGGCCAGCATCACCGCCAGCACGATGTACACGGCGTCCTCGACGCCGGTGAAGGCTCGGGCGATGCGCTCGCGGAACCCCTGGCGCTCCGCCGCCTTCATCGGCCCGCGTTGGCCGCGCCGCGAGTCGCGCTCACCGTGCCGATGCGCCACGGGGTCTGCGCCGAGCCCAGCGCGCCCTCGCACGCGACGAAAGCCGGCACGGGGTCGTCCAGGATCCAGCAGACGGTCGGCTCCACCTTCCGGCCGGTGAGCTTGGCCCCCAGGGACAGCAAGACCCCCAGCTTCGGTCGCAGCTCATAGCGGCGCGCGGGCCGAGTCTGCTGGGCCACGCGCGCCTGATCGGAGCCGGCGCGCACGATGTCGACCTGGATGATCCGGGGCTTCGGAGTCCACGCCACCGTGTGCACGGACGCGGAAAGCCGGTCTCCCAGGTTCCGGACGAGCATGATGAACATGCCGTTGCCGATGTCCGGCGGGAGGTCGAGGCGGCCACTGTACTCGGAGTCCTCCTCTCCTTTTCGGGCGCGCACCTCGTACGCTCCCGTCTTGCCGTCGAGGGAGGCCACGAGCGACTCCGGGAACGCGGGGCCGCGCTGCGTGAGCTTGTACCGCACGAGCGAGAAGACGCGGTCCTGGGTGAAGGTGACCTCCTCGTCGAAGAGGGAGCCGTCGTGCAGGCGCAGTACCATGCGGCTCTCCACCCGGCCTTCCCGGGCGGTCTGGGTGAGGTCGCCCTGGCCCAGCAGCGTGCCGTCGAGCGCCTGGACAGTGAGCAGTCCTCGAGTCACGCCCTCGACGAAACGGACGGCCAAGGGCTCTGCCGCCGCCGGACCCGCTCGGAGCAGGAGAGCGAGCGCGACGACGGCGGTGACCAGGCTACGGGACCCGCGGCGGAGGCGGTGGAGTAGGCGGTGCGGAGCCACTCGGGATCCAGACCCAGTAGTACGGAACCGACCGGCCATCGCCGTAGAGCTGATAGCGCCCCTCCGGGTACGTGATGACGCGGTCGGGCGGCACGGTCTGGGAGACCACGACCGGTGTCGTCGTGGTGGGGACTTCCCTGGTCGTTTCCTTCGAGGAGTAAATACAGCCCCCGAGCGTCAGCGCGGCCACCGCGCTGGCGAGCGAGGGGACGAACACGTGGCGAATGTTGGATGCGCTCATCGCACACCTCCGTTGGTGCTCCGGTGGAGCATGTGCGATGCCAATTCACTGCGCGCGACGCCCGGAGTCACCCGTCGCAATTTCCTGTGCTTGCGCGGATGCCGCACGGCGACCTGGAGGGCGCGAGCGGAGGGGCCGGGTAAACCCTTCCCGGCCGGCCACCTTCCGGGTAGAATCCGCGCGATGGCGCCGCGTGCCGAACGTCGACCAGTAACCCGCGAGGCGACGGGGCACCCGGAGCGCTTTGGCTGGCAAACCCTCGTGGAGTGGGCAGCCATCGCTGCCGCGACCGCGCTCTGGCTGCTGCTCGCCCGCCGTCTGGTCGACGGGGGCGGGCTCTCGGCAAGCGCGCTCTGGCTCACCGCCGCGGGCGCCCTCGCCGGCTATCTCGCCGGCGATCTCATGTCCGGTGTCGTCCACTGGTTCTGTGACACCTTCTTCGAGGAGGACACGCCCCTGATCGGACGCGTCCTCATCCTCCCGTTCCGCGAGCATCATCGCGACCCGCTCGCCATGACACGCCATGGGTTCGCCGAGATCGCCGGCAACAGCTGCCTGGCCCTCGCGCCCGTGCTGGCGATGGTCGCGCTGCTGCCGGCGCCGAGTGCGGCGCGGCCCGTGTGGCTGGGCGCCTATGCGGGGCTCCTCGTCTTCACCGTGGTGGCCGTCGTCACCAACCAGCTCCACAAGTGGGCGCACGTGCCCGCGGTGCCGGACCTGGTCGCGCGGATTCAGCGCACCGGGCTGATCCTCCAGCCGCTACGGCACGCCGCGCACCACCTCTCCCAGGCCGAGGCCTACTGCGTGGCCACGGGCTGGCTCAACGCTCCGCTTGATCGTATCGGCTTCTTCCCGCGCCTCGAGCGAGCGCTGGTCGCGGCCGGCCTGCCGATGTCGGAGACGGCGCCGCGCTGGACCCCGCCTCAGCCGCGTCCGCGCAGGAACGGCCCGCCCCCGCGCAGGAACGGCCCGCCCCCGCGCAGGAACGGCCCGCCCCCGCGCAGGAACGGATAGACGAGCTGACGCGCGTACCCCTCGGGGACGGGATCGCCCTCGAGACCGTAACGCGCCGGCCAGCGATCGCCCGGCAGGTAGTAGGTGCCGAAGAGGCGGTCGATGACGGGCAGGTGCACCGCGAAGTTCTTGTCTACCGCCTCCGACTCCGCCGCGTGGTGCCAATGGTGGAACTGCGGCGTGGCCACCAGATGGCGTAGCGGCCCGAAGCGGAACCGCACATTGGCGTGGATGAAGATGGCCAGGAAGGACACGAAGACCAGATACGCGTAGGTCGGCCCCGTGGAGAACCCCAGCACGTACACGGGAACGAAGCCCACCGCGCGCGTCACCACGATGTCGGCGAGGTGGAGCCGCGAGGCGGCCAGCCAGTCCAGGCACACGCTGGAGTGGTGCACCTGGTGGAAGCGCCAGAGCCATGGCACCGCGTGGAACATGCGATGAGTGGCGTACTGGGTGAGGTCGGCGATCGCCAGGATCTCCAGGAACTGGAGCCACGCGGGCTGGGCCGCCACCGCCGCCTGGAGCGCGGGGCTCACCGCCCAGCGGAAGAAGAGAGCCGCGGGCACGAGGGTCAAGAGCACGGTCGCCTGCACGAGGAGATGGCTCACCGCGAAGTGGGCGAGATCGGTGGTCCAGCCCTTGCGGAACACGCGCTGCTCGGGCAGTCGCGCGAACAGCGCCTCGATGGGCACGAACACGGTGGCGAGGATCAGGAGGTTGATGAGGAACCAGTCCAGCCCCAGGTGGTCGGACTGCCGCACCGGCGTGCTGACCTCCACCTGCGAGCCCCCCATGAGGGTGGCCACCGCCGCCAGGGCCACGCCGGTGAGGCCCAGCGCCTTGCGCCGCTTGATGAGGAGGCTCGCCACCCCAAACCCGAAGGCGGTGATGAGCCCGGCCTTGATGATCCAGCGAATCAGCCGCATGTCGTAGACGTCGCGCAGCGCGGGCGTGGTGAGGATGGCGGGATACCAGAGACAGAGCACCGCGCCGACGCCGGCCGCGCCCAGGAGCACGGACGCCACGCCGAGGGCGAAGCCCGTGACTCCCAGCCAGGGAATGCGCCGGATCATCCGCGCGCGGCCCGCCGCAGCCGCACCGCGGTGAAGGCATCGGTGCCGTGGCGGTGGGGAAAGAGGCGGACCACCCCGCGCCTGTCGGGCGCCACCGGAAAGTCGCCGGGCGGGTCCACGACCCACTCACGATGGTGCTCGAGGAACGGCTCGACCACGCCCTCGTTCTCCTCCGGCTCGGGCGAGCAGGTGGCGTAGACCAGCCGGCCACCGGGCCGCACCATCGAGGCCGCGGCGTCCAGGATCGTGCGCTGCTTCTGCTGCAGGCGGCGGAGATCGTCGACGGTCCGCCGCCACTTCACCTCGGGATTGCGGCGCAGCACTCCGAGATTGGAGCAGGGCGCGTCCACCAGCGCCCGGTCGCAGCGCCCCACCCAACGGGGCGCCAGCGCCGCCGCGCCCCCGACCTGACTCTGGACGATGGTGATGCCGAGCCGGGCCGCGCCGCGGTCGAGCAGCGCCAGCCGGGCCGCCTGCGGGTCGAAAGCCACGATGCGGCCGCGATTGCCCATGAGCTCGGCGAGATGGGTGGCCTTGGTGCCCGGCGCCGCGCACGTGTCCGCCACCGTCTCCCCCGGCTGGGGATCGAGCAGCCGGGCGATCAGCATGGAGGCCTCGTCCTGCACCGTGCACCAGCCCTCGGCGAAGGGCGTCAGGCGGGCGGCGGCGCCCTTCTCCAGCACCAGCCCCTCGGGCGCCAGGGCGGATGGGCGCGTCTCCGCCAGCTCCTCGTCGCGCAGGCGCGCCGCCAGCGCCTCCCGGTCGATGCGCAGGCGGTTCGCGCGCAGCGCCACCGGCGGCCGCTCATTGCACGCGGCCATGAATGCCTCCGCCTCCGCCGCCCCGTAGCGCGCCAACCAGCGCGCCACGATCCAGTCGGGAAACGACCAGCGCACGCCCAGCGCTTCCACCGGCTCCACCGGCAGGGGCGGCATGGCGGGCGACCGGGTGAGCGCGCGCAGCACGGCGTTCACGAACTCCGCCGGGCCGGGCGCGCGCGACTTCAGCTTGGCCAGGCTCACCGCCTCGTCCACCGCCGCCCAGCGCGGCACACGGTCCAGGAACAGCAGCTGATAGGCGGTGAGGCGCAGGAGAGCGCGGACCCAGGGATCGAGACGCGCCAGCGGCCGGTGGAGATGCGCGGCGAGCCGCCAGTCGAGATGGCGCTGCCACCGGAGCGTTCCGTAGACGATCTCCGTGCAGAGGGCGGCGTCGCGCGGCTCGAGCGCCGCACGCTCCAGCGCGTGCTCCAGCGTGATATCCGCGAACGCCCGATCACTCTCCACGCGCCCGAGGATGCGCAGCGCCTCGAAGCGGGCCTGGGACACGGGACCCGCACGCAGCACCGGGCTCATGCCGCCACCTCGCCCAGCCGCTGGCCGGCGCCGAGGCGCGCACCGCGAAGAAAGTCCTCCCACGCCATCGTCCTCTTCCCCTCCGGCTGCACCTCGACCGGGAGGAGCAGCCCCTCGCCGGTGGCAACGGCGAGAGCGCCGGGACCGGTCGTGACCAGCGTGCCCGGCGCGGCGCCGGTGGCGTGGGGCACCACCGCAGCCCGCCAGATGAGGAGGCGCCCGCCCGGCGTGAGCAGCGCCGCGCCCGGCCAGGGATTGCAGCCCCGCACGCGCGCGGCGAGCGCCCGCGCGGGCTCGCCGAGGCGCAGCCAGCCGTCCGCCTTCTTGAGGCGAGGCGCCATCGTGGCCGCCGCGTGGTCCTGCGGCTCGGGGCGGAGCGTATCGAGCGCGGCGAGGGTGCGCAGGAGCACCGCGGCGCCGAGGGGCGCCAGCCGCGTGGCCAGCTCGGCCGCCGTCTCCTCCGACCCGATGGACGTGGCCTCACGGAGCAGCATGGCGCCGGTGTCCATGCCCGGATCCATCTGGAACGTGGTGATGCCCGTCTCCCGCTCGCCGCGGATGATGGCCCACGCGATGGGCGCGGCTCCCCGATAGCGGGGAAGCAGCGAGGCATGCACGTTGATGGAGCCGCGGGCGGGCGCGTCGAGTACCGCCTTGGGCAGGATCTGGCCGAAGGCCACCACGACGGCGACCTCGGCGCGGAGCTCCGCCAGGCGCTCCGGCCAGCCGGGATCGCGGAGTCGCGCCGGCTGCAGCACCGGCACGCCGGCGGCCTCGGCACGGATCTTCACCGGTGGTGGCGTGAGCCGCTGGCCGCGGCCGGCGGGCTTGTCGGGCTGGGTGATGACTGTGACCACGTCGTGCGCGCCGAGCAGCGCCTCGAGGGTCGGCAGGGCGAAGGCGGGGGTACCGTAGAACAGCACCCGCAGGCGGCCGCCCTCAGAGCGCGAAGGCGTGGTGGGGCGCCTCCGCGGGGAGCCCTTCTTTCTGGATCTTCTTCTTGATGCGATCGCGTGCCACCGGCGGGAGCCGGTCGATGAAGAGCACGCCGTCCAGATGGTCGAGCTCGTGCTGGATCACCCGGGCCTGGAGCCCGCGCGCGTCGAAGTTGATGCGCCCCCCCTCGGGATCCATGGCCTCGACCTTCACCCACTCGCTGCGCTCTACCTCACCGAAGATGCCGGGAATGGAGAGGCACCCTTCCTCGCCGCGAATGGAGCCCCCGCGGTCCACGATGGCGGGGTTGATGAGCGCGCGCGGCCCGCGGCTCCCGTCATCGATGAGAACGAGCCGGAGCGGGATGCCGACCTGGGGCGCGGCGAGCCCGATGCCGACCTGGTGGTACATCGTCTCCACCATGTCCGCGATCACGGTGCGGAGCTCGGAGGTGACCTGCTCCACGGGCTCCGCCTTCTGGCGCAGGATCGGGTCGCCGTAGCGGCGGACTTTGAGGACGGCCATGTCGCGGGGGGTGCTCCTTGGTTTGTGTTCTTTACTTGGTCTGTGGTTTAGCTGGGTCTTTCGTTTTTTCTGGATATTTTTGATCTACGGTCGTCGCAAGCGACGACCTCTATAGGGTCCCCTCGCGAGCGAGGGCCGGTTTTGGTCTATTCCGGGTCCATCTCTATTTCTATCATACCGGTCGGCCGGCGGCGCCGCTCGAGCACGGGCCGGAGCGGCTCCTCGAGGAGCCGCGGGAGAGTGTCCGGGCCCTTGACGAGCATGCGCCACCAGGGGCGCCGTCCCAGCACCGTGCCGAGCGGTATCGGCGTGTAGACGGTGAGGCCCGGAATGCCCCGGAGGACGGCCGCGCACTCGTCCAGGAGGGCGCGCGCATCCCCCTCGGCCCGCCCGCGTGCGGCGAGGGAACAGAGCCGACGGAAGGGCGGGTACCCGAGCTCCTCGCGAAAGTGAAGCTCGGGCGCGTAGAAGGTCTCGCGCCGCCGCGTGCGCGCCGCCTCGACCGCGTAGTGTCCCGCATGGAGCGTCTGCACGATGACGCGGCCATCCGCGCCCACCGCTTCCGCCGCCGTCCAGAGCGCCTGGAACACCCGCTCGCCCGCGCGGAAATCCGCCACGCGGAGGAGGCCGTCCAGGGCGATGAAGCCCACGGCGGCGAGGCTCCCGGGCTCGAGTCCGCGAAGCACGCCGGCGCCGCCCACCAGCACCTGGGCGCGCGCATCCCGCGCGCCGCGCACTCCCGCCCGCGCCGCGGTCAGCCGCGGGAAGCGCTTTCTGAGCGCGGTCATGACCCGCTCCGGACTCCAGCCGAAGGGCGAGAGTCGATGGCCCCCGCAGCGGGGGCAGGCGGCAGGCGGCGGGCTGGTTTGCCCGCAGAGCCGGCACGTGAGCACGGGGCTCACGCGGGAGTGACCGAGGGCCACGCCACAGTCGGGGCAGCGGATCACCTCGCCGCACTCGTCACAGCCCAGCGTGGCGGAGTCACGCGAGACCACGAGGGCCACGCGGCCGCCCCGGCGCGCCGCATCCTCCAGCGCGCGTGTCAGCGGCAAGGTGAGGGGATGATTGCGGAGGATCCCACGGGTATCGGCGGTGATGAGCTCTCCAAGCGCGGCTTCGCTCCGCTCGGCCGGCATCATGAATCCGCTCGCCTCGCCTTTGGCTGCGGCTCGCCGAAGCACCGCCCCGGCCCACCGGTGCCAGGATTCGACGGACGGGGCGCCGGACAGGAGGAGGAGCCGGCTCCCCTCGCGCCGGGCGCGCTCGCTCAGGAGATCGCGGGAGTGGAGCCGCGGGGCCCCGGGCGGCTTGTGGGCCGCGTCATGCTCGTCGAGGAGCGCTAGCAGCGCCGGAGAGGGCAGGGGCACCAGAAGGGACGAGCGCGTGCCCACCACGACGCGCGGCCGCCCGCGCATGGCGCCGAACCACGCCGCTCGCCGGGCCGCGTCCGGCGCCTCGCTGTCGAGTCGCGCGCCGCCCAGCCGGTCGGCCCAGCGCCCGGCGGACTCGATGTCGGGCGCGACCACCAGCACCGGTCCCGGGGCGCGCGCCGCCTCCTCGAGGAGGCGGGCGTGACGGCCCGCGTCGCTCCACAGCTCGGGCGCGGGGGCGGATCCCGGCGCCGGCTCGGGCGGCGGCGCCACCACCTCGGCGGCGCCGCGGCGGGGGGGCGGCGGAAGCAGGGCGCTCAGGACGGAGCCGAGCGCCGAGAGGCTCTCCGCGGCGGCCCAGCGGCCCACGTCGAGCATGGCCGCGGAGAGGACGGGGACCGGCTCGAGCGCGCTCGTGACCGCCGCCAGCCCTTCGCTGCTGCCCGTCCGCAGCGCGAGCACGATGCCCACGCGCGGCCGCCCCTGCAGCGGCGCCGTCACGCGCTGACCGCGCGCCAGGCCGAGCCCGGACGGGACGGTATAGGACAGCGTGCGGCGCAGCGGCAGGTCGAAGGCGACCTCGGCAATGGTCGCCGGAGCCGCGGACGCCGCGCGCGCCTCGTCGGCGGCGGCCATCGCGTCAGCGGGCGGTGGAGGCGAGGCGGTCGTACTCGCGGCGCGCGAGCTTGAGATCGTCCCAGGCCATGCGCCGGTATTCCGGACCCGGGTTCCGCAGCAGGAAGGCGGGATGGAAGGTCGGGACGAGCACGCTGTCCCGATACTCGTAGATGCGCCCGCGCAGCTTGGTGATGCCTTCGCGCGTGCCGAGCAGGGTCTGCGCCGCGAAGTTGCCCAGGGCGAGGATGACCGCGGGCCGGATGGTGTCGACCTGCGCCATGAGGAACGGGTTGCAGGCGGCGACCTCGTCGGGCTCGGGATTGCGGTTCCGCTCCGGCCGGCACTTCACGACGTTGGCGATGTAGGCGTCGCGCTCGCGGTCGAAGCCGACGGACTCGAGCATCTTGGTGAGGAGCTGGCCGGCGCGCCCCACGAAGGGCTTGCCCTGCTTGTCCTCCTCCTCGCCCGGCCCCTCGCCGATCACCATCAGCCGGGCCCGGGGATTGCCCGAGCCGAAGGCGATGTTGGTGCGACTCTCGCAGAGCTTGCAGAGCCGGCAGCCCTGAAGCGCGGCCTCCTGAGCGGTGAGCGCGGTCGCGGGGTCCGGCCGCGGCGCCGCCGCGGCGCCCGCGGTCATCGTGACCTCGCGGAGGCCGAGATCCCGGTGATGGCGAAGGGTCTGGGCCACATCGTGCAGCGCATCGGCAAGGATCTCACGGTCGGTCGTCACGACGGTGCTTTCGTCTCAGGGGAGAGGGTTGGGATGAGGGGCCGTCGAGGCCGCCGCGCGGAGCGCGAGCACGCGATCGAGGATGGCGTCGCCCACCGCGATCTTGGTCATCCTCGGCAGCTCGACCTCACCCCCCCAGCGATCGAGCAGGACCACTTGATTGTCGTCGGCCTCGAAGCCGATGCCGCTCCGGCTCACGTCGTTGGCCACCAGGAGATCGATGCCCTTGGCGGTGAGCTTCTCGCGGGCGTGGCGGCGGACATCGGTGGTCTCGGCGGCGAAGCCCACGAGGAAGGCCCGGCCCTTGCGCGAGGCCAGCTCGCGCAGGATGTCGGGATTCGGCACCAGCGTGAGGGTGAGGCCCTCGTCCTTCTTCGACTTGATCTTCTGCCCGGCGGGATGCTCCACGCGGTAGTCGGCCACCGCCGCGGCCTTGATCACCACGCTCGCCCGAGGCAGATGCTGCAGCGCTGCCTCACGCATCTCCTCCGCGGTCTGCACGGGCACGTAGGCGGCGCCGGGCGGCGGCTCGAGCGCGGTGGGGCCCGCGATCAGGATCACCTCCGCGCCGCGCCGGAGCGCGGCGGTGGCGATGGCGTGGCCCATCTTTCCCGAGGACCGATTGGAGAGGTAGCGCACCGGATCGATGGGCTCCCGGGTGGGCCCGGATGTCACCAGGACGCGCTCGCCGGCAAGGTCGCGGGCCGGGGAGAGCAGGCGCTCCAAGGCCTCCAGCAGAGCATCCACCTCGGGGAGCCGGCCCTTGCCGCTCAAGCCCGACGCCAGCGCGCCCGCATCGGGCTCCAAAACGACCACGCCCCTCTGACGTAATGTCCCCACGTTGGCCGACACCGCGGCGTGGTCCCACATCCTGCCGTCCATGGCCGGCGCCATCAGGACGGGGCCGCGCGCCGCGAGGAGGAGGGTGGTGAGGAAATCGTCGGCGATGCCGTGCGCGGCCTTGGCGAGGAGATTGGCGGTGGCGGGCGCGACCACGGTGGCGTCCGCCCGCTCGGCGAGGGCCACATGCTCCACCGCCTCGCCGCTCCGAGGATCGAAGAGATCGGAGAGCACGGGCCGGCCCGACAGGGTCCGCCACGTGAGATCGCCCACGAAGCGCTCCGCGTGCGCCGTCCTCACCACGGTGACGCCGGCCCCGAGCCGGGTGAGCTCGCGGAGCAGGTAGACCGCCTTGAAGGCGGCGATGCTGCCGGTGACGCCGAGGATCAGCTCCTTGCCGCGGAGCGCCACGTCTAGCTCTTGGGGGCGTCGTCGTCCTTGAGGCGATAGCCCACCTTGGCGTCGGCGATCTCCTCGAGCGAGACGCTGGTCGGCTTCTTGTGGCGGCTTTCCAGCTGCGCCTGCGCGCCGCGGTTGAGCTGGCGCGCCCGCTTGGCCGCGAGCACGACGAGCAGGTAGCGGTTGGAGACCTTGTCGAGGGAACGCTCGAGAGAGGGAAACGCCATCAGTTGGGAACCTCCACGTCGGGGAATCGGATGGTGAGGCGGCTCGTCCGGCATCGCTCGGCCTGGATGATGGTGGCGAGCTGGTCCACGGCCTCCTTCACATCCCGGTTGATGATCAGGTAATGATACTCCCGCCAGGCGGCGATCTCCTCGCGGGCGCGGCTCATGCGGCGGGCGATCTCGCCGGCGGCGTCGCTCTTGCGCTCCCGCAGCCGCGCGTCCAGCTCGGCCAGTGAGGGCGCCATGATGAACACCGACACCGCCTCCGGATAGCGCGCGCGGAGCTGCCGGGCGCCGTTGGTGTCGATGTCGAGGAGCACGTCGAGGCCGCGGGACAGCGCCGCCTCCAGGGCCCCGGCCGGCGTGCCGTAGAAGTGGCCGTGCACCTGCGCCCACTCCGCGAACTCGTCGCGATCGCGCATGGCCATGAATTCGGCGGTGTCCACGAAGTGAAAGTCCGTGCCGTTGACCTCGCCGTTGCGGGGTGTGCGAGTCGTGTAGGAGACCGAGTAGTGGAGATCGGGCACGAGAGAGCGCACCTCGTGGCAGAGCGTGGTCTTGCCCGCCCCGGAGGGCGCCGAGACCACGACCAGGGTCCCGCGGCGCTTGATCAATTCCATTGTTCATCACCATGCTTCTCGCATGTTGACCGTGGGCCAAGCCACCCGCTACTCAATATTCTGCACCTGCTCCCGGATCTTCTCGAGCACCGACTTGGCGGCGATGACCGCCTGCGAGATCTCGAGATCGTCCGCCTTGGAGCCGATGGTGTTCACCTCCCGGTTGATCTCCTGGATGAGGAAATCCAGGGGCCGGCCCACCGGCGCGTCGCCGCTCAGCAGCGCGCGGAGCTCGCCGAGGTGCACGCGGAGGCGCGTCAGCTCCTCGGTGATGTCGGCGCGGTCGGCGAGCGCGGCCACCTCGGTGGCGAGCCGGCCCTCGTCGAGCGGCGCCTGGCCCAGCAGGGCGCGGACGCGCTCGCGCAGGCGGGCGGCGCGACGGGCCTGAGCCTCGGGGGCGCGGGCGGCGATCTGCTCCATCCGCGCGGTGAGCGCCTCGTGGAGGCCGGCCAGCTCGAGGGCGAGGGCCTTCCCCTCCGCCTCGCGGCGCGCCACGAGCTCGGCGAGGGCGCGGCTGAGCGCGTCGGCGAGGAGCGCCCACCCCTCTTCCGGCGCCACCGCGGCTTCGGGCTCGCGCGACAGGACGCCGGGCTGACCCAGCAGCCACTCGATGCGAAGCGCGGGGGTCATGCCGAGCTGGCCGGCGAGGTCGCGCGCCGCCGACTCGTACTCGCGCGCCTGGGCGATATTGACCGAGAGGGGGGTGAGGGCCACGCCGCCGGCGGCGCCGAGCGTGGCGCTCACATCCAGCCGCCCGCGCTGCACCACTGCCTGGACGAGCCGGCGCGCCTCGGCCTCGAAGGCGGTGAGCGCGCGGGGGAGCTTGAGGGCGACGTCGAGGTGGCGGTGATTGACCGAGCGGCACTCCACGGAGACGGCCAGCCGCGGGCCGGAGGCTTCGGCCCGGCCGTAGCCGGTCATGCTGCGGATCATCCGCGGCCCGCCTCCATCGTCGGAGGATAGCCCAAAAACATCTTTCCTGTCAATGTGTTCGGCGTAGGTGGACGTTTGACAGGCCGCGCGGCCGGCGTGTAGAGTGCCTCGAAACGCCCATCCCCATCGACGGTTCCGGAGGACGACCCCCATGACCCCTCGGACGGTCCCCGCGCCCTGGACGCGCCGGCAGTTCCTCGAAGCCACCGGCCTGGCCGGCGGCACCTGGCTGGTGGGCTCCCCCCGGCGGGCGTCCGCTCAGGGCGGGCTCAAGACCATCACGGCCTCCCACAGTGTCTCGACCGTCGTGTACGGCCAGCACCTGGTTGCCGCTCAGAAGAGGTTCTTCGAGGAGGAGGGTATCAAGACGCCGGACTTCATCGTGCCCGGCGGCGGCGCCCGGGTGGTGCAGGCGGTGGCGGCGGGGCAGGCGATGTTCGCGCTCGGCGACTCGAATCATCCGCTCAAGACCACCGAGAAGGGGCGCGACGCCGTCATCCTCTTCGCGACCGACCATCGTTGCTCGTACGCCAACGTGGTGGTGCGCAAGGACCTCTTCGACAAGGGCGTGAAGAGCGTGGAGGCTCTGGGCGACGAGAAGCTCGTGGGCCGCAAAGCGGTGATCGCCGCCACCGCCATCGGCTCGGGCACGCACGTCTACGGTGTGTACGTCTGCAAGAGCATCAAGGCCGCCGACGGCAAGCCCGTGAACGATCACGTGGAGTGGGTGGGCGGCGGCGCGTCCACCACCATGCTGGGCGGGCTCAAGGCCGGGAAGTTCGACGCGATCATGGCGGTGCCCGAGTGGCAGTCGGCGGCGGTGAGCGAGGGTTTTGGCCGGCCCATCTACGATATTCAGGACGAGAAGGCGTGGAACCGCGTCTTCGGCGGCCGCATTCCCGTCACCGTGGGCTACGGCCTCAAGGAGACGGTCGAGAAGTCGCCGGATCTCGTGCAGGCCTACGTGAACGCCTGTTACCGCGCCCAGCAGTGGATGCGCAAGGCCAAGGACGACGAGGTGGTCGATCTCCTCCACAAGCCCTACATGGAGACCTTCACCCGCGCGACCGTGCTCGAGTCGGTGCGCTACTACCGCACCATCTTCGACTGGGACTTCCTCGTGGACGAGGCCGACTACGCCCGGGGTGAAAAGGTGTGGATTCCCACCGCGCTCGACCGGCCGATCCCCTACGCGCGGGCGGTGGACATGAGCTTCGTCCGGAAGGCGCAGGCGAAGTACAAGTCGTGAGGCCGTGACGGCCTCCCGCGTCCGGATCGCGATCCGGGACCTCGCGAAAACCTTCGACGAGGGCTCGCGCGAGGTCGCGGCGGTGGCCGGTGTCTCGCTCGACGTGCGCGAAGGGGAGTTCGTCGCGCTCGTCGGGCCTTCGGGCTGCGGCAAGTCCACCATCCTCAACATGATCGGCGCCCTCGTGGCGCCCTCGGCCGGCCAGATCCTCGTGGACGGGCAGCCGGTGAGGGAGCGCGCGCCCGGTCAGGTCGGCTATGTGTTCCAGCGCGACACCGTGTTCCCCTGGCGCACGGTGGAGGCCAACATCGCCCTCGGTCTCCAGTACCGGGGCGTGCCGGCGGAGACGCGGGCCGCGCGGGTGCGCGAGGCCATCGCGCTGGGTGGGCTCCAGGGCTTCGAGCACGCCTTCCCCGCCACGCTGTCCGGGGGGATGCGCCAGCGCGTGGCGCTGCTCCGCTCGCTCGTGGTCGACCCCGAGATCCTCCTGATGGACGAGCCGTTCGGCGCCCTCGACACGCATACCAAGCTCATCCTCCACGCCGAGCTCCTGTCTCTCTGGGAGGCCAAGCGGCAGACCGTGGTGTTCGTCACCCACGACCTCTCGGAGGCCATCACGCTGGCCGACCGCGTGGTCGTGATGACGCGGCGGCCGGGGCGTATCAAGCGGGTCTACGACGTGAACCTTCCACGGCCGCGCGACGTCATCCGGCTGCGCGAGTCGGACGAGTACTCGCGGGAGTACGGCGAGATCTGGCACACCCTGGGCCAAGAGTTCCGGGAGCGCGCGTGAGATCCGATCGTTGGCGTGTCATCGCGTGGCAGCTCGCGATCCTCGTCGCGATCATCGCGGCGTGGGAGTACCTCACCGGGATCAAGGCCATCTCCACGGTGCCCGGTCTCTACTGGATCGACCCGTTCTTCATCAGCCGGCCGTCACAGATCGTGGCGCGCTTCGTTCACCTCGCCTCTCCGGCGGTGCGTCTTTCCATCTGGGCGATGGCGTGGTCCACCGTGCAGTCCACGCTCTGGGGCTTCCTCGTGGGGGTCACCACCGGCTTCGTCGCGGGCCTCGTGCTGGGGCGAAGCGAGCGTCTGGCGCGGATCTGCTCGCCCTTCATCGTCGCCTTCAACTCGCTGCCGCGCATCGCCCTCGTCCCGCTCATCACCATGATCTTCGGCTTCGGTCTCCTCGCCAAGATCGTGCTCGCGTGGAGCATCGTGTTCTTCATCGTGTTCTTCAACACGTTCCAGGGCGCGCGCAGCGTGGACGCGGACCTCATCCACTCCGCCCGATTCCTCGGCGCCACCGAGGGGCAGGTGATGCGCACGGTGATCGTGCCCTCCACGCTGGCGTGGACCTTCGCCTCGCTCACCCCGTCGATCTCCTTCGCCCTCATCGGCGTCGTGGTGGGCGAGTTCATCGGCGGCGAGTCGGGGGGCGGCCTCGGCTATCTCATCATCCAGAGCCTGGGCACCCTCAACGCCGCCGACATGATGGTGGCCCTGCTCGTGCTGGGCGTCATCGGCATCGTGATGGCCCTCGGCATCCGCCAGGTCGAGGCGCGCCTGCTCCGCTGGCGGCCCGAGTACCAGAAGCGGTGAGCGACGCGGGCTCGCTGCTCCACGCGAAAGAGCCGGACAAGCACTCTCACAACCCGCTCGTCCGGTACTTCCGCGTGCTGGGCCCGGGGCTCGTCAGCGGCGCGGCCGATGACGATCCGGCCGGGATCACGACGTACTCGGTGGCGGGCGCGCTGCTGGGCTACGGCATGCTGTGGACCGCCCTGGCCACCTACCCCCTGATGGCCGCCGTGCAGCTGGTGTGCGCGCGCATCGGCCTGGTCACGGGGCAGGGACTGGCCGCGGTGCTGCGCGCTCACTATCCCCGCCCGCTGCTCTACGCCGCCTGTCTCCTCCTGCTGATCGCCAACGTGTTCAACATCGGAGCGGACCTCGGCGGGATGGGCGAGGCCGCCGAGATGCTCTCCGGGGTGCCCCGGCTCCTCTGGGTGCTCGCCTTCGCGACGATCATCGTGCTCGTCACCGTCTACTCGAGCTACGCGACGTTCGCCCGCGCGGTCAAGTGGCTCACCGCGGTCCTCTTCGCCTACGTGATCGCCGCGATCCTGGCCCGGCCCGACTGGGGCGCGGTCGCGCGCGCCACGTTCGTGCCGAGCATGGACACGAGCGCGGTGTCCGCCGCCACGCTGGTGGCCATTCTGGGAACGACGATCTCGCCGTACCTCTTCTTCTGGCAGGCCGCCCACGAGGTGGAAGAAGAGAAGGCCCGCGGACATCGGACCCTCGGTCAGCGACGAGGCGCCACCGCGCATGAGCTGGCCGACGCCGCGCTCGACGTGAATACGGGCATGGCGTTGTCGATCGTGGTGATGTACTCCATCATGCTCTCCACTGCGAGCACGCTGCACCGCGGCGGCGAGAGGCAGGTGGAGACGGCCCGGCAGGCCGCCGAGGCCCTACGGCCCGTCGCCGGCGACGCCGCCTATCTGCTCTACGCGCTGGGACTGATCGGCACGGGGCTGCTCGCGATTCCCGTACTCGCGGGCTCGGCCTCGTACGCGGTGGCGGAGGTGTTCGGCTGGAAGGCCGGTCTGTCGCTGACCCCGCGCCGCGGGCGTCGGTTCTATCTCGTGCTCGTCGGATCGGTGCTTCTCGGCGTGGCGATCACCCTGCTCGAGCGGAGTCCGGTTCGCGTGCTCTTTCTGTCCGCCATCGTCAACGGTCTGCTCGCGCCGCCGCTGCTCGGCCTCGTCATGCTGGTGGGAGGCGATCGCCGCATCATGGGCGAGCACGTCAACGGCCCGTGGCTCACCGTGCTGGGCTGGCTCGCAACGGGGGTGATGGCCGCCGCCGCCGTGGCCTTCCTGACCCTCGCTTGACACGGGCGCGGCGAGCCGCCTAGAGTCGCCGCAAACGTCGCGAGCCTCCGGGTCGGTCCCCCTCACTCCATCGCAGCAGGGAGGGCATATGGCCACACTGACCGTCAACGGCAAGCCCTACACGGTGAACGTGCCCGGGGATACCCCGCTGCTCTGGGTGATTCGCGAGCACCTGCAGCTCACCGGCACCAAGTTCGGGTGTGGAATAGCCCAGTGCGGCGCGTGCACCGTCCACCTGGACGGCAACGCCGTCCGCTCGTGCCAGATCCCCGTCTCGGCCGCGGCGGGGAAGAAGATCACGACCATCGAGGGACTGCACCCGCGGGGTCAACACCCTCTACAGGTGGCCTGGATCGCCGAGCAGGTCCCGCAGTGCGGGTACTGCCAGTCGGGGCAGATCATGCAGGCGGCCGCCCTCCTGGCCCGGAACCCCAATCCCACCGATGACGAGATCGTCTCGCACATGTCGGGCAACATCTGCCGCTGCGCGACGTACCTCCGCATCAAGCGCGCGATCCGGCGCGCGGCGAAGGGGGCGTAGCCATGACCACCGAGCTGAATCGCCGCGACTTCCTGAAGTCCGCCGGCGCCGCCGGCGTGGGTCTCACCGTGTACTTCACGATCCCCGCCATCGGCCGCGACGGGCTGGTCGAGGCCGCCGCCAAGTACGAGCCCAACGCCTTCATCACCATCACGCCGGACGGGCTGGTCACCGTCCATGTGCTGAAGGCCGAGATGGGGCAGGGCGTAGGCACCGCTCTCGCCCAGGTCGTCGCCGAGGAGCTGGAGTCGGACTGGAAGGACATGCGGATCGACTATCCGATGGCTGATCCCAAGTACGGCCTCATGCTGACGGGCGGGAGTTGGAGCATCAACTGGACGTTCGACAGCCTCTCCCGCGCCGCCGCGGGGGCGCGGATGGCGCTGATCGACGCGGCCGCCACCTCGTGGAAGGTGCCGGCGAGCGAGTGCGTGGCCGTCAAGAGCACCGTGCGCCACCTGCCCACCGGGCGGGTGCTCTCCTACGGCGAGATCGTGGCCAAGGCGCCCATCACCAAGACCTTCTCCGAGGAAGATCTCAAGAAAATCACCCTCAAGAAGCCGTCCGAGTACAAGGTGATCGGGCAGTGGGTGCAGCGGCTCGACATTCCCGAGAAGACGAACGGCAAGGCCAAGTTCGGCATCGACATGTTCGTGCCCAACATGGCCTACGCCAAGACCGCCTACCCGCCCACCCGCGAGGGGGCCAAGGTGACGGCGGTGGACGACAGCGCCGCCAAGAAGGTGCCGGGCTATCTCAAGACGGTGCGCCTCCCGGACATGGTGGCGGTGGTCGCCACCTCCTACGCGGCGGCGGTGAAGGCGCGCGACGCGCTCAAGATCACCTGGGACCCGGGTCCGAACGTCAACGTGACCTCGGCGAGCATCTTCGCCGACTACGAGAAGAAGGCGAAGGATCCGGGCGCGGGTATCGAGTGGCACAAGACGGGGAATCCCAACGCCGGGCCGCCCGCCAAGACCCACCAGGCATCGTTCATGACGGACTATGTCGCCCACATGCAGATGGAGCCCATGAACTGCGTGGCGTCGTTCAAGGACGGCGTCTACGATCTCTACTCGGGTAGCCAGTTCCAGACCATGGCCATGGGCGCCCTCGCCGCCGTGCTCAAGGTGCCGCAGACGAACATCCGGCTTCACCAGACCTACCTGGGCGGCGGCTTCGGCCGGCGGCTCGAGCCCGACGTCATTCTCGAGGCGGCGCTCATCGCCCGCGAGGCGGGGCGGCCCATCAAGCTCATCCGGTCTCGCGAGGAGGATCTCCAGCGCGACGTCTACCGCTCCGCCACCTACCAGGTGCTCAAGGCGGGGATGGACGGCACCGGCAAGATCGTCACGTGGGACGCCACCGTCGTGTCCGGGCATCCGGGCGGGCGCTGGGGGCCGGACTTCCTCAACAAGCAGGGTCTGGACGACTTCGCGCTGAACGGCGCCGATCACGTCTACGACATCCCCAATCAGGTCGTGCACGGGGTGCGCGCGGAGACCGGCATCTCCGTCGGCTACGTGCGCGCGGTGGCGCCGAACTACACCTTCTTCGCCGTCGAGACCTTCGTCGACGAGCTGGCCCACATGAACAAGGTCGATCCCGTGACGTACCGGCTCGACATGCTCAACGGGGCGCCGCGGCTGGCCAACGTGCTCCGCATGGTGGCCGAGCGGTCGGGCATCGGCAAGACGCCGCTCGCGCCCAACACCGGCATCGGAGTGGCCTGCGTGTCCGCCCAGGAGAAGAAGACGCCCACCTGGACCGCCACCGCGATCCAGGCCAAAGTCGACCCGGCCACCGGCAACGTCAAGGTCGAAAAGATCATCTGCGCGGTGGACTGCGGCATCGTCGTCAATCCGGACGGCGTCCGCTCCCAGGTGGAAGGCTCGCTCCTCTTCGGACTGTCCAACGCCACCAAGGAAAAGGGGACCGTCGCCAAGGGCACGCTGGAGCAGAGGAACTTCGACACGTATCAGGTCCTCCGACTGAACGAGGTCCCCGACGTGGTCGAGGTGCACGTGGTGCAGAGCACCGAGTATCCCACCGGCGTGGGCGAGCCGGGCGCGACCACCATCGGGCCGGCGCTCTCCAACGCCATCTTTGCCGCCACCGGCGCGCGGGTCCGGCAGCTGCCGATACAGGCGGACCGGGTCCTCCGCGCCATACAGCAGAAGGCCTGACCGCACCGACCATCTCAGGCCAGCGGGGCGGACCGCCGGAATAGAGGCGGATCCGCCCCGGCTGGAGTAGGCTAGAGGCATGCGGGACGCGGGGGGCGCGACCCTGCTCGTCGTGGACGACGAGCCGGACATGCGTTCGCTCCTCGAGGACATCTTCACCGCCGAGCGCTTCCGGGTGGTGACGGTCGCCGACGGGGCGGATGCCCCCGCCGCCTATCGCCGTGACCGGCCCGCCGTGGTCCTGCTCGACCTCGTCATGCCGCGGGTCGGCGGCATGGAAACCCTCCAGGAGCTGCGCCAGCTCGACCCCAGCGCCTGCATCATCATCCTGACCGCGTTCGCGGAGATCCCCAAGGCGGTGCAGGCGATGCGCCTGGGCGCGTACGACTACCTGACCAAGCCTTTCGTCAAGGACGAGCTGGTGCTCACCGTGCAGCGGGCCCTCGAGCACCGCGGGCTGGTGGCGCGGGTGGCCGAGCTGGAGAACCTGAGCGGCCCGGTGGCTTCGCTCCGCGCCCTCATGGGGCCGAGCGCGGCGGTGACCCGCGTGATCACGGCGGCCCTGGAGGCGGCGGCGGCGCTCGGCCACGTCACCATCGAGGGCGAGCCCGGCACGGGCAAGGAGCTGATCGCCCGGACCATCCATCAGCAGAGCGCGCGCCGCGACCACCCGTTCGTCACCCTCGACTGCGGCGCGGTCGCGGAGGCCGCGGTCGAGTCGGAGCTCTTCGGTTACGAGAAGGGCGCCATCCCCGGCGCCGAGCGGAGCCGCGAGGGTCAGCTCCAGCGGGCCGACGGCGGCACCCTGTTCCTCGACGAGGTCGCCGCGCTGCCCGCCCCGATCCAGTCCCGCCTTCTGCGCGCCCTGCGGGAGCGCAAGGTGCAGCCGCTGGGCGGCGCCCGCGCGGTGCCGGTGGACGTGCGCGTGCTCGCCGCGTCCCGGGCCTCGCTCGAGCACGAGGTGCGGGCGGGCCGGCTGCGCCAGGACCTCGCCTCCCTGCTCGGCGAGTCCACGGTGTCGGTGCCCCCGCTGCGCGAGCGGCGCGAGGACATCATGGCGCTGGCCAATCGCTTCGCCGAGGAGATGGCGATGGAGCGGGGCCGGCCCGTGCGCGGCATCTCGGAATCGGCGTGGCAGCTGCTCCTCGCCCACGCATGGCCGGGCAACGCGCGCGAGCTGCGCGACGTCATCCGGCGCGCGGTGCTGCGGTGCGAGGACGTGGTGGAGCCCGACCATCTCTGGCCCCGGGGGCGGCGCGCGGACGCCCCGGCGTCGCGGCACGCTCCGGGCGGGCTCAGCCTGCGCGAGCTCGCCGAGCTGGGGGCGGCCGAAGCCGAGCAGCAGGCCATCCGCGAGGCCCTGCGCGCCAGCCGCGGCAACAAGAGCGCGGCGGCCCGCCTGCTCAAGACCGACTACAAGACGCTCCACGTGAAGATGCGGCAGTACGCCATCACCGGCGAGGACTTCCGGCCGGCTTGACAAGGCTGTCGGGCTATGGGAGTTTCCCCCAACGCGTCCGTCCCGACGCGCGTTCTCGTCCGCTCCGCTCGCTCTGACCGCTCCGGGAAGTGAAGCTCGCGAGGCTCGTCTCTTCGTGACCGGAAAGGAGAGCCAGGATGCCGACCCAGGGCTCGAACGGTGATCGCAGTGGAGTGAGCCGCCGGCAGTTCCTGCGGCGCGCGGGCGGGGCGGCGGCGGGCTTGAGCGCGTTCGCGCTGGCTCGGCCCTCTCGATCCGTCGCGCAGACCGCCTCTCCGTATCCGGAGTGGATTCCCGCCAGCACGAAGCCAGCCAAGCGCGGCGGCACGCTCACCCGGGCTTCCGCGTGGGACCCGCCCATGCTCGACCCGCGCATGACGCAGTCGGTTGGCCTCTTCCAGTTCGCCGGACTGACCAGCAACCGTCTCGTGCGCTACACCTTCGCAGATGAAGCGGCCGGCCCGGGGGACATGGGGCTCAAGGGCGACCTCGCCGAGTCGTGGACGACGAGCGCCGACCACCGCATATGGACGTTCAAGCTGCGCCAGGGCGTGAAGTGGCAGAACGTGCCGCCGCTGAACGGGCGCGAGCTCACCTCCGCCGACATCAAGTACTGCTTCGAGGCCTATGCGAAGGAAGGTGTCCAGACGTTCAACTTCAAGGAGATCGAGGGGATCGAGACGCCGGACAAGTACACCGTGCGTCTGCACATGCAGTCCCCGAACGTGTTCGTGGCCCAGGCCCTCGCGGAGCCCATCTCCATCATCTTCGCGCGCGAGGTCCTGGAAGAGGACGGCGACCTGAAGAAGCGCTGCATCGGCACCGGTCCCTTCATCCTCAAGGAGCACACCCGGAAGGTGAAGGTCGTGCTGCAGCGGAACCCGGATTACTGGGACAAAGGCCGCCCGTACGTCGACGAGTACGTGATCCTGTCGACGCCGGACGCGGCCACCCGCACCGCCGCCTTCCGCACCGGACAGGCCGACTTCATTCACGTGGCGAGTCCCTCCGAGGTGGAGGTGCTCCGCAAGACCAACCCGAATCTCGTCGCGCAGTCCTACTTCAACGCGCTCACGCCGTTCGGGCTGGCCATGTCCCAGGACAAGCCGCCCTTCAGCGACGTGCGCGTGCGGCGGGCGCTCGCGATGGCCATCGATCGTCAGCGGCAGGTCGACACCGTGTACGAGGGGCACGGCATCCTGGGCTGGGGCGTGCCCTACATGTACTACCAGGACAAGGCGCCCACCGCGGCCCAGTTCGGGCCCTGGTGGCAATACAAGCCGGCGGAGGCCAAGAAGCTCCTCGCCGAGGCCGGTCATCCCAATGGCTTTTCGACGACCCTGTTCTACTACGAGTATTTCCCGCAGATGACGTCCCAGGTCCAGCTCGTTCAGGCCGATCTCAAGAAGAACCTCAACATCGACGTCAAGATCAGCAAGCTCGACTACACGACGTATTACGGCCGCTACGTGGACCCGAAGTGGGAAGGTCTGTCCTGGGGATTCCAGTCCGGGCACGCGGTGGGTCTCGACGAGCGGACGTATCAGTACATGCACTCCAAGTCCACGAAGAACTTCTTCCGCGTCAACGACCCGCAGATCGACGAGCTGACCACCAAGCTCCGCCAGACCTCCGATCCGAAGGAGCAGCGCGCGATCACCAAGCGGATCGTCGACCGCGAGTTCGACCAGGTGCTGCGACTCTGGATGCCGTACGACAACGGCTTCATGATCTTCCAGCCGCACATGCGAAACGGCGCTGCCCTCGCGCTGCGCCGGACCGACGCGTACGGCTCTCCACAGATCGCCAGGGTCTGGCTCGACAAGTAGCCGGGGCGCGGCGAGGGGCGGCCCCGTGTACAAGTACGTGATTCGGCGTGTGATGCTCGCCGTCCCCGTGCTGCTCCTGTCCTCCGTCATCGTCTTCGGGCTGATGCGCGTGATGCCCGGTGATGCCCTCACCGTGCTCATGGGAGAGTCGGGGAACATCGGCGAGAAGGAGCTCGCCAAGCTCCGCAAGGACCTCCGTCTCGATCTGCCCTATCACGAGCAATACCTGCTCTGGCTCTGGCAAATGGTGAGCCTCTCCCCCGGTGACTCCCTGTTCACGGGGGAGCCCATCACGGTGAGCCTGCGGAAAGCCATCCCCGTCACCCTCGAGCTCACGGCGCTCGCGATGATCCTCGGGCTGGCTCTCGCTGTCCCCATCGGCGTGCTATCCGCGACGCGGCAGGATACCCCGTCGGACTACGCAGGACGCATGGTGGCGGTGTCGGGACTGTCCTTTCCCGACTTCTGGCTGGGCACTCTCGTCATCACCTTCGCGGCCATCTGGTTCAAGTGGATCCCGCCCATCGGGTACGTGAGCTTCTGGGAGTCGCCCACCCGCAACCTTCAACAGTTTCTCCTGCCCGCGGCGGTGCTGGGCTTCCGTCTCTCCGCGGCCACCATGCGCATGACGCGCTCCACCGTGCTCGAGGTGCTGCGAGAGGACTATGTCCGCACCGCCTGGGCCAAGGGGCTGGGCGGGCGCATCGTCGTGTACAAGCACGCGCTCAAGAACGCGCTCATCCCCGTGGTGACGGTGGTGGGCGGCCAGCTCGGCGTTCTCCTCGCGGGGGCGGTCGTGATCGAGACCATCTTCGCCCTGCCGGGCATGGGGCGGCTCACCGTGGAGGCGATCCTCTACCGCGATTACCCGGTGGTGCAGACCAACGTGATGCTGGTGGCGGCGACGCTCGTCACCCTCAATCTCGTCGTGGACCTGACCTATGCCTGGCTCGACCCCCGGATCCGCTACCGCTGAGGGGCGTAACCCACTCGTGAGCGGTGACGGCGCGACGGCCTCGTTGGCGGTGGCGACGGCCCCGCCGCGGGCGGCGGCGCGCGCCGAAAGCATCAGTCGCTGGCGTCTGCTCTGGCTCACCCTGCGGCGCAAGCCGCTCGGCGCCGCCGCCGCCGGTCTCATCATGCTCCTCGTCCTCACCGCCATCCTCGCGAACGTGCTCGCGCCCTACGATCCGCTGGAAACCCACCCCGAGATCCGCCTGACCCCGCCGAGCCGCGAGCATCTCTTCGGGACGGACGACATCGGGCGGGACGTGCTGAGCCGCATCATCTACGGCAGCCGGATCTCCCTGTGGGTCGGGCTCCTCGCGGTGGGCATCGGCACGCTCGCGGGCATGATCATCGGCCTGGTGTGCGGCTACTGGGAGGGACGGCTGGACCTGGCGCTCCAGCGGCTGATGGACGCGGTGCAGGCCATCCCGGGGCTGATCCTCGCGCTCGCCATCGTATCGGTGCTGACGCCCAACACCACCAACGCCATGCTCGCCATCGCCATCGTCATCATTCCGGGGAACTCCCGGATCGTGCGTGGCGCGGTGCTGTCGGCCAAGCAGAACCGCTACGTGGAGGCGGCGGAGGCGCTGGGCTGCCGGCACCTCCACATCCTCGTGCGCCACATCCTGCCCAACGTCACCGCGCCCATCCTCATCATCGCCTCCATCTGGCTCGGCAACGCCATCCTCATCGAGGCGACGCTGTCCTTCCTCGGGCTCGGCACCCAGCCGCCCACGCCGTCCTGGGGGCTCATGCTGAGCAGCACCGGGCGGGCATTCATGGAGCAGGCGCCGTGGCTGGCGGTGTTTCCTGGGCTGGCCATCAGCCTGGCCGTGCTCGCCTTCAACCTCTTCGGGGACACCCTGCGCGACGCCTGGGACCCGAAGCTCCGGCGCAAGGGCTAGGGGAGCCGGGCGACGTAGGGAAGGTTCCGGTGCCGCTCGCCCGCGTCGAGGCCATAGCCGACGACGAATGCGTCGGGGATCTGGCACCCCATGTAGTCGACCTTCACCTCCACGGGGCGAGAGCGCTGCTTCATGAGGAAGGCGCACACTCGCAGCGAAGCCGGATGCCGAGTCTCGAAGTTGCGCAGCAGATAGGAAAGGCTGAGACCGCTCGCGCACACGCCCTCGACGACGATCACGTCCCGGCCTTCGATGGGCTCGTCCAGATCTTTGCGGATCCGCACTACGCCCGATCGGCTCGCCTCCGCGTAGGGCACGATGGAGATGAAGTCCAGGGTGGTGGGCACCTCGATCGCGCGAATGAGGTCCGCCACGAAGACGGCGGCGCCCTTGAGCACCCCCACCAGGTGGGGCCGCCGGCCGGCGTAGTCCGCGGTGATCTGCGCGCCCAGTCGGGCCACCTCCACGCGGATGGCGTCGGTGTCGAGCAGCACCTCGCCCACGCCGTCGGCGGGGCGCGTCATCAGGCGAACCGCGTGTCCCGGACGAACTGCCGCGCCGCCTCGATCACCGTGGGCTCGACGAGGCCCACCCGGGCCAGCTCGTCGAAGCACTGGGTGATGGTCAGCACGGCGTGCAGCGTGTAGCCCTTGGCGGCGAGGCGGGCGGCGCCGCCCTGCTCGCGATCGACGAGGATCACGAGGTCCTTCACCACCAGGCCCGCTTCTTCGAGCGGCGCGATCGCTTCGAACTTGCTCGCCCCGTCGGTGATGATGTCGTCGATCACCACCACCCGGTCGCCCGGGTCGAAGGCCCCCTCGATGCGCTTCCGGGTGCCGTGGGCCTTCTCCTCGCGGCGCGGGTAGACGAGGGGGAAACCGCCGGCCAGGCTCGCCGCGACGGCCAGCGGCAGCCCCGCATAGGGGATGCCGGCGATGCGGTCCACCTTGCAGTGCCCCACCGCCTCCGCGAGCAGAGCGCCGATGCGCCCGAGCACGTCGGGGTGCGAGATGACGACCCGGAGGTCCACGTAAAACGGCGACCGGATGCCGGACTTCAGCGTGAACTCGCCGAAGCGAAGCGCGCCGATCTCGAACAGCTGCTGGATGAGATCGCGATGGGTGACGCTCGGGCTCATCCGAGCTCCGCGACGATCGCCTCGGCGGTGCGGGCGGGATCTGCCGCGCCGGTGATCGGCCGGCCCACCACGACGAAGTGCGCGCCCGCGCGGGCGGCCGCGCCGGGAGTGGCCACGCGCGCCTGATCACCCGGCTCGGCTCCGGCCGGCCGCACCCCCGGCGTCACGATGACCCAGTCGCGGCCGAGAGCGGTGCGGATGGCGCCGATCTCCTGGGGCGAGGCCACGCAGCCGTCCAGCCCCGCCTCGCGGGCGAGGTCGCACAGGCGGAGCACGTGGCCCTCCACGGAGGCCGCCACGCCCAGCTCGCGCTGGAGCGCGGCGCGGTCGAGGCTCGTCAGCACGGTGACCGCGATGGCGAGCGGCCGGCGCACCTTGAGCTCGCGCGCGGCGGCGGCGCCCGCGTCCGCGGCGGCCTTCATCATGGCGCGCCCGCCCGAGGCGTGCACGTCGAACATGAACACGCCCATCCGCGCGGCCTCGCGCGCGGCGCCCGCCACGGTGTTGGGGATGTCGTGGAACTTGAGATCGAGGAACACCTCGGCCCCGCGCTTCTGTACCGCCTCCACCGCGGTGGGCCCGGCGGCGGTGAAGAGCTGGTTGCCGATCTTGTAGCGGGTGACCACGCCGTCGAGACGGTCCATCAGAGCCTCGGCGGCGCCGAGGCTCTCCACGTCGAGGGCCACGAAGATACGCTCTCTAGGATCGCGCGGCGGCATGGTACTCCTGCAGACTCTGGACGCCGATCTCGCCCTTGAGGAGCGCCTCGATGCCGCCGATGGCCGCCTGGGCGCCGTCCACGGTCGTGTAGTAGGGGATGTTGAGCATGACCGCGGTGCGGCGCAGGATCGACGAATCCTTCCGCGCGCGGCCGTCCTCGGGCGTATTGAAGACCAGCGCGATCTCGCCGCGCTTCATGAGGTCCACGATGTTGGGGCGATAGCCCTCGCCCACCTTGTGCACGGGCTCCACCGTCATGCCCTGCAGCGTGAGCAGCTTGGCGGTGCCGGCGGTGGCGACCAGGCTGAAGCCCATCTCGACCAGGCGCCGCGCGATGCCCATGGCCGCGCGCTTGTCGCGGTTCTTCACCGAGACGAAGACCTTCCCGGAGGTGGGAAGCGGTGAGCCGGCGGCGAGCTGCGACTTCACGTAGGCCTTGCGGAAGTCGCGATCGATGCCCATGACCTCGCCGGTGGACTTCATCTCCGGGCCCAGCACCACGTCGGTGCCGGGGAACTTCACGAACGGGAACACCGCCTCCTTGATGGCGATATGGTCCGGCTCCCGCTCCTCGGTGAAGCCCAGCTCGGCGAGGGTGCGGCCCAGCATGATCTTGGTGGCGTGCTTGGCCAGCGGCACCCCGATGGCCTTGGAGACGAAGGGCACGGTGCGCGAGGCGCGCGGGTTCACTTCCAGCACGTAGACGGTAGCCTTGTCCAGGCCGCCGGTCACATCGCCCTGGATCGCGAACTGCACGTTCATCAGGCCCACGACCTTCAGGGCCTTGGCCATGGCCGCGGTCTGGCGGCGCAGTTCGTCCTGCAGCTCCTTCGACAGCGTGTAGGGCGGCAGCGAGCAGGCCGAGTCGCCGCTATGGATGCCGGCCGCCTCGATATGCTCCATGATGCCGCCGATCATCACGGTCTCGCCGTCGCTGATGCAGTCGGCATCGACCTCGACTGCGTCTTCCAGGAAGCGGTCCAGCAGCACCGGCGACTTTTCGGAGACGCGCACCGCTTCGCGCATATAGCGCTCCAGGTCCTTGTCGCCATGCACGATTTCCATCGCGCGGCCGCCCAGCACATAGCTGGGACGCACGACCAGCGGGTAGCCGATCTCGTTGGCCAGGGTGACGGCCTGCTCCTCGGTGCGCGCGGTGCGATTGGGCGGCTGCTTCAGACCCAGCTCGTGCAGCAGCTTCTGGAAGCGCTCGCGGTCCTCGGCCACGTCGATGGAATCCGGGCTGGTGCCAATGATGGGCACGCCGTTGGCTTCCAGGTCCAGCGCCAGCTTCAGCGGCGTCTGGCCGCCGTACTGCACGATCACGCCAACCGGCTTTTCCTTCTCGACGATCTCGAGCACGTCTTCCAAGGTCACCGGCTCGAAGTAGAGGCGGTCGCTGGTGTCGTAGTCGGTCGAGACGGTCTCTGGATTGCAGTTGACCATGATGGTCTCGTAGCCGTCCTCGCGCATCGCCAGCGCCGCATGCACGCAGCAATAGTCGAACTCGATGCCCTGGCCGATCCGGTTCGGGCCGCCGCCCAGCACCATGATCTTCTTCTTGTTCGTCGGCTCGGCCTCGCACTCCTCGTCATAGGTGGAGTACATATAGGCGGTCTGGGTCGCGAACTCGGCCGCGCAGGTATCCACTCGCTTGTAGACCGGGCGCACGCCCTGAGCGTGGCGCGCCTTGCGGACCTCGTGCTGGTTCGTGCCCAGCAGCTTGGCCAGGCGCTTGTCCGAGAAACCCTTCTTCTTCAGCAGGCGCAGTTCGTCGGTGGAAAGCGTTGCCATCTCGCGGCCGGCCAGCGAAAGCTCGATCTTCACAATCTGCTCGATCTGGGCCAGGAACCAGGGGTCGATGGCCGTCTCCTCGAACACTTCCTGCATGCTCATGCCGATGCGGAAAGCGTCGGCCACGAAGAGGATGCGCTCCGGACCAGGCTCGCCGATCTCCTGCACGATCTCCTCGCGGTCGGTCGAACGCTCGCTCAGGCCGTCGATGCCGGTCTCCAGGCCGCGCAGCGCCTTCTGGAACGACTCCTGGAAGCTGCGACCCATGGCCATCACCTCGCCCACCGACTTCATCTGCGTGGTCAGGCGCGAATCGGCCATCGGGAACTTCTCGAAGGCAAAACGCGGGATCTTGGTGACCACGTAGTCGATCGACGGCTCGAACGAAGCCGGGGTCACGCCGCCGGTGATGTCGTTGCGCAGTTCGTCCAGCGTGTAGCCGACGGCCAGCTTGGCGGCGATCTTGGCGATCGGGAAGCCGGTGGCCTTGGAAGCCAGCGCCGAGGAGCGCGAGACGCGCGGATTCATCTCGATCACGACCATGCGGCCGTCCTTGGGGTTGATCGAGAACTGCACGTTCGAGCCGCCGGTGTCCACGCCGATCTCGCGCAAGATCGCGATCGAGGCGTTGCGCAGCAGCTGGTACTCCTTGTCGGTCAGGGTCTGCGCAGGGGCGACAGTGATCGAGTCGCCGGTATGCACCCCCATCGGGTCCAGGTTCTCGATCGAGCAGACGATGATGCAGTTGTCGGCGCGGTCGCGCACGACTTCCATCTCGTATTCCTTCCAGCCGATCAGGCTTTCCTCGATCAGCAGCTCGTTGGTCGGCGAGAGGTCCAGGCCGCGCTTGCAGATCTCCTCGAACTCTTCCGGGTTGTAGGCGATGCCGCCGCCGGTACCGCCCAGCGTGAAGCTGGGCGGATCACCATCGGGAAGCCGCTGCCGCCGATATCGGCCTGGATGCGCTTCTGCACGGCCCAGGCCTCTTCCAGCGAATGGGCGATGCCGGACTTGGCCGAGCCCAGGCCGATCTTGGTCATCGCGTCCTTGAACTTCAAGCGGTCCTCGGCCTTCTCGATCGCCTTTTCGTTGGCGCCGATCATCTCGACCTTGTACTTGTCCAGCACGCCATGCTTGTGCAGGTCCAGCGCGCAATTCAGCGCGGTCTGGCCGCCCATGGTGGGCAGGATGGCGTCGGGCCGCTCCTTGGCAATGATCTTCTCGACCACCTGCCAGGTGATGGGCTCGATATAGGTGACGTCCGCGGTGTCCGGGTCCGTCATGATGGTCGCCGGATTGCTGTTGACAAGGATGACCTTGTAGCCCTCTTCGCGCAGGGCCTTACAGGCCTGGGCGCCCGAATAGTCGAACTCGCAGGCCTGGCCGATGATGATGGGGCCGGCGCCGATGATCAGGATGCTTTTAATGTCGGAACGTTTTGGCATTGCTTGTCTCCATCAGGCCTTGGCCATCAGACCGATGAAGCGGTCGAACAGGTAGGAAATATCGTGCGGGCCGGGGCTGGCTTCCGGGTGGCCCTGGAAGCAGAAGGCCGGCTTGTCGGTGCGGGCCAGGCCCTGCAACGTGCCGTCGAACAGGCTGATGTGCGTGGGACGCAGATTGGCGGGCAGCGAATCGGCATCAACCGCGAAGCCGTGGTTCTGGCTGGTGATGGACACGCGTCCGTTGTCGAGGTCCTTGACCGGATGGTTCGCGCCGTGATGGCCGAACTTCATCTTGAAGGTCTTGGCCCCGCTGGCCAAGGCCATGATCTGGTGCCCCAGGCAGATGCCGAAGGTCGGGATGCCCGACTCGATCAGTTGGGCTGCCGCCTTGATCGCGTAGTCGCAGGGCTCCGGATCGCCGGGGCCGTTGGACAGGAAGATGCCATCGGGCTCCAGATCGAAGACCTCGGAGGCCGGCGTCTGCGCCGGCACCACGGTGACCTTGCAACCGCGCGAAGCCAGCATGCGCAGGATGTTGTGCTTGACGCCGAAATCGTAGGCGACGACATGGAACTTCGGCGCGGTCTGCTCGCCATAACCCTTGCCCAGGGTCCATTCGGTCTGGGTCCAGATCTCGCGCTCGCTGCGACTCACCACCTTCGCCAGGTCCAGCCCGGTCATGCTGGGGGCGGCCTTGGCCTTGGCGATCGCGTCGGCAATGTGGGCAGCGGTGATCTGCTCGCCGGCCGCCAGGGCCAGGATGCAGCCGTTTTGCGCGCCGGTGGTGCGCAAAACGCGGGTGAGGCGACGGGTATCGATGTCGGCAATCGCCACCGTGCCCTCGTCGCGCAAGTACTGCTTCAGCGTGCGCGCCTGGCGGAAGTTGGATTCAAGGACCGGCGGTTCCTTGATGATCAGACCTGCGGCATGGATCTTCGAGGCCTCAATGTCCTCCTCGTTGACGCCATAGTTGCCGATGTGCGGATACGTCAGGGTGACGATCTGCCGGCAGTAGCTGGGGTCGGTGAGGATTTCCTGATAGCCGGTCAGCGCGGTGTTGAACACCACTTCGCCGACCGTGTGGCCGGCAGCGCCGAAGGCGATGCCTTTGAAGACCGTGCCGTCTGCCAGGGCGAGGATCGCTGGGGGGGAGGAAAGCAGATCGGGCAGCACGGGAAGCTCCGTTATTGTGCGCGCGCCCAGCTCTGCTCCTTGTTCGCTGCAACACGCTGCGTTGGCGGTTGCGGGAGCCTGAGTCCGGTGATGGAAACGGGGGGAGTTTCGCTGGGGTAGCGGTGGGTTGCGGGTAAACCTGCTGAGTATATCCCACCGCGGGTTATCACCGAGGATGTTTGCGCAAATGAACGCGCACCGCGGACTCAGCCCAGCGCCGCAATACCGGCGCGTGCGATTTGCGCATCCTCGGTCGACTTGACCCCGCTGACGCCCACCGCGCCGATGCAGGCACCGTCCACCATGACGGG
>DATEDO010000145.1:0-16375 GCA_035281625.1 Candidatus Methylomirabilota bacterium
TCGGTCAGGGTGGCGAAGCGCCCGCGGGGGGTCTCCCAGATGCCGTTGAAGATGCCGCCGGCCTTGGTGACCAGCTCGCGAATCTCGTCCCGGATGTCCATGGCGCTCCTCCCGGGCAAGCCCGTGGTGCAAGCGGCGAACCGAACCGGGCGGGCGGCACAAGTGTCCGTAATCGAGGGCATATGGGAACGCAGCCAGGTCTCCGCGACGACCGTCCACCAGGGCGTTTCTCCCCCATCGGGCAAAACGGCTATAGCGAAGCCGCCTTCACGCCGTCGTGCGGCTCGCTCCGTTCCGCGCTGCCTTCCAGTAGCGCACGGGCCTGGGAAGGAACCATAGCGCTCCACGGATTCCCCGCGCCGACACCCGAAGGGCCAGCGCGTGCCGCGGGCTCCAGGCGAAGCCATACTCCGAGCGAAGCCGCTCGGGCAGAAGTCCCACCGCGGGAAGCCGCGCCAGCCACATCGCGGGCAGCATCGCGCGCGGGACGGGACGGAAGAGCTCGGCAGCCAGCTGTCGCGCCGGCTCCGTGATCGTGAGCGCCGGCCCATCGAGCATGGCGCGCATATAGCGGCTGAGCTCGTCCATGCGGCGCGGGAGCTGGCCGTCGGGGATGCCCAGCCGCGGCTCGATCCCCGCCGTCTCCGCGCAATACCGGTCCCGGTCGACGGGCGAGAGCGGCGCCACGTAGAGCTCGTAGGCCAGCAGAAAGCTCTCCACCAGCGTGCCGTGAACCCAGCCGAGCAGCGCCGGGTCGTGGGCCGAGTACGGTGCGTCGCCGACCCGCCCGTGCACCCGGTCGTGCACGGCGTTGATCCCGCGCGCGACCGCGTCCGCCTGCGCGGGCGCGCCGTACGTGAGGGCCAGCATCGCGTCGAGTGTGCGGCGGAGGCGCGTCCAGCGGGCGCGGCGGTCGCGCAGGAACTCGCTGTGGTCGACGATGCCCTGGGCCACCGCGGGATGCGCGAACTGGAGCAGGAGGGCGCGGCCCCACCCGAGGAGCAGCACTCGCTCGGCGTGTATCGTCTGGCTGATCATGGCGGAGCGCTCACGCTGCGTCCCATTGTAGATCCTCCGCTTGCCCCGGGGCCGTGGCTGCGGTATGAGTCGCTGGAGCCCGCCTGCCGGGCATTCCGCCAAGGAGACGCCCATGCCACGCTTCGTCAAGGTCGCCGCCGCCCAGATGGGTCCCAACAACGAAGGCACGAGCCGGGAGGAGATCGTCGAGCGCATGCTCGCGCTCATGGAGCAGGCGGCCCGGGACGGCGTCGAGCTCATCGCCTATCCGGAGATGGCGCTCACCACGTACTTCCCCAAGCGCATCCGCGACGACTTCGATCAGTTCTTCGAGACGGAGGTGCCGCCCAAGGCGCTGCTGCCGCTGCTCGAGCGCGCCAAGGCCGCCGGCATGGCCTGCCACGTGGGCTTCTCCGAGAAGGCGGATAGGCACTACTACAACACCGCGCTGCTCACCGACGAGACGGGCCGCCTGGCCGGGACTTTCAGAAAGATTCATCTTCCGGGCGTCACCAAGCCCGATGGCTTCGCGCAGGTATACGAGCCGCACTTCTTCGAGACCGGCAACACCGGCTTCAAGGTGTTCCCCACCGCGAAGGCCCAGGTGGGCATCGCCATCTGCCAGGATCGGCGCTACCCAGAGTCGTACCGGTGCCTGGGCATACTCGGCGCGGAGATCGTGCTCATCGGCTACAACACCCCCCTCTCGCCGCTCGCCCTCGACCTCAACGAGCTGTGCCTGCGCGCGGGAGCCTACCAGAACAGCCTCTTCGTGGTCGGGATCGCGAAGGCCGGCATCGAGGACGGCATGGAGCTCATCGGCGGCTCCTGCATCGTGAGCCCGCTGGGGCAGGTGCTCGCCAAGGCGGGCTCGACCGGCGACGAGCTCATCACCGCGCGCATCGACCTCGAGCAGATGACACCGGCGCGCAAGCGCTGGGACTTCTTCGGCCGCCGTCACCCCGAGCACTACGGGCTCGTCACCGAGCCGGTGCGGGGACGCCGGTGATGGCCGCGCGCGCCGTCGACACCATCGTCCGCGGCGGCAAGGTGGTGACCGCCACCGAGGTGCTAGACACCTCCGTGGCCATACAGGGCGGCCGCATCGTGGCCCTGGGCCACGACGAGGCGCTGCCCCCGGCCGAGCGCACCATCGACGCCACCGGCAAGTACGTCCTGCCCGGTCTCATCGACTGCCACGTGCATCTCGGCCCGGTGTACGACGACTGGAGCTCCGGCCCCCTCGCCGCGGCCCACGCCGGGCTCACCACGCTGATCGCCTTCGCCGAGTACAACGACGGCGAGACTCTGCCGCAGGCCACCAAGCGGCTTGCCGACGAGGCCAGCCAGCAGTCCGTCCTCGACTTCGGCTTCCACTTCATCCTGAACAACGAGCCCCATATCCTGGAGGGTCTGCCCGAGGCCTTCGAGATGGGGGTGACGTCCTACAAGATCTTCATGACGTACAAGAAGCGCCCCAAGCGCATGTGCACGGACGACTTCATCGCCCAGGTGATGGAGCGTCTCGCCGCGCTGGGCGGGATCTGCCAGCTCCACTGCGAGAACGGCGACATCCTCTACCACCTCGAGAACAAGTTCATCGCCGCGGGGCGGGTCAAGCCCACGGACTTTCCCGCGACGTGCCCGCCATGGACGGAAGAGGAGGCCATCAACCGCGCCATTCGCATCGGCGCGATGACGGGTTGCCCCGTCTACGTCGTGCATCTCTCCACGCGCGCTGGGCTCGAGCGGATCAAGCAGGCGCAAGCGGAAGGCCAGCGGGTGTGGACGGAGACCTGCCCCCAGTACCTCCTCCTCACCGAGCGGGAGATGGAGACGTGGGGGCCCTTCGCCAAGATCGGGCCGCCCCTCCGGCCCGCGGACGGGAGCAACCAGGACGCCCTCTGGGCCGGCTCGGCGGGCGGCCACATCGCCACCCTCGCGAGCGACCACTCGCCGCGGCGCAAGGCGCTCAAGGAGCCGGGCTGGCAGAACATCTTCGTCGACGGCAAGGGCGCGCCCATTCCCTTCGGCAGCCCCTCGGTGGAGACCCTCGTGCCGCTGGCCTACAGCGAGGGCGTGGTGCGCCGGGGTCTGCCCATCACCTGGATGGCGCGCGTCATGGCGGAGAATCCCGCGCGGATCTTCGGCCTCTACCCCCGCAAGGGCGCCATCCGCGTGGGCGCCGACGCCGACCTCACCATCATCGACCCGGATCCGGAGACCACCATCACGGTGCAGGACCACAAGGGCATCGCGGGGTGGACGCTCTACGAGGGCTGGAAGGCGCGCGGCCGGCCCTGGATGACGCTGCTCCGGGGCGAGGTGCTGCTGGATCGTGGCGGGCTGGCGCGGCCCCCCGGCTATGGCCAGTTCCTGCGTCGCGGCGCTCCGACCCCGCCGCTGGGCGGCGCCGCGCGCTGACCGCGACGGCCATGCACTATCTCGACGCCCTCGCCGCGCGGGCGGCGGAGATCTCGTACGCGCGGCTCGGCCCGGCCGCCGCGGCGGCGGCGCGCCTGGTCCTCCTCGACACGCTGGGCGCCATGTTGGCGGGCAGCGCGGAGCCGGAGAACGCGCGGCTGGCTCGCGCCATGGCCGAGCGCGCCTCGCGGCCCGCCGCCACGCTGATCGGCCACGAGGCGAAAGTGGATGCCCTCCTCGCCACCCTCGTCAACGCCACCGCCGGCGTGGCCCTCGAGGTGGACGAGGGCAATCGCTGGGGCGGTGGACACCCCGCCATCCACGTGGTGCCGGGCGCCTTCGCGGTGGCGGAGGAGCGCGGGGCGGACGGCGCGCGGCTGCTCGAGGCGGTGGTAGCCGGCTACGAGGTCTCTTCCCGCATCGGCGGGGCCACCGTGCCGCGCGCCAACGTGCATTCCCACGGCACGTGGGGCACGGCGGGCACCGCGGTGGCGGTGGCCCGGCTGGCCGGCGCGGACGCGCGCGCGATGCGGGAGATCATCAACCTGGCGTCCAGCATGAGCCCCGCGAACACGTGGACGCCCGCGCTGGAGGGCGCCACCGTGCGCAACGCCTATCCCGGCCGCTCGGGCCTCCAGGGCGTGCTCGCGGTGGAATTGCACCGGGCAGGATTCACCGCGTTGACGGACGCGCCCGCCGACGTGTACGGCACCCTCCTCGCCGACCGCTTCGAGCCCGCGCGCGCCCTCGACGACTGGGACGGGCCCCTCCGCATCGAGCGCAACTACTTCAAGCGCTACGCGTGCTGCCGGTACAACCATCCCGCCCTGGACGCGCTCGCCAGCCTCCGGAGCCGCGAGCGGCTCGACGCCGCCGACGTGGCCGAGGTGGAGGTCATCGTGTTCCCGTTCGGCCTGCGCATGGCCTCGCCGGCCCCCGCCAGCATGCTCGCGGCGAAGTTCTCCATCCCCTGGGCGGTGGCGGCGGCGCTCGTCCTCGGCCATGCCGACGTGGACGCGTTCGGCGACGCGGCGCGGGCCGACGCGCGCATTCGCGACCTGGCGGGGCGGGTACGGGTGACCGCCGACCCCGAGATGACGCCGCGCCGCTCCGACTATCCGACGACGAGGCTCCGCGTGCGCCTGCGCGACGGGCGCGTGCTGGAGGCGGAGACGGGCGTGGTGCGCGGCGACGCGGAGAACCCCATTTCCGAGGATGATGTGATCGCCAAGTTCGAGGTCCTTGCCGCGCCGGTGGTGGGGGCGGCGCGGGCCGAGCGTATCGTGGCCGCGGTGCTGGCGGTGGAGGACGTGAAGAATGTCGCCCAGCTCGGCCGGCTGCTGAGCCGCAGCACCTAGCGCCGATCTCGCGCCCCGAGCTTCAGCACCCGCTGGACCTGCGCGCTCGCCTCGGACACGCGGTCGGCGGGCGCCCGCCTCACGCGGGCATCGCGTCCAGCCGGGCGATGGAGCGGGCCAGGTTGGCCCGCGCCGGTGCCTCGAAGCGCACGAACTCCGGGGTGAGGAAGAGACGGGGCCGGGTAAGGAATGTGCGGAGCACCCGGGCCCGGCCCTCGCGCCACTCCGCGTCCGTGCGAAAGGCGTACTCTCGCCGCACCTGGGCCTCGTAGCGGTCGAACGCCGTCGGCGGCGCGCCGAGGATGGACAGGTCGGCGTCCACCACGTAGCCGGCGTCACCGCCATCCGGGGTCGCCGCGTGACGGGTGGCCATGATGAGCGCGCGCACCCGCTCGGCGCGCGCGGGCGGCACGCCGCCCTCGGCCAGCCAGCCCGCCGCGATGTCCGCGCTCCGCGCCTCGTTGTCGGCCGCGCGCGGATCGTAGACGAGATCGTGCAGCCAGACCGCCAGCTCGGCCTCGTCGGGCTCGCGCAGGCGCACGCGCACGCCGTCGAGTAGCCGGAGCGTGCGGGCGATGTGCTCACCGGTGTGATACGCGCGGTGCGGCTCTCCGTAGCGCGCGAGCACCGCGGCGTGAAGCGGAGCGGCCTCGCTGCGCGCGCCGAGGCGCGTCCAGAGCCCGCGCCAGGCCTCGAGCGAGAGGCGTGCCTCGTCCATCAGCGCCGATGATACCGCGGGCCGGCGACCCCGCATGCTATGGTGCCTTTCGTGACTCGGGTGTGCCGTCTCATCGGGGCTGCGTTGCTCCTCGGCGCCTGCGCGAGCGGACCGGTCCGGCCGGACACCACGCTGCGCGTCTGGGATCTCGGTGCGCGCAGCGCGGACGCCACCGGGCGCTTCCAGAGCCTCCTCGTGAGCGGATCGGGCACGGACTGGACGCGGGTCGTGAGCTGCCGTCCCGACGGCGCCTGTACCTACTTCGGCACCACGCGCGGCAGCTACGGGCCCACCACCGACTTCCTGGCCATGGGCGAGGTGCCGGATCAGCGGTTCCAGTGGGCGCGCACCTACGGCGGCGCCGACACCGACGAGCTCGACGGGGCGGTATCGCTCGGGGACGGCGGCCATCTGCTCTTCGGGCTGTCCAGCAGCCGCTTCGGCGGCGGCGGACCCAGCGTGGGCGCGGCGGCGCCCCGGCCCTTCCTGGTGCGCATCGAGGCCGCCGGCGCGCCGCTCTGGGCCCGGACCATCGACACCGGCGGCCTGGAGCGGCTCCACGGCGCGGCCGCCGTCGGCGCCGACGCGGTGCTCGTGGGGTATGCCGGGCGGGATGGGCAGCCGAGCGTGGCGGCGACCCGAATCGCCGGTGACGGCACCCTCCGATGGGCTCACGCCTATGACCTGGGCGGCCCGGGCTACGCGGTGGCGGCGGCGCCGGATCGCGAGGGCGGGGTCGTCGTGGCCGGCTATCTCCGGGCCAATGCCGCGACGTTCGGGGGCACCCCGTTCCTGCTCGCCCTCGACGCCGCGGGGCGTCCGCGCTGGGCGCGACGCTACGAGGCCGGCACTCCCGTGCAGCCGCGCGCGCTGGTCGCGATGGCGGACGGCACCTTCGCCCTCGCGGGCTCGGTGTTCGGCTCGCGTCCGCCGCGAAGCCCCTTCCTGCTCCGGCTGGACGAGAGGGGCGCCGTGCGCCTCACCCGGGAGCTGCGAGGGCTGGATCCGATCGAGGTCTTCTCCGCCGCCGACGCCGGGGACGGCCGCGTGGTGCTCGCGGGCCGGCGCCGCGACTCCTTCAGCGATCGCCACTGGGGCTATGTCTTCGTCGTGGACGCGGCGGGGCGGGTGGTCGCGCACGCGACGCAGCGGGCCCAGGACACCGTCGAGTTCGCGTCGGTGTCCACGGCGCGCGTCGCCGAGTATCGGGTGACGGGCTCGACCAATAGCCTGGGCGCGGCGGGGGGGCTGGACATCTTCGTGGGCGGCTGGTATCCCGCCACCGCCGGCCCCGCCGACGTGGTGGCGACGCGGCTCGCCGAGCGCGAGCTGCCGGTCACGGTGACCGACGTGAGCGCGCGCATGCAGGCCCTGCCCGTCACCGCGACGGCGGTGCCGCCCGAGTTCCTCGAGGTGCGCACCCTCGAGGTCCCCACCGCGGCGACGACGAAGAAGTAGCCGGTTAGACGACCACGCGCTTCGCGCGAAGCGCGGCCACGTCCGCGGCGGAGACACCCAGCTCGCGCAGCACCTCATCGGTGTGCTCACCGATGGCGGGAGCGGCGTGGCGCACCGAGCCCGGCGTCTCGGAGAGCTTGATGGGCACGCCGAACTCCGTGATCGTGCCGTGCACGGGGTGCGTGAGCTCCACCACCATGTCGCGGGCCTGGAGCTGCGGATCCCGCACCATCTCGTGGGGCTCGTACACCTTGCCGACGCAGACGTCGGCCTTCACGAGGTAGTCCCACCAGTCGTCGCGGGTGCGCGTCTTCAGGATGGCCTGGATCTCCTCGCGCGCGCGGAGCTCCTCGGCGTTGGCCTCGCGCACGAACTGATCGGCCTTGCGCGAGAATTTTGCGAGGTCGGGGCGATCGATGGCCCGGCAGAAGTTCTCCCAGAGCCACGGCTCGGTGCAGCCGATGGTGAGGAGTTTGCCGTCGAGGGTGTCGTAGATGGCGTAGTAGGGATAGGAGCCGCCGAGGAAGCCGGCGCCGCGCTTCGGCGCCTGCCCGTCGCTCCAGTAGAAGCGCATGTTGGGGGTGGCGGCGAGGAGGGCCACCGACGTGTCGAGATACGAGACGTCCACGAGCTGGCCGCGCCCCGTGCGCTCGCGCGCGAACAGCGCGAACATGATGCCGAGGGCCCCGTGCATGCTGGCCCCCGCGTAGTCGGCCACGATGTTGAGTGGGATGGCGGGCTTGCGATCGGCCTCGCCGATCAGGTTGAGCACGCCGGCGAGGGAGAGGTAGTTCATGTCGTGAGCCGGGTAGTCCCGGTAGGGGCCGTTCTGCCCGAAGCCCGACAGCGAACAGTAGACGATGCGGGGGTTCCAGCCCCGGACGGTCTCGTAGTCCGCGCCCAGGCGCTTGGTCACGCCCGGGCGGAAGCCTTCCACGATCACGTCGGCGGCGGTGGCCAGCTGCTTGAAGATGGCCTGGCCCTCGGGCGCTTTCAGGTTGAGCGCGATCGACCGCTTGTTGCGGTTGACGTAGGCGAAGGCGGCGCGGCGCTGCGCGTCGGCCGGCTCGGGCTCCTCCGGCGGCGTGTCGATCTTCAGGACCTCGGCGCCCATGTCCGCGAACATCATCCCGGGCAGCTCGGCGGGGGGCACGCGCGCCAGCTCGAGCACCTTGATGCCGTCCAGTACGCCCATGGCGGTCTCCTTCAGCGGTAGCAGTCGGGGGACTTGATCGCGGACGTCCAGAACTCCGGATCGTGGCTGGGAAAGATACGCCCGCCGGTGAGGCGGGCGAGGGTCTTCAGGCGCTTGATCGAGTGCATGGCGCGCGTGGGATCCCACACCACGCCCGGCGGCGTCTCCGTGTCGATCGACTGCTGCCAGTAGCAGCAGTCGCCGGCCAGGATGACCGGGCCCGACTGCGGCAGCTCCACGAGGAGCGATTGATGGCCGGGGGTGTGGCCGTCGCTGCGGAGGGCGGTGACGCCGGGAACCAGCTCGGCGTCGCCGTCGAGGAGCCGCCAGCGGTACCCCGGCAGGTCGAAGTTCTTCTTGTAGTAGAAGCCGGCGAAGAAGGCCGCGGGGTACTGCGCGTATCCGTACTCGTCCTTCTGGACCACCAGCTCGGAGTCCTGGAAGAGGAAGGCGCCGCCGGCGTGGTCGTAGTGCAGATGGGACAGCACGACGAGGTCCACGTCGCCGGGCTCGAGGCCGAGCGCGTCCAGGCGGTGCACGAGCAGATCCTCGTCCTCGAAGCGGGCGAGGGGATCGTTGCGCAAGAGACCCGGCACCGCGCGCGGCGACACGCCGGTGTCGAAGAGCATCACCGCGTCCGCGGTGCGGACGACGTAGCAGGTGATGGGGATCTGGAACCGCTCGGCGGAGCGCTCGCCGTAGAACAGCCCGCTCTTCTCGAACCCCATCCAGCCGTTCTGAAGCGCGTAGAGCCCCTGAACGGCGGCCATCTAGCGCGAGGCGGCCCGGCCGCCCTTGGCCCGCGCGGCCGCGCGCGCGCCGCCGACGGAGGTCGGCTCCTTCGGGTCGTACACCCAGATCTTGCCGGAGGCGACCAGCCCCATGGTGACGGTGCGCCCGTCCAGCGTCACGCTGATCGTGCCGGCGTAGGGCGCGACCTCCTTGATGCTCAGGCGCACGCCGGGGCGAATGCCGCTCTCCCAGAGGAAGTGAAGGAGCTGACGATCCGCCTCCGCCTCCTCGGTGATGCGCTCCACGGTGAGGTCCTGACCGGCCATCGCCTGGCTGAGGGGGATGGGATTGTGGGCCTCGGGCGCGGGCATGCCGGGGATGGGATTGCCGTGCGGGCAGGTGCTTGGCATGCCGAGCTGCTCGGCCAGGCGCTCCTCCACCACGGGGGACAGGGCATGCTCGAGGCGATGGGCCTCCTCGTGGGCGCGCGACCAGTCGAGCCCGAGCACGTCGGTGAGCCAGCGCTCGAGCAGGCGGTGCCGGCGGGCCATCGTCTCCGCGATGCCCTTGCCCTTGTTGGTGAGGCGGATCTCCTTCTTGCCGGCGAGGCGGATGTAGCCCTCGCGCTGCATGCGCCGGAGCGCCTCGGTGATGGACGGCGCGGACACGTGCATGTGCCGGGCGAGGCGCGCGCCGATCACGGGCTTGTCGCCGCCGGTGAGGTCGTAGATCGCGCCGAGATAGTCCTGGATGGCGGGCGTGGTCTCCACGCTGCGAGGATACCGGAGGCCCGGGAGGCGGGCAAGCCTCGCCCTCACCGGGTGTCCTGAGGTACGATCGGGGCGGAGGACTCCCCCATGGACTTCGCCCTCACCGAAGCGCAGGAGATGATCCGCAAGGAGGTCGCGGCGCTCGCACGCGGCTTCTCCCTGGACTACTGGCTGGAAAAGGACGAGAAGGCGGAGTACCCGTACGAGTTCATCAAGGCCTTCGCCGAAGCAGGCTGGCTGGGATTGATGGTGCCCGAGGCCTACGGCGGCGCCGGGCTCGGCGTGACCGAGGCCGCGATCATGCTCCACGAGATCTGCGCCTCGGGGGCGGGGACCTCCGGCGCTTCGCCCATCCACTTCTACGTGTTCCCGCCCACGCCGGTCATCAAGTTCGGCACCGAGGAGCAGAAGCGCCGGCACCTGCCGGGGATCTGCACCGGCGAGACCATCCTCGCCTTCGGCGTCACCGAGCCCAATGCCGGCACCGACACGTCCCGCATCCAGACGCGTGCGGTGAAGACGGGCGACAAGTGGATCGTCAACGGGCGCAAGGTGTGGACCACCAACGCCCAGCACGCGACGAAGTTCCTTCTCCTCGCCCGCACCAGCGAGCGTGATCCCGCCAAGCCGCTGAAGGGCCTCACGCTGTTCTTCACCGACTTCGACCGCTCGGCGATCAACGTCCGGCTCATCCACAAGCTGGGGCGAGCGGCGGTGGACTCCAACGAGATCGTCATCGAGAACCTCGAGGTCCCCGACGCCGACGTCATCGGCACGGTGGGAGACGGCTTCTATCACCTCCTCGACTCGCTGAACCCGGAGCGCATCGTGGTCGGGATCGAGGCGGTGGGCATCGGCCGCGCCGCGCTGGACCGCGCCGTGCAGTACGCCAAGGAGCGCGTGGTGTTCGACCGGCCCATCGGGAAGAACCAGGCCATCGCGCACCCGCTCGCCCATGCCGCCGCGCAGCTGGAGGCGGCGGAGCTCCTCTGCCTCAAGGCGGCGTGGCTCTTCGACACCGGGCGGCCCTGCGGCAAGGAGGCCAACTCCGCCAAGATGCTGGCCGCGGAGGCCGGCTTCGCCGCCTGCGACGCCGCGCTGCAGACCTTCGGGGGCTTCGGCTACGCGCGGGAGTTCTACGTGGAGCGCCTCTGGCGGGAGGTACGGCTCTACAAGATCGCACCGGTGTCGCAGCAGATGGCGCTGAACTATCTCTCCGAGCACGTGCTCGGGCTGCCGCGCTCCTACTGAGCGGCGAGTCCCCTCGCCACGCAGATTCGATGGCCGAGCGCGACGCCGCCGCGGTCCGCGTCTTCCCTCCTGCCGTTCCGCTGCTCGCCATCCTGCTCGGAATCGGTCTGGAGCGCCTGGTGCCCCTGCGCGTCGGGAGCGCGCTGCCCGCGCCGGCGCGCTACTGGCTGGGCGGCGCGATCGCCCTGGGTGCCATCGTCGTCCTCGGCGCCTGGTCGGTCGTGCTCATGCGCCGCAGCGGTCAGAGCGAGAATCCGTGGAGCCCGACCATCCGCATCGTGGACCGCGGGCCGTTCCGCGTGAGCCGCAATCCGATGTATCTGCAGATGCTGCTGGTCTGTGTGGGCGTGGCGGTGGCCCTGGGGAATGTCTGGATCCTCCTGCTCACACCCCTCGCGGGCTGGGTGCTCCAGCGCCTCGCCATCCGGCCCGAAGAGGCGTATCTGGAGCGCAAGTTCGGCGAGGAGTATCGCGCGTACCAGCGCCGGGTCCGGCGGTGGCTCTAGGCTAGACCGCGCCCTCCGCCCGGAGGCCGGCGATCTCGTCGTCGGTATAGCCGGCCTCCCGCAGGATCTCCGCCGTGTGCTCGCCCGACAGCGGCGGCATGCGGCGCACCTCCACTCGCCCGGTGGAGAACTCCAGAGGATGGCGGAGCAGCTTCACTCGCCCCGCCACGGGATGGTCGATCTCCTCCACTGCGTCCGCCGCCGCGACCGCGGGGTCGGCGAAGGTCTCGGCATGCGTCAGGACGGGCGCGGCCCAGATCCCGCGCGGAACCAGGCGCGCGAGCCAGTCCGCGGTCGTGCGCGCGCGGACCGCTGGCTCGATCAGGCGGGCGATCTCCTCGCGATCCCCGAAATTCCACGTCTCCGCGGCATAGCGGGCGAGCGCGGGCAGCTCCAGCGCCTCTGCCAGCTCCGCCAGCGGCGACATGGACAGCACGATGTAGCCGTCCTTGGTAGCGTACGTGCCGTAAGGCGGCGGGTGGAACGTGCTCGCCAGCGGCGTGGCGGTCTTCTCGAGATGCGCGCCGTTGAGGTGATACGAGGCGACCTCGATCTGGAGATCGAGCGCGGCCCGCAGCATGCTCACCTCGACGTGCAGGCCCTTGCCGGTGCGCGTGCGCTCGAGGAGCGCCCCCAGCACGCCCAGGGCGAGCAGGGTGGCGCCGTGCTGGTCGATCACCGCGGTGCCCACCGGCGTGGGCGCCTGATCGGCACGACCGGAGATGTGGGCGAGGCCCGAGAAGGCCTGCATGAGAAGATCCTGCCCGGGCCGGTCGCGGTACGGGCTCCGCTCGCCGTAGCCGGAGGCGGAGACGTAGATCAGCCGCTCGTTGAGGGCGCGCGCCGCGTCCCAGTCGAGGCCGAAGCGCGCCATCACCCCGGGGCGGAAGTTCTGGACGACCACGTCGGCCCGCTCGAGGAGGCGCCGCGCCACCGCCTGGCCCGCGGGCTTCTTGAGATCGAGGGTGAGGCTCCGCTGATTGCGGTGGGCGAGGAGGAAGAAAGCGCTGACGCCGTTCAGGAAGAGGTTGGCGCCGGACCAGTTGCGCTCCCAGAGCCGCCCGCCCGGCGGCTCGATCTTGATCACATCGGCGCCCAGATCGGCGAGGAACTGCACGCCGGAGGGGCCCAGCAGGAACTGGGTGAAGCTGACGACGCGCACGCCCTGCAGGATGGCCAGCGGCGGGCGAGGGTCGCGCCCAGGGAAGGTGGTCATCGATTTCCGATTACCATGTCCGTTCGCCTCGCCTTCGGCTGCGGCTCACCCTACCACCTTGAGGATATGCGTGGCCGCCGCGACCACCGCGCCGGTCTGCGTGGTGCAGGTGACGCGGGCGAAGGTCTTGGCCGCCGCCTCGTCGCGCTCCACGATCTCGTAGGTCACGGTGACGGTATCGCCCAGGAAGCATGGAGCCGGGAAGCGCACGCGATCGTAGCCGTAGGAAACCACCGTGCCCGGGACGCCCTCGAGGATCTTCGTGGAGGCGTTGGACATGAGGCCGACGCACAGCGCGCCGTGAGCGATGCGCCGCCCGTAGCGCGTCTTCTTCATGTACTCCTCGTCCACGTGATTGGGGCTCAAGTCGCCGGTGAGGCCGGCGAAGAGGTAGACGTCCGACTCCGACACCGTCTTGGACACCGTCACCGTCTTGCCGATGGGCAGGGCCGCGAGCGTGCGCGCGCTCATGTCAGGCCTCCGGAGGCCGGCCGGCGGGCGAAGTGATCTGCACCAGGCCCGCCTCCGTCTCGACTTGAATGGTGGTGTGGTCGATGCCGAAGCGGGCGTGGAGGAGCACGTGGAGATCGTGGAGCAGGCGATCGCTGCCCGCGCCGGGCTCCACCGTCACGTGGGCGCTCATGGCCTCGCGGCCGGAGGTGAGGGTCCACACGTGCAGGTCGTGGACGCGCCGTACCCCCGCCACGCCCACCATGGCCGCCTCGATCTCCGCCACGTCGAGGTGGGGCGGCACCGCCTCCAGGAGCACGTTCACCGCATGGGACAGGAGGGCGGCGGTGCGAGGCAGGATGAGCAGCCCGATCACCGCGCCGGCGAGGGGATCGGCCGCGTGCCAGCCGGTGAGGGCGATCACCGCCCCCGCCGCGAGGACCGCCGCCGAGGAGAGCGCGTCGCCCCAGACCTCGAGATACGCGGCCCTCACGTTCAGGCTCTCGCCGGCGCCCTCGTGCAAGAGCCGCATGGTCACGAGGTTCACGACCAGCCCCACCGCGGCGGTGACGACGAGGGGCAGGCCCGGTACGTCGGGCGGCATCCACAGGCGATGCCACGCGTGCCAGAGGATGCCGAGGGCGACCACGCACAGCACCACGCCGTTCACGAGCGCGGCGAGGATCTCCACACGGTAGTAGCCGTACGTCTTCTTCGTGGTCGCGGGGCGCTCGGCGAACCAGATGGCGGCCAGGCTGAGGAGAATGCCACCCGCGTCCACCAGCATGTGCACCGCGTCCGCGAGCAGCGACACGCTCCCCGTCCACACCGCCAGCGCGAGCTCGACGAGGAGGAAGCCGCCCACGAGGGCGAGGGCGGCGCGCAGCCGTCCCTTGTGCCGCGACCCGTGGGAGTGCTGGTGCACGGCGTCAGCGCGACGGCATGATCAGCCGCGCCTCGCCCTGACGGACGCCGTGGGCTTCGAAGAAGCCCTTGCGCGCCTCCAGCGCGTAGCGGAAGTCGCCCATGGGGCCGTAGAGGGCGGTGGCGCTCGGCTCCATCTGGAGCACGGAGAAGACGTGGCCGTCGGTCTTGGCGAAGAGGATGTCCAGCGCCGCGGGCACGTTCTGCATGTGGAACTGCGTGGAGATCTCGCGGCCGAAGTCGAACAGGATGAGGTTCCGCTCGATCTCCTGCGGCGTGGCGCACTGAAACCCGGCGGCCTGATGCTCGGACGTGGCGGCCAGCCGCACCCGCACCGCCATGGTGCGCCCGCCCGCCTCCAGCTTGATCATCTGCACGGGCATGCTGGCGAACGCGTCGCGCCACCGCTTGCACGCGGGGTCCTCGGCGCTCGCCGGCCCCGCCGCCGCGGTCGCAATGAGGCCTGCGACCAGCCACAGCGCCAGGCGGGGCGCCCGGGCGAGCGCGCGGCGGGCCAGCGACGCCGCGGCGAAGATCACCAGAGCGGTGAGCACGATCGCGCCGCCCGCGGCCAGGCGCAGGTAGTAGGCGGCCACGAGGCCGCTCGCCACCGACACGAGGGCCATGCCGATGGCGATGGCCATGGCCTGGCGGAAGCTCCGGCCCAGGGCGAAGCCGGTGAGGGTGGGGATCACGATCATGGCGCTCACCAGGAGCACGCCGACCATGCGCATGGCCACGACGGTGGTGAGCGCGGTCAGGAGCGTGAGCAGAAGGTTCAAGGCGCCGACGGGGACGCCGCTGGTGCGGGCGAGGTCCTCGTTCATGGTGACGGCGAAGAGCTGCTGATAGAAGGTCCCGATGGTGACGCCGACGACGGCCCCCAGCGCCACGATCAGCCAGACGTCGGCCGGGCTCACGGTCAGGATGCTGCCGAACAGCACCGCGAAGAGATCGGCGTTGAAGCCGCGGGCGAGGCTGATCAGCACCACCGCGAGGGCGAAGCCGCCCGAGAGGAAGATCGCGAGCGAGGCGTCGCCGGCGAGGGCGCCGCGGGTGCGCAGGCGCTCGATGCCCAGCGCGCCCGCCAGCGTCACCACGAGGGCGCCGAGGAGCGGTGACACGCCGAGGAGGAGCCCCAGGGCCACGCCGGCGAGGGCGACGTGGGCCAGGGAGTCGGCGATGAGGGAGAGCCGGCGCGGGACGAGGAACACGCCGATGGCCGGGCAGATCACCGCGGTCATGGCCCCCGCCGCGAAGGCGCGCTGCATGAAGTCGAAGGCGAGGAACTCGGGCATGGTGGCCCGCTCAGTGCTCGTGCGAGACCGGCCGCACCGCCGGGCCGTAGAGCGCGGCGAGGGCGGCATCGCCGAGGAAGTCGCCGGGACGGCCGTGGAAGATGAGGCGCCGGTTGAGGCAGGCCAGGCGCGTGACCTCCTTGGCCACCACGCCGATGTCGTGGCTCACGAGGATGAGCGTGACCTCGCGCTCGCGGTGCAGGTGATGGAGCAGGGCGTAGAAGCTCGTCTGGGCCTCGGGGTCCACCCCGCCGGTGGGCTCGTCGAGGATGAGCAGCTCCGGCTCGGTCACGAGGGCGCGAGCGATGAGCACCCGCTGCTGCTGCCCCACGGAGAGCGCGCCGATCCGCCGGCCGGCATGCGCGTCCATGCCGACCTGGGCGAGCACGTCGTGGACGCGCGCACGGCCGGCGGCGCCGCCCCGGCGGAATCCGAGCGTGGCCACGAGCCCGCTCGCCACCACCTCGTGCACGGTGGCGGGCAGCGACGCGTCGAAGGTGGCCTTCTGCGGCACGTAACCGAGACGTCCCCACTCCTTGAGATGGGCGGGCGGGCGGCCGAAGAGGCGCACCGCGCCGCGGGTCGGCGACAGCAGGCCGAGGATGAGCCGCAGCAGGGTGGTCTTCCCGGAGCCGTTGGGCCCGATGATGCCCAGGAAGTCGCCCGCCTCCACGGTGAAGTTCACGCCCTCTAGCACGGACACCTCGCCGTGGGCGAAGGAGACGTCGTCGATCTCGACGAGGGGCCGCATGCTAGTTCACCGCCGCGGCGCCCCGCATGTCGTGGCCGCGCGCCGCGCCGTTGCGGGCGACGTCCCACCACGCCGCGGCGCCGGCGCAGGCCGCGCCGAGCAGCCATCCGCCCAGCACGTCGGAGGCCCAGTGCGCGTCCAGCGCGATGCGCGCCGCGCCCACGCCCAGCCCGAGCACGAGGACGAGCGCGGCGAGCGCCAGAAGCCCACCGGCGCGGAGCCGGGTGCGGGTGGAGAGATAGATGGCCACCACCACGAACACCGCGGCCGCCGTGGCGTGGCCGCTGGGGAATCCGTAGGCGACGCC
>DATEDO010000146.1:0-18936 GCA_035281625.1 Candidatus Methylomirabilota bacterium
GCTGTCCCGCGCGCCCGCGCCATCAGCGCTGACTCCAGTAGTGGCCGGGGTTGGGGCGCTTGGCGAGCCGGCGGCGGAGCAGCGCCTGACCGCGCTCGGGGTCCTTGGCCCGGAGCGCGGCGACCAGCAGCGTGTCGTGGAAGACCTCCCGCTGGGCGTGGCTGCCGCCCACCTCCACGATGCGCGACTCGATCGGCGCGATGCGCGCCACCGCGTCCCCGAAGTCGCCGCGGGCGAACGCATGAAGCCCCTCGAGGAGCGGCACCACCACTTCCGGGAGGGTCAGGTTGCGCGTCTTCTTGCCCCGGGCGCGCAGCCGCTCGAGCTGGAGCTCCGCGTTCCGCCAGTCTCCCGCGGCGGCCAGGGCCATGCCCACGTGGAGATCGTGGAAGAGCAGCAGCGGCATGTCGAGCCACCGCAGAGCGGCCGCTCCCAGCTGCCGCCATCGCGCGGGATCGGGCCGCTCGAAGAGGTCGAGCCGCCAGGCCAGGGCGACCGAATCCTGGAGGTCCGACCCCACCGTGATGGCGATGCGGCCGAACACGGAGGCGAACAGCGCGGACGCCCGCTCGTAGCGGCCGGCGGCCAGGTGCATGAGGGCCAGGTGCCACAGGAGGTGGTTCCGGAAGTAGCCGAGGTGATCGCAGGGGTGGATGCACGGCGGCAGGATCTCCACCCCGCGGTCGTTCTCGCCCGTCTCGTAGAGCACGTGGGCGACGGCGTGCACCGCCCACGCGTCCCGCGGGTTCAGGGCCACCGCGCGCTCGGCCAGAGGCAGCGCCTCCGCGAAGCGCGCGTTCTCCTCGAGGCTGAAGGCGTGGAGACCCAGCATGAAGGAGTCGTCGGTGAACGCCCCCCGCGTGGACTCGGTGAGCTCGAGCATCTCGGCGGAGCGGCCCTGCCAGAAGTAGATGTAGTAGAGGCGCTGCAGCAGCACCATGTCGCGCGGATGCTCGCCGAGCAGAGCCTTGATCAGGGGAATGGCGTCGTTCCCCCGGCCGCCCACCCACAGCGCCAGGGCCTCGAGGTGGCGCCGCTCCCGGTCGGTGAGCGTCGCGACCTTCCCCGCCTCCACCGCGCGCTCCATCTCGGCGCGGCCCTCGGGGAGCTGCTCGTCCAGATACCGCGTCATCGCCAGCGCCGCGCGACCCAGCACGAAGCCGGGATCGGCGGCGACCGCGGCCTCGAATGCGCCCGCGGCGTCCGCGCCGAAGTCCAGCAGCGCGCGCACGCCGCGATCGTAGGCGTCGACGGCGGGACGGGAGTCGGTGGATACCTCGAGGCCGTACGCGTCGTGGATCACGGCGAGATCGTAGCAGAGCCCTCGGCGGGCTGTCGACCGCCCGCGCGGAGGCCGGCTAGAGGTGGCGCGCGAGGAAGGCGGCGGCGCGTCGCTCCGCCCACGAGGGCCCCGCGCCCAGGCCCTCGAGGAAGCCGGCATGGCCGCCCTGGGGGGGAAATGCCCCCTCGAGCCACGGCGAGCGCTCCACCTCGGCATACGGCAGCGAGTCCGGCGGCACGAACGGGTCATTCACCGCACTGATCAGGAGCGTGGGACGGCGGATCTTGGCGAGGAAGGGGCCGCTGCTCGACCGGCGCCAGTAGTCCTCCTCGTCGGCGAAGCCGAAGATGGGCGCGGTGACGAGGCGGTCGTAGAGCCGGAACGTGCCGGCGCGCATCGCCGAGGTCACGTTCACCCGCTCCTGGTAGAGCGTCGCCTTGCCCCGGATCTTGGCCTTCATGGTCCGGAGGAAGTGGGCGGTGTAGAGCAGGCGGTTGAGCCCGCGGTCGAGCATGGCCGCGCAGGCGGCCAGGTCGAACGGCACCGAGATGGCGACCGCCGCCGCGATCTCGTCGGGCACCGCCTCGCCCTGCTCGCCCAGCCACTTCAAGATGACGTTGCCGCCCAGGGAGACGCCGACGAGCCCGATCCGCGCCCCCGGCGCCGCCGCGACCAGGCGCCGGAGCACCCAGTCGAGATCCGTCGTCTCCCCGGAATGGTAGAGGCGCCCGAGCCGGTTGGGCTCGCCGCTGCAGGAGCGGAAGTGGACGACCACGCCGCGCCAGCCCGTGGATTCGGCGAGTCCCATGAGGCCCAGGGCATAGTGCGACGACGAGGAGCCCTCCAGCCCGTGGAGGATGACCGCGCACGGCGAGGAGGATGCGGACGGAGCGGCCAGCCAGTCGAGATCGAGGAAGTCGCCGTCCGGCGTGTCCCAGCGCTCGCGGCGAAAGGCCGGCCGGCGGGGCCGCCGCCACAGCGGACCCCACAGGCTCTGCAGGTGCCGCCCCCGCAACCACCACGGCGGCCGGTAGTCAGCGGGGGCGGCAGTCACGCGAGTCGAACGGCGCCGCTACTCCTGGCCCTCGAGAATGAGCTTCACGACCTGCGGCGCGATCTCACGCGCCCGCTGATCGAGCTGGGCCTCGGAGAGATTGGCGATGGGATGGGGCATGGCGAGGAACTTGTAAGCGGGCAGCCCCCACGACTGCGCCATGGCGCGGCCGGTGGCCTGAAACACGTCGGTCACGATGGACGCGGAGGGGACGCCGTTCTTCTCGAACAGGATTCCGTCGAGCACACTGCCCGACGAGCACGACCCTCAGTCGCCGATGCCGGCGACGATGACGTCGACGGACCGCTTGGCCTCCTCGATGATCTCGGCGTGCGCGGGCACGCTGGCGTTGTGCTTGCGCCACATCTTGCACTCGGCCGCGCCGTACTCGTTGATCAATATCTCGCCCACGCGATGAAGCAACCGGTCGGAGTTGAACTTGGTGTTCTCCACGAGGCCGACACGCTTGCCCTTGAGCGAGTCGGGCCGCGGCACGTAGGTGAGCGGCTGATGCCGCGGCTCGACCGTGGGGTCGAGGATCTCGATGGGTGCCATCATGCCCTCCTGTCCTGGATGACCTTCGTCACCGCCTGCGACGAGCGCCGGCCGCCGGCCCAGCCCGGGATGTACGCCGAGAACGCGCCCGCTCGGCCGCCCGCCGCCACCACCAGCACATCGTCCGGTTGGGCAAGCAACGGTCTCATGGCCGTCTCGTCCTGAGGCGTCACCGCCCCCGCGAGACGCTCCATGCGCTTGATGTGGGCAATGCTGTTCTGGGTGTTCTCGAACACGAACTTCTGGATGTCCGCCTTGGACCAGCCGCCATTGGCGATGGTCCGCATGTGCTCCCCCGCCAGCACCAGCACGTACTGCGGCTGCCCATTGGTGCTGTTGTGGTGGCGCATGTCGTCACACACCGTGCGGAGCACGCCGTCCGGCGTGCTCGAGAGCTGGTTGTACCACTGCCGCGGCGCCTCGGCGGCCAGCACCGTCACCGCGCTCTCCCCGGGCGCGCAGCCGCGCTGCACGTGGAGGGGAATCCACGGGCTCTCCGCCTCGTTCTCCGCGATCACGTAGCTGTACTTGCCGGGATGCCCGAGGGTGCCGCGATCGAGAAGGCCCGGCAGCGTGCCGATCACATTTCTCATGATCAGGCGAATGGCGCGGCCGATGGTGGCGTTGGAGCGCCAGCCGGGGCCGAACAGGTTGTCCTCGCAGTTGATCTCGAGCCGCCGCGCGATGGGGCCGTTGACGATGAGGAGCGGGCCGGCCCCGGCCGTCGACGTCGCGGGCCCGTGATAAGCCCAGAGGGGATCGGCGATGGCTTCCACCGCCGCCACCACCACCGGCATGTACTCCGGGAGACATCCCGCCATCACGGCATTGATGGCCACCTTCTCCGCCGTGACCGCGACCTGTCGGTTGGTGATGAAGGCGAGCTGCGCGTCCGGCTGTAGCCCCACGGCGTCGAGCATGCGTCCGACCGCCGGCTCGGTGGGCGGCACCACCGGCAGCCCGTCCGTCCACCCGCGCTCGTAGCAGAGGTCCATGGCCTGGGCGAAGTCGGCGACGACGTGGCGCTTGGAGGCGAAGGTGGTCGTTGTCATGGCGGGTAGTATACCCGAAGATGAGCGGCATGGCGGACGCGCGGGCGCCGCATGTCGTGATCGTCGGCGGCGGGTTCGGCGGCCTCAACGCGGCGCGCCGGCTCGCGCGCCGCAACGTGCGCGTGACGCTGGTGGACCGGCGTAACCATCATCTCTTCCAGCCCCTCCTCTACCAGGTGGCGTCGGCCGCGCTCTCGCCCGCCGACATCGCGACGCCCCTCCGCTCCATCCTCCGCGACGCGCCGAACGTTCGCGTGCTGCTCGCCGAGGCGCGCGAGGTGGACGTGGCGTCACGGCGGATCATCCTCGACGACGGCCGGCTCGACTACGATGCGCTCATCCTGGCCGCCGGCGCCGGCCACTCGTACTTCGGGCACGACGAGTGGGAGCGGCTGGCGCCCGGCCTCAAGACCCTCGAGGACGCGCTGGAGATCCGGCGGCGTCTTCTCCTCGCCTACGAGGCGGCCGAGCGCGCGGAGGACGGCGCCGAGCGCCGCGCCCTCCTCACCTTCGTGGTGGTGGGGGGCGGACCCACCGGCGTGGAGCTGGCGGGGGCGTTCGCGGAGATCGCGCGCCACACCATCGCCCGGGACTTCCGCGCCATCGATCCGACGAGCGCGCGCATCATCTTGCTGGAAGGCGGCCCGCGGCTCCTCGCCAGCTTTCCGGAGGACCTCTCGGCGGCGGCGGCGAAGAGTCTCGCCCGCCTCGGCGTGGAGGTGCGCACCGGCGCCCACGTCACGCGCATCACCCCGGACGCGGTGTGGGTGGGCGGCGAGCAAATCCGCTCGCGCGCGGTGGTGTGGGCGGCGGGGGTGGCCGGAGCCGCGCTCGGCCGCGCGCTGGGCGTGCCCACGGATCGAGCCGGCCGCGTCCCGGTTTCCCCCGACCTCTCCGTCCCCGGGCGCCCCGAGATCTTCGTGATCGGCGATCTCGCCGCGTTCCCGGCGCCGGACGGCGAACTCCTGCCCGGCGTGGCCCCGGTGGCCATACAGCAGGGCCGGGCCGCGGCCGACAACGCCTGGCGGCGGCTGCGCGGCGAGCCGACCCGGCCTTTCCACTATCGAGATCGGGGCAGCATGGCCACGATCGGCCGCGCCGCCGCGGTGGCGACGGTGGGACGGCTCCATCTCACCGGGCTGCCGGCCTGGCTCGCCTGGCTCGGCGTCCACATCGTCTATCTCATCGGCTTCCGCAATCGCTTTCTCGTGCTCTTTCAGTGGGCATGGGCGTACGTGACCTGGCAGCGCGGGGCGCGACTCATCACCGGCCCCTGGCGGGGTCACGAGTAGCGCGAGCCTCGGTTACACTGTTTCCGTCACCATGCCGCTCGTCGCGTATTTCTCCATGGAGTACGGCCTGCACGAGGAGTTTCCTTCGTACGCGGGCGGGCTCGGCGTCCTTGCCGGCGACTTCATGAAGTCGGCGGGCGACCTCGGGCTCCCCGTGGTCGGCATCGGGCTCCGCTGGGCCCAGGGCTATACCGCGCAGCGCATCGGCAGCGACGGCCACCCCGTGGACGAGTGGCACGAGCACAAGCCCGACTTCCTCACCGATACCGGCACCCGCGTGCGGGTGCGCGTGGCCGCGCGCGAGGTCGAGTGCCGGGTCTGGCGCGTGGGCCGCTACCACATCGCGCCGCTGTTCCTCCTCGAGCCCACCGACCCGCGGGACCTCTGGATCACGCGCCGGCTCTACGACACGCGCCCGGATTGCCGCATCGCCCAGGAGATGCTCCTGGGCATCGGCGGCATGCGGGCGCTCGAAGCCATGCATCAGCCGGTGGACGTCTACCACTTCAACGAGGGCCATGCGGTGTTCGCGGGGCTCGAGCTCATCGCCAACCGCATGGAAGCCGGCATGGACTTCGAGGAGGCGCGGCGGGAGGTGCGCGCCTCCATCGTCTTTACCACCCACACGCCGGTGCCCGCCGGCAACGAGACGCACGCCCTCGCCGATCTCCGCCGGCTGGGCGCGCACTGTGATCTCCTGCCCGCCGAGCTCCGGGCCATCGGGGGCGATCCCTTCAACATGACGGTGGCGGGGCTGCGGCTGGCCCGCCGCGCCAACGCGGTGGCGCAGCTCCACGGCGAGACCGCGCGGAAGATGTGGGCGGGCGTGGAGGGCGCCGCGCCCATCATCGCGATCACCAACGGGGTGCACGCGGGCACGTGGCAGGATCCTCGCATCCCCGCGGCCCTCTCCAGTGACGGGGCGCTCAGGGCAACCCGCCGTGAGCTGAAGGACGAGCTGCTCGCCGAGGTGGAGCGGCGCACCGGCGTGCGCCTGAACCCCCAGGCTCTCACCATCGGCTTCGCCCGCCGCGCCGCGACCTACAAGCGACCCGACCTGCTCCTGCGGGATCCCGAGCGCCTGGCTCCCCTCCTCAAGGACGGCCGGGTCCAGCTCCTCTTCTCGGGCAAGGCCCATCCCGCCGATCAGGAGGGCAAGGCGGTGATCGCGCTGCTCGTGGAGACCATCCGCCAGTGGCCGGAGTCCATCGTCTTCCTGGAGAACTACGACATGGGGCTGGGCCGCCTGCTCACCCGCGGCTGCGATGTCTGGCTCAACAATCCGCGGCGGCCCCTCGAGGCGTCCGGCACCTCGGGGATGAAGGCGGCGATGAACGGCGGGCTCAATCTCTCCGTGCTCGACGGCTGGTGGCCGGAGGGCTGCATTCCCGGCGTGACGGGATGGCCGATCGGCGACGGCGCCGAGGGGCCCGATCAGGACCAGCGCGACCTCGTCGCCCTCTACGACGCCCTGGAGCGCGAGGTGCTTCCCGCCTGGGCGGAGCCCGCGCGGTGGACACGCATGATGCGCGCGGCCATCACCATGGGCGTCGAGCGGTTCTCCTCCGACCGGATGGTGCGCGAGTACTTCGCGCGGCTCTACGCGCCCTGACCGCTACTTCCCCTTGGCGATCTCGTCCTCGAGCTCCCTGGCCATCTTCTTGTCGAGCGGCCGCAGCCGCTCGAGGACCTTGCGCGCCTCCTCGAGCTGCCCCATCTTCACGTAGGCCTCGCCCAGGTACTCGAGCGCCTCGGGAAAGCGCGGCTTGAGACGAAGCGCCTCGTCGTAGGCCTTCACCGACTCGGGATACTTCCCCATGTTGCGCAGGGCATAGCCCAGCTCGTTCCACGCCTCGGCGTAGTCCGGCTTGAGGTCGACGGCCTTCTGGAACGAGGCCGCCGCCACCGACCACTCCTTGCCTCGCTTGGCGCGGATCCCCTTGCCGTACTCCGCCTCCGCGGGCGACGTCACCGGGGCGGAGGGGCGCGGCGCGACCTCGTTGGCCGGGGCGAGCGCGGGGAGGGCGAGGATCACGGCGAGGATCAGCGCGGCCAGCGTCGTCATCGGGGCTCCTCCGGCGTGGTGGATGCGGTCGACGTGGGGGACGCGGTGGCGCGTCCGGCAGCGCCGGGGTCATTCCCGGCTCCGTCATGATACTCCGCGCGTCGAGTTGACACGGCGGCGATGAGGGCGGCGAGGGCGCACACCGTCCCCGCCGCCGCGAAGCCGGCGCCGAAGCCGTCCTGCCAGCCTCCCGCGCGCGCCCGCGCCCCGAAGATGGCGCCGATCACCTCCACGCCCCCCACCACACCCAGGGTGCGGCTCATGAAAGCGAGCCCGCCGGCGGCGCCCTGCCGCGCGGGGGGAAACGCGGCCATCACCCGGGCCAGGTTCGGCACCTGGAAGAGCCCGATCCCCGCGCCGACCAGGGCGAGGCCCGCGCCCACGGCGAGCCGCGGCGTCCCCGCATCGAAGGTGCCGATGGCAAGGAGGCCCAGGGATTCGGCGGCGAGCCCCAGCGCCATGGGCGCGCGTGGGCCCACGCGATCGGTGAGGCGTCCGGCGACGGGCGCCAGCGCCGCGGTGGCGAGGGGCGTCAGCATGAAGAAGAGGCCACCCACCGCGGGCGAGAGACCGAGCACGCTCACCAGGTAGAACGGCGCGAGCAGCCACACCGCGAACTGCGAGCCGTTGGCGAGGGCGGCGAGGCCCAGCGCGGTCAGCACCGGCGCGCGAAGCCACTCCCGCCGGGGCGGCAGCCGCCACACGCCCCCGCGCCGGCCGGGCGGCAGCCCCATCGCGGCGACCACCCCGAGGACAGCGGCGAGCGGAGCGCGGTAGAGGAACACCGCGCGCCAGCCGAACGCCTCCACCAGCGCGCCGCCGATGAGCGGCCCCACCGCGAGCCCCGTCCCCAGCCCGAGCGCGAGGCGCCCGAGGCCGCGGCCGTGACGCTCGCGCGGCAGGGCCAGGGTGACCAGAGCGGGTGCGGTGCCGTACACGAGCCCGCCGCCCACGCCCTGCACCACGCGCGCGGCGAGCAACGCGCCGAAGCCGCCCACCGCGAGATAGGCCGTGAACGCCAAGGCGGAGATCCAGAGGCCCGCGGCGAACACCGGCGCGGGGCCGCGCCGGTCGGCGAGCACGCCGGCGACGAACGAGGTGAGCGCGTAGGTGAGGACATAGCACACGATGACCCAGCGAATGGCCACCGGCCCCACCCCGAAGGCGGCGGCCATGGCGGGAAACGCGATGTTCACCGAGGCGTCGAGCGAGACGACCAGCGCGCCGAGCGCGGCGAGGGCGACGGGCACCCGAGTATACTAGCCGCGCTCATGAGCCTCCCGGGAGGAATTCGCCGCATCACGACGCGCCACGGAGCCTCGGCGTCCGCGTGATCGAGCTGCGGCTCGTCGAGGCGCTCCTGATCGTGTGCGGGCTGCAGATGCTGCTCTGGCCCGCGCGTTGACCCCGCGGGACCATTCGCGGTAGAACAGGGCCCCAGCCGACCCCGGCACCGAGGAGAGCGCATGCCCATCCAGATCAACACCGGCATCACGGGCAAGGAGTACACGCCCTACGTGGTCCACGTGGAGCGGGCGAAGATCAAGGACTTCGCGCGCGCCATCGGCGACCTGAGCCCGTTCTACCTCGACGACGAGGTGGGACGGGCCTCCCCGTGGGGGGACATCATCGCCCCACCCACCTTCCCCATCACGTTCCGCGACGATCGGAACGACACCGCGTCGTTCTTGAAGGAGCTCGGCACCGACATCTCGCGCATTCTCCACGGCGAGCAGGAGTTCGAGCATTTCAAGCCCATCCGCCCCGGCGACACCCTGCTTTGCCGCGGCAAGGTCACCGACATCTACGAGAAGTCCGGCCGCTCCGGCCCCATGGCCTTCGTGGTGCGCGAGACCACCATCACCGACGCCGACAACGACGTGGTGGCCAGGGTGCGCGGCATCACCGTCATCCGGCTGTGACCGAGGGGACGACATGAAATACGCCAAGGTCTACTTCGAGGACGTGGAGGTCGGCGGCGACATGCCGGCCCTGGTGAAGGGGCCCATCGAGCAGATCCAGCTCACCCGCTACGCGGGCGCTTCCGGCGACTTCAACCCCATCCACCAGGACGCCGCCTTCGCCCGGGCGGCCGGCATGGGCGACGTGTTCGGCCACGGCATGCTGACCATGGGCTTCGTGGCCCAGGCGGTGACCGACTGGACCGGCGTGGGCACCGTGGCCAAGGTAGGGGTGCGCTTCGCGGGCCTGGTGCGGCTGGGCGACGTCATCACCTGCCGGGGCAAGATCGTCGCGAAGCGGCCCGCGAAGGAGCCCGGGCGCGGGCCCGGCCAGGCCGACATCGAGCTGTGGGCGGAGAATCAGAAGGGCGAGAAGGTGGTCACCGGGCGCGCGACCGTTTCGCTCGTCTCGCGGGAGGACTGATCGGAAGCGGCGGCCGGGCTAGCCGCGCCCGTCCCGCCCCAGGAAGTCGCGCAGCGCCTCCTCGGTGGACGGGAACGCCAGCTCGCCCCACGGGATCTTCGCCGGCTCCACCCACTCCACGCAGTCGTTCTCGTGGCAGGTGGTCAGGGCGCCACCGGTCACGGTAGCGCGGTACACCACGATCACGATGGGCGAGCTCGGGTAGGAGTAGACGCCCACCAGCCCGCCCAGCGCCACGCGCAGCCCCGTCTCCTCCCAGGTCTCGCGCACCGCCGCCGCGTCCACCGGCTCGCCCCAGTCCACGAAGCCGCCGGGGAACGTCCACTTGCCTCGCGAGGGATTGATGGCGCGGCGGGTGAGGAGGATCTGGCCGTCCGCCTCCGGGATGGTGCCGGCGACCAGCTTGTGGTTCAGGTAGAAGATGAACTCGCAGCGCGTGCACACCTGCTCGCTCTTGCCCTCGGGAGGGATGGCACGCCGCTCGAGAGCGCCGCCGCAGAGGGGGCAGAACCGGATCCCGTCGGGGGTGAGCTGGCGAAGCGACTCGTTGACGCTCATCCGGGGGCCAGCATACCATCTCAGAACTCCGATGAAGTGGATTGCCTCGAAAGCGGGCTTCGACGAGGTGTTCGCGAACGGCAATGCGCCGCGCCCGCACTACGCCGCGCTCCTCTCCATCCTCGAGTCGTTCACGCTCGAGGACGTGGCGCGGCGAGAGCGCCTCCAGCGCCTGGCCCTCATGAACCAGGGCATCACCTTCACCGTCTACGGCGAGAAGGAGGGGCTCGAGCGCATCTTCCCCTTCGACTTCGTGCCGCGCATCATTCCCGCCGGCGAGTGGAAGCAGCTCCACGACGGCCTCGTCCAGCGCATCACCGCGCTGAACCTGTTCCTCCTCGACATCTACCAGGAGCAGAAGTGCCTGCGCGACCGCGTCATCCCCTCAGAGCTGGTGTTCTCCCGGCGGGAGTACAAGCGCGAGCTGCGCGGCGTGGTGCCGCCCCGGAAGATCTTCACTCACGTGGTGGGCACCGACATCATCCGAGACGGCGATGGCCGCTATCACGTGCTGGAGGACAACTGCCGCGTCCCCAGCGGCGTGTCTTATGTCCTCGAGAACCGCACCCTGCTGAACCGGGTATTCCCGGAGTTCTTCGCCTCCTACCCGGTGCGGCCGGTCAACGACTACCCGAGCCTGCTCCTCGACACGCTGCTCCACGCCGCGCCGCGGGCGAGCCAGAGCCCGGTGACGGTGGTCCTCTCGCCCGGCATCCACAACTCGGCGTACTTCGAGCATTCGTTCCTCGCGCGGGAGATGGGCGTGCCTCTGGTCGAGGGGCGCGACCTTCTCGTCGAGGGCAATCGCGTCTTCATGCGGCGGACCCACGGCAAGCGCCAGGTCGACGTCATATACAGAAGAGTGGACGACGAGTTCCTGGATCCCCTCACCTTCCGCCGCGACAGCATGCTCGGCGTGCCCGGCCTTCTGAACGTGTATCGCGAGGGCAATGTGGTCCTCGCCAACGCGCCCGGCTGCGGAGTGGCCGACGACAAGAGCGTCTACGCCTTCATGCCGGAGCTCATCAAGTACTACCTGGACGAGGAGCCGCTCCTCTCCCAGGTGCCGACCTATCTCGGCTTCCGCAAGGACGATCTCCGCTACATCAGCGAGCACGCCGACCGTCTCGTCATCAAGACCACCGGAGACGCCGGGGGCTACGGCATGCTCATGGGCCCCTTCGCGTCCAAGAAGGAGATCGAGGCCTATCTCGGCCAGGTGAAGAAGAACCCCGGCCACTACATCGCCCAGCCGCTCGTGGACCTCTCCTCGCACCCGACCCACGTCGAGGGCCGCTTCGAGCCCCGGCGCATCGATCTCCGGCCCTTCATCCTCTACGGGGACCGCCTCCGCGTGCTGCCCGGCGGCCTCACCCGGGTCGCCCTCCGGCCGGGATCCTACGTGGTGAACTCCTCGCAGGGGGGCGGGAGCAAGGACACGTGGGTGCTGGCGGCGCGCGAGCCATGATCCTCTCGCGCGTCGCGGACGGCCTCTACTGGATGGGCCGCTATCTCGAGCGCTCCGAGAACGGCGCGCGGCTGCTCCTCGTCACCGAGGAGATGTCCACGGAGGTGTTCGGGCTGGACGAGGACCTCGCTCGCGCGGAGTGGCGCGATCTCGCCGAGATCTTTCCCGGCCCCGCGGTGCCGGAGCGGCCGGGCCGCCACGTGGGCGGCCTCGCCGCCGCCACCCTGCAGGCGCTGACGTTCTCGCCCGCGCACGCCAACTCCGTGTACTTCTCGCTCAAGCGCGCCCGGGACAATGCCCGCACCGTGCGGGAGGCCCTCACCGTCGAGGTCTTCGTGAACCTCAACGAGACCTATCAGGACCTCGAGGCCCAGGCGGGCCGCCGGCTCAACGACACCCCCGCCTTCCGGACCGCGCTGGGCGCCGCCCACCGGGGCATCCTCGCCACCGTGGGGGCGATCGAGCACACGCTCACGCGCGACCCCGGCCTGCTCTTCCTCCGGCTGGGGGAGTCGATGGAGCGGCTCTATCGCGCCGCCACCGTGCTGCGCACCAAGCTGCCCGCCCTCGTCGCTCCCGAGCCCAAGGTGGATCTTCCGCTGCTGCACATGCGCTGGCGGGCGCTGCTCCGGGGGCTGTCCTCGCTGGAAAACTTCCGGCATTCGTACGGGGCACGGCTCGAGCCGCTGGAGGTGCTCCACTTCCTCCTCTTCGACCCCCACGCGCCGCGCACCCTCCGTTACGGCACCACCGCGGTGAAGGACGTTCTGGACCGACTGTCTGGTCCGGGAGAGCCGAGCGTCCCCGCGCGCCTCATGGGCCGGCTCGCCTCCGAGCTGACCTATCGCGGCGACGAGGTGATCCAGCGCGGCGAGTACCTCACCTTCCTCGACTCCGTACTCGATGGGGTGACGAAGGCCCACGAGGCGCTGTCCACCTTGTACTTCGGCACCTGACGTGTTCCTCGAGATCGAGCACCGGCTGTCCTTCGACTACGACGCCTTCGTGCGGGAATCCTTCATCGAGCTGCGCATGCAGCCCAAGACCACCCCGCACCAGACCCTGCACTCGTTCGTCCTCGCGGTGGGGCCGCCCACCACGCTGTCGCGCTACCGCGACTGGAACGACAACCTCGTCCATCACTTCACCGTGACCTCGTACCACGACCGCATCGCGGTGGCGGGCCGCTCGCTCGTGGCCACCCACCCCGCCGCGCCCCCGCTCGCCGAGATCGACGACCGCTTGCCGCTGGAAGGCCTGCCCTACCCCCTGTGGGACTTCCTGCAGCCGGGCGGCCCCATCCGGGCGAGCGCCGTCCTCCGCAAGTTCAGCCATGCGGTCGAGGCGCCGGAGGGCGCCACGCTCGGCGAGCAGGTGCAAGCGGTGGGCCGGCACGTGCGCGCCGAGCTCGCCTACCGCAAGAACGTCACGCGGGTGGACTCCAGCACCGACGACTTCCTCGCCGCCGGCGCGGGCGTGTGTCAGGATTTCACCCATCTCATGCTGGGCCTTCTCCGCCTCCGCCAGATTCCCTGCCGCTACGTGAGCGGGTACCTCCACGTGGAGCCCACGTCCGGCGAGGTGGCCCAGAGCCATGCCTGGATCGAGTTCTTCTCGCCCACGCGGGGCTGGATCCCGTTCGACCCGACCCACGATCGCGCGGTGGACGAGCGGTACGTGGCGGTGGGGCACGGGCGGCACTATGAAGACGTGCCGCCCAACAAGGGCATCTTCCGGGGCAACGCGCGCGAGACGCTCGCCGCCGAAGTCTACACCCGTCCCTCCGCGCAGAAGGACGTCTCCACGCTACGCGAGGAGATCGAGGCCATCGATCTGCCTGTCTTCCAGGAGATTCCCGATCGCGGGCGCGTCGCCCGGGGCCTCGTGAGCGACGACGCCATCGCGCAGCAGCAGCAACAGCAGCAACAGACGGGTCGTGAGGACGGAACATGCAAATAGACCGCGCCCGGCTCGCCGCGAGCATGGAGGCGCTGGGGCGCGTCGGCGAGACACCGCGGGGCGGGCTCACGCGGCTCGCCCTGAGCGACGAGGATCGCCGGGGGCGCGACCTCCTCGTGGGCTGGATGCGCGACGCCGGCCTCACCGTCACCGTGGACCAGATGGGCAACATCTTCGGCCTCCGCGGGGGGACGGCCGCGCTGCCGCCCGTGCTGATGGGCTCGCACGCCGACTCGGTGCCTACCGGCGGCAAGTACGACGGTCAGCTCGGGGTCCTGTGCGCCCTCGAGGTGCTCCGCGCCCTCGCCGACCATGGCGCCCGCACCCGGCACCCGGTGGGCATGGTGATCTTCACCAACGAGGAGGGCGCGCGCTTCCAGCCGGCGATGATCGGCTCCGGCGTTCTCGCCGGCAAGATCGCCCTCGAGGACGCCTACAACGCCCGCGACCGCGACGGCAAGCGGCTGGGCGACGAGCTGGAGCGCATCGGTTATCTCGGCCCCGAGCCCTGCATCCCGCGCCCCGTCCGCGCCTATCTCGAGCTCCACATCGAGCAGGGCCCGCTCCTGGAGGAGGACGCCCTGCCGGTGGGCGTGGTGGAGGGCATCGTGGCCATCGCCTGGTCGCGCCTCACCCTCACCGGCGTCCAGGATCACGCCGGCCCCACTCCCATGCGGATCCGCCACGACGCCCTCGTGGCGGCCGCGGAGGTGGTGCGCGCGGTGCGGGAGATTCCCCGCCGCGTGGGAGGCGACATGGTGGCCACGGTGGGGCGCCTCGACGTGAGCCCCAACATCCCCAACGCGATTCCCGGCCGCGTGAGCCTCTCGGTGGACCTCCGCGATCCGGACGAGGCCGCCATCACCCGCGCCCTCGGCATGCTCGACCGCATCGTGAAGGATGCCGCCCGTCGCGAGGGCGTGACGGCGGCGCTCGAGCACTACTGGCGCGTGCCCCGCACGAACTTCGATCCCGACGTGGTGGACGTGGTGGAGCGGGCCGCCCGCGCGCTGGGCTGCGGGTATCGCCGCATCCTCTCGGGCGCGGGCCACGACGCCCAGTACATGGCCGCCATCTGCCCCACCGGTATGGTGTTCGTCCCGTCACGCGCCGGGCGCAGCCACTGCGAGGAGGAGTTCACCGCGCTGGACGACATCGAGCACGGCGCCAACACCCTGCTTCTCGCCGCCGCCGAGCTGGCGGGGGCATCGGTCTGACGGACCGCTAGGCCAGGCGCGTCCGCAGTCCGTCCTGGTGGGCGCCGGGCAGGCGGAGCCGCGCGACCACCGGCAGGTGGTCCGAGGCCACCCGGGCAAGGCGGCTCCGGTGCACGTGGAACCCCTCCCCGTGGAGCGTGCGGTCCCAGTAGATCCGGTCGAGGGGGAAGAGCGGCAAGGGCGCCGGATGGGTGCGACGGATGCGCGGCCCCGCGAGCTCCCGGCGCAGCGTCCGCCCCACCGCTCCCGGAAACCACTCGTTGAGATCGCCGAGGACGACCCGCGATCCCGACAGCGCGTCGTGGAGGACGTGCTCGCGCACGAGCATCTCGACCTGCGCCGCGCGCTCCCGCACCCGCAGGCCGAAGTGCACGTTGAAGAGGTGGAGCAGATGCCCCGTGCACTCCACGTCCACGCGAAGGCCGCCGCGCGGCTCCCGCTCGTAGCGCGTGAGATCGAACGCCCGGAACGCATGCACGGGGTAACGGGTGAAGATCGCGTTGCCGTAGGGCCCCTCCGCCCGCTCCAGGGTGACGCCCATCTGCATGTCCATGCCGAGGCGCCGGCCCAGCGCTTCCGCCTGGGGCCGGAAGATCTCCTGGACGCCGACGAGGTCGGCGTCGAGCTCCTCCAGCACCCCCGCGATGCGCCCCATGTCGATCCGGCCGTCCAGGCCCTGCCCCTTGTGGATGTTGTACGACGCGACGGTCAGCATCGATCGGTGGAGCTCGCTCATGCGCCCGCTCCGTCGCCGTACGCCATGAAATAGGGATAGAGCTGCACCGGATGGGTCAGCGGCGCCGCGGGCAGCGGCGCCTCGGGAGGGTGGAGGATGAAGGTGTGGAGCTCGTGCTCGGTGGGGCCCGCGTGGGCGCCCTGCTCGGGCACGAAGGAGATATCGCCGGCGGCGGCGTCGGTTCCATAGAGCACGAGATCGCCTGCGCTGGGCATCGCCATCAATTCTCGCAGTCCTTGCAAGACCACCTCCCGATCCTGTCGCGCCTCGAAGAGACCGTCCGCGGGTCCGTCCGCGAGCGGGTGCCGCTTACCACGATACCAGCACACCGCCCCGACGCGCGAGCGAACGAGCACGAGCCCGATGCCCGGATGCCGAGACAGGGCTCCGGCTACCCCGGGATAGCGGGCCTCGATGTCCTCCTCGAGCACCGGCTCGGGCTGGTCGGTGAAGTACACGAAGGCATTCGGGCCCGCGGGCACCACCCGGATGGTCTCCGACGCCTCCCCGGGCGCGAGCGGGCCGAGCCAGCGCGAAAAATCCTGCTCGAGATAGTTCACGAAGCGCTGAATGGCCCCCACCGAGGTGAGGGCGCGTAGTCCCGCCCATTGCCGGCGGAGGCTCGTGGGCGCCGGCCGGCCGCTCCCCTCGGACGCGAGCGGGCGCGTCTCGCCCAGGCATGCGGCGCGCACCACCGCCTGGATCGTGGCTCCGCCGGACACCTCCGTGAAGGGCCGCGTGCGGGCCTGCCCGTGATCCGACAGGACGTAGAGGTCCACCCCGGGCTCCGGCATACGACGGACGACGCGGACGATCTGCGCGATCGAGCTGTCCACGCGGCGCAGCGCACGGAGGGCACGCTTGCTCCCCGGGCCCCAGCCGTGGGCGTACACGTCGTACTCCATGAAATTGACGTAGATGGCGGGCACGCCACGGTAGAGGGCGGCCGACGTCGCCAGGGTGAGGAACTGGCGCGCCCAGATGGATGAGCCGATCTTGAAGAGCAGCCACCGCGCCCCGGGCTCCGGCGGCGCGGTGCCGGTGAGGAAGTAGCCGGCGGACCGGCCCACCTCCAGAAGAGTCAGGGCGCTGCATTTCACGATCACCCACCCGAGGAGCACCGCGGAGAGAGGCGCGCGCAGGATGGCCCAGCCGGCGCGGGTGGGGGCGAGGAGGCCGGCGAGCGTCCATAGATTGTCGGTCGCCTCGCCGCCGAACACGCACCCGTAGGCCGCGCCGCCGCGCATGATGCCCCGCCGGCCCTTGGCGTGCTGATCCTCGACGAGGGAGGCCACCCCGGGGCGCGGGAAGTAGCGGTCCTCGCCGGCGCGCTTGTCGTAGTAGTGAAAGCCGGGAATGTCCGGATACACGCCCCACATGATGGCCAGCTGGAAGGCGGGCGTGGAGCTGGGAAGCCCGACAGACATGGGCCGCTCGACCAGACGCCCCGAGGCGAGCAGGCGCGCGAGCGCGGGCGCCCGCCCCAGCTCCCGGGCACGCGTCAGCACCGCGCGCGACAGGCCGTCGATCTGGATGATGAGGAACCGGCGGCGGTGCGGAGTCGGCGTGGGCGCGAGGCGAACCCAGCACGCGATGGCGTCCACCGCGAGCTGGAGGCGCAGAACGAGGGCGTCGAGGCCCATCTCCTTGCCATGATAACAAGGCCTCTGGTAGGCTCGGCCCAACTCAGCCGTCAGTCATCCACGAGGTCCTGTGTGAGCGACCTGCCCCCGATCTCCACCGTTCCCCATGCCGCCGTGCATCCGGCGCCGCACCCGATCGTCGGCCTCGTGCGCCGCTTCGTGGAGACGGAGGTGGTCCCGGTGGCGCTGGCCCTCGAGCACGCCGACGAGTATCCGCTTGCCCTGGTGGAGCGCATGCGCGAGCTGGGGTTGTTCGGCGCGCTGGTCCCCGCCGAGCACGGCGGGCTCGGGCTCACCGTGAGCACCTACGCCCGGGTGATCGAGGAGCTCTGCCGCGGCTGGATGTCGCTGGCCGGCGTGATCAATAGCCACACCATGGCCGCCCTCATCGTGCTCCATCACGGGACCGACGAGCAGCGCCGGCGCCTCTTGCCGCGCTTCGCGTCGGGCACCGCGCGCGGGGGACTCTGCCTCACCGAGCCGCATGCCGGCTCCGACGTGCAGGCCATCCAGGCCAGCGCGCGCCGCGACGGCGACCAGTACCTCATCTCCGGATCGAAGATGTTCGTGACCAACGGTCGCGAGGGCAATACCTTCGCGCTGCTCGCCCGCACCGACACCACCGCCGATCCGCCCCACCGCGGCATGTCGTGCTTCATCGTGGAGAAGGGCGCGCCCGGGCTCGAGGTGGTGAAGTCCATCGCCAAGCTCGGCTACAAGGGCGTGGACACCGCGGAGCTGGTGTTCGACCGCTTCCCGGTGCCCGCCGCCAACCTCGTGGGTGGGATCGAGGGGCGCGGGTTCCGCCACGTCATGTCCGGGCTCGAGACCGGCCGTATCAACATCGCGGCGCGCGCGGTGGGCGTGGCCCAGGCGGCGCTGGAAGAGGCGGCGGCCGCCGTGCGTCAGGACGCCGCGGAGCCCGCGCTCGGGGCGCTAGCCGGGATCGCCACTCGCGTGGAGGCGGCGCGGCTGCTGACCTACTGGGCGGCGGGTATGAAGGACCGCGCGGAGCGCTGCGATCTCGAGGCCGGCATGGCCAAGCTCTACGCCTCGGAAGGTGCCCAGGAGGCCGCGGCCGAGGTGGTGCGCCTCGCCGGCCCGCGGGGCCAGCGCGTGGACTCGGCCATCGAGCGCCTCTTCCGGGACACGCCCCTGATGATCATCGGGGAGGGCGCGAACGAGATCCAGCGACTTCTCATTGCCCGCCAGCTACTCGAGCGATATGGCGAGCGTCTGGGCGCATTCAGCTTGCTCGACGAAGAGGGCGTGGAGCGGCGCCGTATGCTCCTCGCCGTCCGCCAGCTCGTCCAGAAGGAGCTGATCCCCGCGGCGCAGGATCGGGACGCCGCCGGCCGCCCGCCCACGGCCGAGATCGCCCGGCTCGCCGAGCTCGGGGTGTGGGGCGCGCTGATCCCCACGGAGTACGGCGGGCTCGGGATCGACCTCATCACCGCCGCGATGATGGTGGAGGAGATCGGTCGGGGCTGGGGCGTGCTGGGCGCGTTGCTGGCGGCGCATCTGGCTGCCGCCCACACCCTCGCCATCCACGGCACCCCGGCGGCGCGCGAGCGCCTGTTGCCCGCCATGGCGCGGGCCGAGCGCCTGGGCGCGGTGGCGCTGGGCGCGCCGGCGCCGGTGCGGCGCACCGGCGGCGGCTGGGGCCTCAC
>DATEDO010000147.1:0-3917 GCA_035281625.1 Candidatus Methylomirabilota bacterium
CCGCCGCCGCGACGGTCAGCCAGGTCCGCATCAAGAACGGCAGCGTGCACTTCGTCCGTCGCGGCAAGGACCCCCTCGATCTCCACGTCGACGACATGGACTTCGTGGTGCGCCCGGCCGGCGAGACCTATACCGCGGAAGGCAGCGCTCGGCTCTCGCCGGGTACGCTCCGGCTGAAGGTCGCGCAGGGCTCAGTGACGCTGCCGCCGGGCCGAGCGCTGGGCGATGCTCCGCTCCGCGCCACCGTGGAGGTGAGCGGGTCCGACGTGGGCGCCCTCGCGCGGGGATTCCTCGCGGCGCCGGCGCTGCGCGGTCCCGTGCAGGGACAGCTGCGCGTGACCGGCACAGTGTCCCAGCCCGCCGCGCAGGGCGAGCTCACGTTCTCGTCCCTCACCGTCTCCGACCGGCCGCCTCAGTGCCCGCCGCCTCCCGAGCGGCAGCTCCAGCTCGCCCAGGTGCGCGCGCCTATTGGGTTCACGCTCGCGCGGCTGGACCTGACACCCGTGACCGCGCGCGTGGCCGGGGGCACCGTCTCCGCGCGGGTGGGCATGGCGCTGGCCGGCGCCGGCCGCACCGTGACCGTGAAGGAGATCGCGGTCAAGGGGATGGAGCTCGGGCCGCTCCTCGTCGACTATCTCTGTCAGGGCTACGCGGTGACGGGGCCGCTCGATCTCGCTGGTGACGCCACGCTCGGGGTGGGCGATCCCCTGCGCACCCTCGGCGGCGCGGGCCGGCTCCACATCGGGCGCGGGCGGGTGGTCGGGCCGGCGGCCCTCGCGCTCGTGCGCGACGTCGTCGCCGTGGCCGGCCTGGTGGCGCCGTTGATCGAGGGCCGGCCCGCCGCGGTCGGGCCGCCGTCGAAGCCGCTGAACTTCTCGTCCATCACCGCCACGTATCGCATCACGAACGGCGTGGTGGCGACGGACGACCTCGTCTACCAGGGCGAAGGCCTCATCGGCAACGTGGCCGGCACCTATGGCCTCGCCGACGGCCGCGTCGATGCCGCGGTCACCCTCACGCAAGGCCGCACTCAGGTGAAGGCGCGGATCACCGGCGCCGGGCAAGCGGTCCGTGTGATTCCCACCGGCGTTACCCAGGGGGGAAAGGACGCGGTCAAGCAGCTCCTGGACCAGCTCCTGCGCTGAAGCGGGCGCCGCCCAGCTTGCCCGCCTCCACCAGTCCCACGAAGAACGCGTAGAGCTGGCTGTACTCCTCGTACCGGGCTTCACCGAGCCGCGCCACGGTGTCCGCGCGCAGGCTCCGGTACATCGCGAAGCGCCGCCGCAGGATGTCGATCCACTCCACCGAGAGGTCCTCGACGTCCACGCCGGTGAAGCCGGCGCGGGCGAGCAGGGCGGCGTAGCCGGGCGTGCTCTGGATCGTGACGGCGGCCATCCACGTCGCCAGGCGCGCGCGTTCGTTGTCGCCCAGCCGGGGCGTGGCGATCCAGTCGCTGAAGGCGATGCGCCCGCCGGGGGCGAGCACGCGGGCGCACTCGGCGAGGACGCGTCCCTTGTCGGGCACGTGCAGCAGCCCTTCCTGGCTGATCACCGCGGTGAAGCGCCCGGCATGGAAGGGCAGGGCCTGCGCGTCCGCGCGGAGCGGACCGACCATCGCCTCGAGGCCCACGAGCCGCGTGAGCCGCGCCGCTCCCGCGCAGCGGCCCGCGTGGAGGTCGAGCGCGATCACGCGCGCGGCGTAGCGCGAAGCGAGGAAGCGCGCGGGGCCACCCAGCCCCGCGCACACGTCCAGCACACGCGCGCCGGCGCCGATGCCGGCGCGGCGGGCGAGCGCGTCCACCGCGGCGAGCCCGCCGTAGTGATCGTGGTCCAGCTCACCGAGGTCTTGCGGGTCGAGACGGCCGCCCATTCGACCCTGCCGCTCCAGCGCGGCCAGGACCTGCGGCGCGGAGATCGGATGCCGGTCGTAGAAGTCGACGACGTCGGACGCGCCCGCCGATGCGGACATGGAGCGACTCTACGCGGCGCCTCGGCGCGGGGCAACGCCTTGAAGAGCCCCCACCCGTATGGTACAAGGAGGCGTTTTCGGACTGCCCCATCTACCCCGGAAAAGGAGTACCAGGAAGCCATGACGAACGGAGCCAGCGCGGCGGCAGCCCCCATGAAGGCCGGTCTCGAGGACGTCGTCGTCTCGACCACGGAGATCTGCTTCATCGACGGGCACAAGGGCCGGCTCGTCTACCGGGGCTACGACGTCGACGATCTCGTCGCGCACTCCAGCTTCGAGGAAGTGGTGTTCCTGCTCTTCCACGGGCGGCTACCGAGCCGGAAGGAGCTGGAGGCCAACCAGAAGACGCTGTCCTCCACCGCCAACCGCAAGCTCCCGCCCAAGCTCATCGCCATGCTGCGGCAGCTCCCGAAGAAGACCACGCCGATGGAGGCGCTGCGCACCGGCGTGTCCGCGCTCTCCGCCTTCGATCCCGACGCGGCCGACAACTCGCACGAGGCCACCCTCCGAAAGTCCATGCGCCTCACCGCCCAGCTGCCCACCCTGGTGGCGGCGTGGGAGCGCATCCGACGCGGCAAGGCGCCGGTGGCGCCGAACCCCAAGCTCTCGCTCGCCGCGAACTTCCTCTCCATGATGAGCGGCAAGAAGCCCACCGAGCTCGCCGCCAAGACCTTCGATGTCGCCCTCATCCTCCACGCGGATCACGAGTTCAATGCCTCCACCTTCGCCGCGCGCGTCACCGCGGCCACGCTCTCCGACGTGCACTCGGCGGTGGTGTCCGGCATCGGCGCCCTCAAGGGCCCGCTCCATGGCGGCGCGAACGAGCAGGTGATGCTCATGGCCCAGAAGATCAAGGACCCCGCCAAGGCGGAAGCCTGGATCCGCAAGGCCGTCGCCGACAAGATGCGCATCATGGGCTTCGGGCACCGCGTGTACCGGGTGGAGGATCCGCGCGCCAAGCATCTGCGCCGTCTCGCGCTGGAGCTGGGCAAGCAGGCGGGGAGCACGGCCAACCTGGAGATTCTCGAGACGGTGGCCCGCGTGGTGTCCACCGAGAAGCACATCTTCCCCAACGTGGACCTCTTCTCCGGCGCCGCCTACGCCTCCATGGGCATTCCCACCGATCAGTTCACGCCCATCTTCGCCATGAGCCGCGTGGCCGGCTGGGCCGCCCACGTGCTCGAGCAGCACGGCAACAACCGTCTCATCCGCCCGCGCGGCGAGTACACCGGGGCCATCGACCTGAAGTACGTTCCCCTGGCCGATCGGTAGGAGCCCGGCGGCGCCGGGCGGCCGGGCAGGGAGCGGCCGCGTGCTGGTGAGCGTGGTGCTCGCGGTGTACAACCAGCTCTCGCTCACCCGCGCGTGTCTCGAGAGCCTCCGCCCGACCACGCTGCCCTTCGAGCTCTGCGTGGTGGACAATGCCTCGAGTGACGGCACCGAGGCGTATTTCCGGCGCTTTCCCCTCCCGTATCCGCTCCGCTATCACCGCAACGCCGAGAACGTGGGCCTGATCCGCGCGCTCAACGCGGGAGCGCGCCTGGCCGAGGGCGACTTCCTCTGCTTCCTCCACAACGACACCGAGATGCACGAGCCGGAGTGGCTGGCGCGGCTGCACGGGGCGGTGGCGGGCGAGGAGGGGATCGGGCTCGCGGGCCTCTACGGGGTGCGGCGCGTGCGCGGCGACGGTCGCTACGCGGGCCGCACCATCGTGTCGAGCCTCGAGGAGGGGCCGCCACTGCCCGCGCCGGTGACGGAGGTGGCGGCGGTGGACGGCGTGTGCCTGTTCCTTCGGCGCTCGCTCCTGGAGTCGCTCGGCGGCTTCGACGAGAGCTACGGCTTCTTCCACGGCTACGATCGCGACCTCTCGTTCGCGGTGCGCGCGGCGGGGCTGCGCTGCGCGGTGGTGCGCGCGGCGTTCACGCATCGCAGCGGCGGCACGCGCACCG
>DATEDO010000148.1:0-5270 GCA_035281625.1 Candidatus Methylomirabilota bacterium
TGCCCGGCGACACCACCACGATGAGCGACGTCAGGAGGAAGTCGAGGCTCATCGCGGCCTAGTGTCCGCCGCCCGCCCGCACCCAGCCGCCGTGGACAGGGTGATGCGAGGCGATGAACTCCACGAACGCCGGCCGGCCCCTGGCGTTCTCGTCGAAGGCCCGCTTGAGCGCGGGGATGATCTCCGACGGCTCCCGCACGTCTTCGGCGTGGAAGCCCACCGCCCGCGCCATGTTGGCCATGCACGCCGACTCGTGATCCGAAACCTTCCAGGTGTAGGGATCGTGCCCGGCGCCCCAGAAGCCAGGGCCGTAGCCGGAGTAGCCGCCGTTGTTGATATGGATGGTGGTGATGCCGATCTTGTAGCGGGCGACCGCCTCGAAATTGCCCATCATGTAGCAGACGCCGGCATCGCCGGTCACGTGCACGCACTGGCGACTGGGGAAGGCGAGCTTGGCCGCGACCGCGCCGGCCAGGCTGAAGCCCAGCGTCGAGACATTGCCCCAGCCCAGATAGCCGCGCGGGATGTGCGCTTCGTACACCGTGCTCGTCTGATCCCGCGTGTTGCCGGAGTCCGCAGTGACGAAGGAGTTCTTGGGATCCAGCACCTTCATGAGGTCGCCGAAGACGCGATAGGGGTTGATGGGCGTCTCGTTCGACTCCATCCACGGACGGAACGTGGCGAGGAAGGCCGCCTTGGCGCCCTTGATCTCCTCGAGCAGCGCGGGATTCTTTCGGGGCCCGCCGCGCGCGGACAACTCGTTCACGAGCGCGGCCAGGCTGAGCTTGGCGTCGCCGATCACGGCGTGGCGCGTCTCGTAGGAGCGGTTGATGTCCAGCGTGTCCACCGTGCACTGCACGATGGTCTTCTTGTCGGCGTCGGGAAGGGCGTGGCTGAAGCGGTTGGGGAAGAGGCTGGCCCCGACGGAGAAGATCACGTCCGCCTTGCGGAGGAAGTGCTCGGCGTGGGAGCCGCGCACGCCCACGGAGAGGGGATGGTTCTCGGGGAACGCCCCCTTCGCCTTGAGGGTGGTGAGCACGGGCACCTGGGCCATCTCGGCGAGCTGGAGCAGCTCGGCGGTGGCGTCGGCGTAGAGCACGCCCTCGCCCACGAAGAGCAGCGGGGCCTTGGCCTCGGTCAGCACGCGGGCCGCGCTGCGCACGTCGTCCGGATCGGGGCCTGAGCGCCAGCCCTTCACCGTCGAATAGGGGTGCTCGGCGTCGTCGTATTCGCCCAGATCGCGCGGCACCAGCAGGAGTACGGGGCCCGGGCGGCCGGAGCGGAGATGGGTGAACGCCCTTCGCACGTAGTCCGGGATCAGCTCGGCGCGGTCCACCTCGCCCACCCACTTGGTCACCGAGCGGAACGCCTCCGGCATGTCGAAGTGGGTGTGCCGGCGGGCCCCGCGCGACAGGCCCTCGGCGATGACGAGCAGGGGCGAGGAGTCCTCCCACGCCTGGGCGATGGCCCCGTAGGCCATCTGGATGCCGGCGGCGTTGAGGCTGGCCATCACCGTGCAGACGCCGATCTGCTTGCCGCAGGTGACGCGCGAGAAGGCATCCGCCACCGCGACGGCGAAGCGCTCCTCGCCCATCATCAAAATGGGCACGCCCTCCTCGCCGAGGGCGTTGTTGACGTTGCTGGTGGGATAGCACGAGACCCAGGGAATGCCCTCGGCCTTGAGGATGCGCGCGAGCCCGTTCTCCGCCTTGATCTTCATGGGTGGGTGCCCTCCGGTGAGGGTCGGTATAGCATTCGGTACGACCGCACACAAGACGGCGGAACTGCCGCGTTCGGCTTGTAGAATCGCACCGTGCCCTCGCCGTCGGGCCCCTCGCGCCGCCGCGTCACGCTCCTGGGGGCGGTGTCGCTGGCCCTCGTGGCGGTCGCCCTGGCCTGGGGACTCTGGCGCGCGAGCGCGCGCGCCTGGCTCTCCGACGACGGCTTCATCTCCTTCCGCTACGCCGAGCATCTCGTCGCCGGCCACGGGCTGGTCTACAACGTCGGCGAGCGCGTGGAGGGCTACACCAATCTCCTCTGGACCCTGCTGCTCGCGGGGGCCATGGCCCTGGGCGTTCCCCCCGAGGTCTCCTCCACGGCGCTCGGCATCGCGGCGTGGCTGACGCTCGCCCTCATCCTCGTGATCCGGAGCTGGCGGCGCGCCGGCCGCTCGCGCCCGTTCCTCCCCCTGGCCGGCGCTCTCGTGCTGCTGATGGAGGACTATCAGACCTGGGCCACCGGCGGGCTCGAGACCAGCCTGTTCACGCTGCTCGTGGTGGGCGGCCTCCTGCTCGCCACGCGCGCGTCCGCGCGCGTCCGCGATCTCGTCCTGGCCGCGATGCTCCTGGCCGCCGCCGTGGCCACGCGGCCCGACGGCGTCATCTTCGCGGCGGTCGCGGTGGCCGGCACGGGATGGGCGCAGCCCGGCGCCGTGCCCCGGCAGCGCGTGGTCCTGCTGGCCGCCATCGTGATCCCGCTGGCCGTGGCGGGCGCGGCGCTCGCGGGGTGGAAGCTCGTCTACTACGACGATCTGTTTCCGACCGCGTTCTATTCGAAGTCCGCCCTCGAGCCCTATCACGGTCAGGGCTGGTACTACGTCGGGCTCTTTTTCCTGAAGAACTGGTTCATCGCCCCCCTGGGCCTGCTCCTCCTCGCCGGCGCGCTCCGCGCGCGCGGCGCCGCCGCGCTCCTCGTGCGCCGGCACGTGCTCCTGCTCCTGGCCGCGGGGCTGTTCCTCCTCTACGTGGCGCACAGTGGGGGCGATTTCATGTTCGCCCGCCGGGTGCTTCCCGCGATGCCGCTCGTCTTCATATTGCTCGAGGACTGGCTCGTGACCCTGCCGGGGCGCCTCGTGCCGGCGGCGGCGGTGGCCCTGACGGCCGCCGGCCTCCTCGTGCCCTATCCGGTCTTCACGCCCCCCGGCGAGCGGCGTCATGGCATCGCCGACGAGCCCTCGTTCTACCCGCCCGCGCTCATGGAAGCCCGCCGCGTCCAGGCGCTCGTCGCCGCCGAAGCCTTCAAGGGGCTGCCGGTGCGGGCCGCCTTCGAGGGCGGGATGTGCGTGTTCGGCTATTACAGCCGGCTGCCGTACCTGGTGGAGATGACGGGGCTCACCCAGTACTCGCTGGCGAAGGCGCCCCTCATGGCGCGAGGCCACGTGGGCCACGAGAAGGTCGCGAGCGACGCGTGGCTGGCCGACAACGACATCCACTTCGTGTTCTCGCAGATCCCACCGCCCATCTCACGCGGCGGCCCGCTCCGGGTCGACGAGATCGCCTTCGGCGAGGCCCTCCGGGCGCGCATCGTCCTGTACGACGAGGCCCTGATGGACCGGCTGCGCCGGGATCCGCGCGTGGCGTTCACCCCCATCGACGTCACGCTGCGCGAGGCGCAGCGCCACATCGCCGCCGCGTCCCCCGAGGAAGCCCGGCGCATCTACGCCGTGCTCGAGCGCTACTACTTCCGGCGCGCGGGGCCGGCGAAGCAGGCGCAGGCGGACGCGCTCCGCCGCCAGGTCGAGGCGCGGCGCGCGCCCGGCACGCGGTAGAATCTGCCCCATGTCCAACGACCCCGTCCGGAAGCTCGAGATCGTGACCGAGGTGCCCGAGAGCGCCATGGTGGTGTTCGCCCATCCCGACGACGCCGAGATCGGCTCCGGGGGCGTCATCGCGCGGTGGATCGCCGCCGGCTGCGAGGTGGCCTACGTGTTGTGCACCAACGGCCAGGCCGGCACCACCGACCGTGGGCTCCCGCCCGACGAGCTGGCGAAGCGGCGGGCCGCCGAGCAGCGCGCCGCCGCCGACTTCATGGGCGTGCGTCACCTCGAGATGCTGGGCTATCCGGACGGCGAGCTCGAGGACACGCGCGCCGTTCTCGGCGACGTGGTACGGGCGATCCGGCGCCACCGGCCCCACACGGTGTTCGTGCACGATCCCTACCGCATCCACGGCTTCCAGCACCGCGATCACCGCAAGGCGGGCATCGTCACCACCGACGCGGTGTATCCCTACGCGCGCGATCATCTGCACTTCGCCGAGCACATCACGCGCGAGGGGCTGGAGCCGCACAAGGTTCGCGAGCTCTGGTACTGGGGCGCGGACGAGCCCAACGTCATCGTGGACGTGACCGACTTCATCGACCGGCAGGTCGCCGCGGTCATCCGGCATCAGAGCCAGGTCCCGGGCTTCAACGTGCCGGCCGGGACGTCGATGGGCGAGCGGCTCAAGAAGAACGCCGCCGACCTGGCCGCGGGCTACGGGTTCGAGATGGGCGCCGTCTTCCGGCGTCTCGTTGCCCGGCGGTAGGCCGCCCCGGAGCCGGGTGAGGCCCCGCGCCCGTCGCCGCCGCCTGATCGCGCTCGCGGCGCTCTTCCTCTCGGCGCTGCTCCCGCCTGCCCCCGCCGCCGCGCCGGCCCCCATCACCCTCGAGCTGCGCTTCGACGGCCAGGTGCTGGATCCCAAGGCGCCGCCCGATTTCTCATGCCTGGACGGGACGCACAACCGCTGGGCGGCCTGTCGCGTGGAGCGTGCCCCCGCGCCCGGCACGTTCATCCTCACCGGGCTCGAGCCCGGCACCTACAAGATGCTGGTGAGTATTGACGAGAACCCCGCCAACCCCCGCCGGCATCCGGGTGACTACGAGGCGCAGCCGGTCTTCCAGGTCACGGAGACGGGTCCCGAGCGGCTCGTCGTGCACATGGCGCGGCTCATCCATCTCACCCGGCCCGGGGACAACGCACGTCCCATCGAGGGCATGCTCACGAGCTGCGATCTCCAGCCCGTGTACGAGACGCCGCGCTACGCCTGGACTCCGCGCGTGACCGTGGACTTCGCCTGGGACCCGCTGGTGCCGGGGGCCGAGTATCGCTACTGGGTCATCGCGCGAAAGTGCCGCGTGCCCGGACCCGAGCGCGAAGTGCTGCGCGCCTCGACCAGCGAGACCACGGTGGCCCTCACCCTGCCGGCGAACCGCCGACGAGAGCGTTACGCCTTTCGGGTTGAAGCGTGGAAGGACGGACGCCTGGTGGGCGATCTCTACACCCACGATGGCGGCGTCCACTCCTGGACCTATCGCTTCCGCGTCCGCGACGAGACCGTTCCGCGCTCGCTGTGGGTCGTGGCCGGCGCCGGCCTCGTGCTCGGCCTCGTGCTCGTACACCGGCGCATCATCGTGGCCGAGCCCGCGCTGCGCCGGCGCCGCGCACGCCGGCTCGCCGTCGGCCTCCTCATCGTGTTCGCGCTCGGCGGCGCCGTGACCGGGGTGTCCCAGTA
>DATEDO010000149.1:0-2499 GCA_035281625.1 Candidatus Methylomirabilota bacterium
CGTGGAACCAGTTGTTCGTCACCTCGTGGTCGTCCCACTGCACGTACTGGGGCACCTCGGCGTTGAAGCGGCGGACGTGCTCGTCCATGAGGTTGTAGATGTAGTTGCCCCGGAACTCCTCGATCGTCTCCGCCACCTTCGCCTTGGCCTCGCTCACGAGGTTCTTCCACACCGTCCCGTCGGGCAGGCGCACCTCGGCGGCGATGGGGTTGTCGGCGTAGATCATGTCGCCGCTGTGCACGAAGAAATCCGGGGCGGTCTGCCGCATCACCTCGTAGAGCTTCATCCCGCCCCACTCTGGGTTGATGCCCCAGCCCTGGCCGGCGGTATCCCCCGACCACACGAAGCTCACGTCCCGGGCGTCGGTCGGCGCGGTGCGGAAGCGTCCGGCCAGGGGGGCGCTCCAGGTCCGGAGGTCGCCCAGGTCCTGGAAGCTCACCCGGTAGAACACCTCCTGGCCCGCGGGCAAGCCGGTCAGCACCGCCTTGGCGGCGTGCCCGGTCTCTGGCAGCGCCGATTGGCCCATCACCCGGCTGGCATTCCTGAAGGCCGCGGTGGTGGCCCACTCGACGACGAGCCGCGCGGGACGGTCGGTGGCCGCCCAGATCACCGCCTCGCCCGCGCTCACTTCTCCCACCTGCGTGCCGTAGGGCACGGCCGGGCGCATACGGTCGGAAGTCTGCGCGAACGGCGCGCGCGTGAGCCAGGCCGGCGCGGCCAGACTGCCCGCGGTGACGACGGCGGCGCCCAGGAAGCGTCGGCGGGGCACGGAGGCCTTCGGGGGCTTGCGCATGGTCGCCTCCTCCCTCAGGCGCCCACGACGCCACCGTCGTGGCGCCGGATGGCGAGGGTCGCGGAGCGCGGGCGACCCCCGGCCGGGCCGTCGGGCCAGGCGCTGATGGCCTGGGGCGCCGACGGATTGCTGCGCTCGCTGGGAGTCTCGCCGGGATGCTGGATGTTGGCAAAGAGGGTCGTACCGTCGGGCGTGGCGGTCATGCCGGTCAGCTCGCAGCCCCTCGGGCCGGTGAGGAAGCGTCGGACCTCCCCCGTCTCCGGATCGGCGGCCAGCATCTGATTGTTCCCCAGCCGGGCATAGTCGCCCTTCCCCAGCACGTTGGTGGACACGTCGGTCTGAATCCACAGGACGCCGCGCGCGTCGATCCAGAGCCCGTCCGGCGAGCCGAAGGCATCCCCCTTGATCGTACCGTGGCGGCCTGGGTCGGGGTGCGCGGGATCGCCGGCCAGGGCGAACACGTCCCAGTCGAATCGCCGGGCCGCCGCGTCGCCACCCCGCTCGCGCCACCGGACGATGTGGCCGAACACGTTCTCGGCCCGGGGATTGGTGGCGTCGGGCGGCGCCGCGGCGCCCACCCCCCGCGCGGTGTTGTTGGTGAGCGCGCAGTAGCAATCGCCGGTGCGGGGATGGCGCGCGATCCACTCCGGCCGGTCCATCTTGGTTGCCCTCACGCGATCGGCGGCGCCCCGCGCGTTGAGCAGCACCTCCGCCTGCGAGGCGAAGCCGGCGCCCACGTCGAGCCCGTTCACCCCGTGGCTGAGCTCGAGCCACTCCCCGCTCCCGTCCGCGTCGAAGCGCGCGACGAAGAGCGTGCCCTCCTCCAGCAGCCGGCGGCCGGCCTCGCGGCCCCGCGCCGGCACCCATGGCTCCCGGCTCACGAACTTGTAGATGTACTCGAACCGCTCGTCGTCGCCCATGTAGACGACCGGGCGCCCGTCGGCGGCCAGGCCCACCGTGGCGCCCTCGTGCTTGAACCGCCCCAGGGCGGTGTGCTTCACCGCGGGGCGCCGGGGCTCATAGGGGTCGATTTCGACCACCCAGCCGAAGCGGTTGGGCTCATTGGGGTGGAGCGCGGCGTCGAAGCGCGCGTCGTGCTCGTGCCAGCGATAACCGAAGCCGCGCTCGTTGATCCCGTAGCGCTTCTGGAGGGCGGGGATCGCGCCCGAGCGATTCACGAAGTAGCCGTTGAAGTTCTCCTCGCAGGTGAGGTAGGTTCCCCAGGGCGTGAAGCCGTCGGCGCAGTTGTTCACGGTGCCGAGGACAGTGAGCCCGGTGGGATCCGCCGCGGTGCGCACGAGGGCATGGCCGGCCACGGGGCCGCTCACGCCGATCGCGGTGGTGGCGGTGATGCGCCGGCCGTAGGCGGAGGGCCGTACCACCCGCCAGCGCCCCTGCTCGAGGCGGACTTCCACCACGGACACGCCGTGCGACGCCTGGCTCTTGGCCACCTTGATTGCAGTCCAGGGGTCCATGCCGCCCGGATGCAGGAGGCCATCGTCGGTGTACTCGTGATTCACGGCGAGCAGCCCGTGAGAGGAGCTCGCTCCATCCCACGGCAGCGGAAAGAAGTGGATGCCGTCGTGGTGCATGCCGGCCTGCCCGGCCTGATCCTCCGCGCTGTTGCTCGCGTCCGGCCGGAAGCCCGGCCCGACCGAGATCGGGTCGCCCCAGGCATACAGCACTTCGGCGGCGTAGCCCGGCGC
>DATEDO010000150.1:0-3547 GCA_035281625.1 Candidatus Methylomirabilota bacterium
ACGCGGCGGAACACCGTGAGTCGCTGCTCCTCCGTGCCGACCGCCCGGGAGGGATCCTCGAATGACCAGTGCAGCCGCTTCACCGCGCCCGGAACGAACGGGCAGCGCTCGTTGGCGTCGTCGCAAACGGTGATCAGGTAATCCCAGGGGGGCGTCGCGACCTCGTCGTACCGCTTCGACGCGTGGCTCCTGATGTCGATGCCCCGCTCGGCCATGGCCTTGATCGCGAGCGGGTTCACCGCCGTCTTCTCGGTCCCTGCGCTGCCCGCCTCGAAGCGGTCGCCCGCCATCGCCCGGAGAAAGCCTTCCGCCATCTGGCTCCGGGCGGAGTTGTGAGTACAGAGGAACAGGACGCGCGGCCGCGTCACGGCAGCAGGCGCTCCACGATCACGCAGTCCCGCCACTGGCCCTCGAGCTGGCCGTGGCGCCGATAGACGCCCACCACCCGGAACCCGCATCGCTCGTGGAGGGCGAGGCTCGCGGTGTTCTCCGGGAAGATGCGCGAGACGATTTTCCAGAAGCCGCGCTCGGCATAGGCGCGGCATAGGGCTTCCAGGGCAGCCCGTCCGGCCCCCGTGCCCCGAGCCGCCCGGGCGACGTAAACCGAATGCTCCGCCACCCCCGCATAGGCGGGCCGGCTGCGGTACGGGCCGGCGCTCGCCCAGGCGACGACTTGCCCGCCTCGCTCGGCCACGACGGTGGGAAAGCGATCGCCCTTGTCGACCATCTGGGCGGCGAGCTGCGCGGGGGTGCGCGGCTCGGTCTCGAAGGTCGCGATCCGCTCCGCGATACCCTCGTTGTAGATGGCGGCGATAGCGGCGGCGTCCCCGGCGGTGGCGAGCCGGGTGGTGGTGGACGCTGCGCTCATCGCGATCGCGCGACCACGTCCGGCGCGACCTCCTCCAGCGGCGGCGTGAGCCAGCGGAAGAGGGTGGTGGCGGCGGTCGCGCCCAGGAGCTGGGCCATGATGAAGCCCGGCGCATCGGCGGGCCGGATGCCCGCAAACGTGTCGGAAGCGGCGCGGGCGAGCGTCACTGCGGGGTTCGCGAAGGAGGTGGACGCGGTGAACCAGTAGGCCGCGGTGATGTAGGCGCCCACCGCGAAGGGCACCGCCGCCGGGCGCGCCCGCACGCAGCCCCAGATCACCGCGAGCAGGCCGAACGTGGCCACGAACTCGCTGAACATCTGCGCCCCGCCCGCCCGCGCATGCCGGGAGGCGAAGAACAGCGGCAACTCGAACATGAGGTGGGCGGCCGCCACACCCGCGAAGGCACCCAGCACCTGAGCGCTCACGTACGTGGGCACCTCGGCCCAACGCACGCCGCCCTGCCAGGCGTCCGCGAGCGTGACCGCCGGGTTGAAGTGCGCCCCGGAGATCGGGCCGAAGGTGAGGATGAGCGTCACCAGCGCGGCGCCGGTCGCCACGGTATTGCCAAGGAGGGCGATGGCCACATTGCCCGCCGCCAGCCGCTCCGCCATGATCCCGGACCCCACCACGGCGGCCAGGAGCATGGCGGTGCCGATGGTCTCGGCAGCCAGGCGGCGACCCAGGCTCGGCCGGCGGCTCATTCAGCGGGTCAGGATGCGCAACAAGCGCCGCTCTTGACCAGCGGGAGCCGATCGCTCCGGGGCGAGACGACCGCCTCGTCGCCCTCGAGATCGTAGTTCAAATGGTAGACCTCCCACTCCACGCCGTCGGGATCCCGAACCCAGAACTTGTCCTGATTGGCGTGGCAGCAATTGACGCCCATCTCCTCGCGTACGGGCAGCCCCGCCGCCTTCACGCGCGCCAGATGGGCCATGACGGTGTCGACCGCGTCGACCTGCACACCGACATGATTCACGGTGCCGCGCTCGGCCGCGCCGCCGCCCGACAGCGCGAGATTCACTGGCGCCCACTCGGGGAGGAACTTCACGTAGCCGGGCTTGACCTTCACCGGCGACGCGCCGAGGAAGCGCTCATAGAACTCCCGGCTCTTGGCGAGGTCGGACACGCTCATGTGGAGATGGACCTTGGCGCTCATCGATGCCTCCTTAGCAGCAAGCGGTGAGCAGACGCACCAGCGCCGTCACCGACTCGCGCTTGACGGAATAGTACACGTACCGTTCTTCCTTGCGACTCTCGACCAGGCCGGCGCGGCGGAGCAGGTCGAGATGGTGCGACAGCGTGGGTCCCGGGATCTCGACCTCCTCCTGGATCTCGCCGACCGACATCTCCTTGCCGGCGCGAACCAGGAAGAAGAACACCTGGAGCCGCGCCAGGTGGGCCAGGGCCTTGAAGGCCTCGACGTGGTTCTCGCTGGCGCGGAGCTCCGACACCGGGATTCGGGTGATCGTCTTCATGCCTTCCGCCCGAAGGGCACGATCACGGTGCTGGGCTGCTCGCCGCAGCAGGCCGCCGCCGCCGCGCCGCCGCAGGCGCCGGCGCTCGCGTCGGTCGAGCACACGCCGGTGGCGGGCAGGATGAGCTCGACCCGCCGGGCCGCGGCGTGATCCCCCGTCAACTCGGCGACGACCGAGCGCACCTGCTCGTAGCCAGTCAGCATGAGGAACGTCGGCGCCCGCCCATAGCTCTTCATGCCGACGATGTAGAACCCGGGCTCGGGGTGGGCGAGCTCCTCCACGCCATGGGGAGGGACCGTCCCGCAGCTATGGATGTTGGGGTCGATGAGCGGCGCCAGCGCGCGGGGGCTCTCCACTGCGGGATCCAGATCGAGCCGGAGCTCGGAGAGCATACCCAGCTCCGGGCGAAAGCCCGTCGCGCCGATGATCTCATCGAAGGGACCTAGCTCACGGCCATCCGCGGCGCGGAGCGTCACCCCGCCGGCGCGCCGGCTCACCGAGTGGGTTCGGAAGCTCGTCGCGAGGCGAATGACACGGGCTTCCTCCAGAGCGCGCACCCGGTCTCCCAGGCCGCCGCGCGCCGGCAGGGCATCAGCCCCGCCCCCGCCGTAGAGCGTCCCGATCTCGTCCCGGCGAATCGCCCAGGTGATGGTGGTCGCGGGCGCGGCCTCGCGTAGCCGCGCCAGATCCAGAAGCACGTTGAAGGCGGAGTGCCCGCTTCCTACCACGACCACCGAACGGCCCGCGTAACGGAGGCGGTGGGCGCCGAGCACGTCCGGAATCCCATAGAAGATACGATCGCGCTGCTCGGCCTCCCCGATCGCCGAAAGTCCGCCGGCGCCCAGGGGATTCGGCGTCGCGTAAGTGCCGGAGGCGTCGATCACCGCCCGCGCGAGGAGCGTCTCGTCCCCGGTTGCGGTACGCGTTCGAACCTCGAAGGGCGCCTGCTCCCGGCCCGGCGTCTTCATCTTGTCGAAGCCGACCCGGCCCACGCCAATGACCTGGGCTCCGAGCCGAATCCTGTCCGCGAGCTGAGGCAGCTTGGCCAGGGGCTCGAGATATACGGCGAGCAGCTCGGCGCCGGTGGGCAGCACGTCGGCGTCCGGCTCCGTCCATCCCGCCCCCAGCAGCAGGGTGCGGGCGGCCGGATCGACATTGAAGCGCCACGGAGAGAAGACCTGGACGTGGGCCCAGGCCTCGATGT
>DATEDO010000151.1:0-6513 GCA_035281625.1 Candidatus Methylomirabilota bacterium
CTCGCCTCGCACCTCGAGACCTGGGGCATGCTCGTGCGGGTCACCGACTCGCCGCGAGAGGGCCTGGGCTGGGTGCGGGGCGGCGAGCGCTTCGATCTCGGCATCTTGGACATGCACATGCCGGAGATGGACGGCGTGGCCCTCGCGCAGGCGATCCGCGAGACCGCGCCGGCCGCGACATTGCCGCTCGTGCTCTTCACCTCGCTGGGCCGGCGCGAGGCGCGGGCCGAGGACGCGGGCTTTGCCGCGTACCTCAACAAGCCCATCAAGCCGTCTCAGCTCTTCGACGCCCTCATGTCCATCCTGGGCGATCAGCCCGTCCACGTTCCCCACCGGGGCACGGCGAGGACGGAGCTGGATCCGGAGATGGCGCGCCACCATCCGCTGCGCATCCTCCTCGCGGAGGACAACGTGGTGAACCAGAAGGTCGCCACCCGGCTCCTCGCGCAGATGGGCTACCGAGCGGACGTGGCGTCCAACGGGCTCGAGGCGGTGGCCGCGGTCGAGCGCCAGCCGTACGACGTCGTGCTCATGGACGTGCAGATGCCCGAGCTCGATGGCTTCGAGGCCTCACGGGAGATCAACCGCCGCTGGCCCGCCGACCGGCCCCGCATCGTGGCGATGACGGCCAATGCCATGGAAGGCGACCGCGAGCTCTGCGAGGCCGCCGGCATGGACGACTACGTGGCCAAGCCCATTCGCGTGGAGGAGCTGATCGCGGCGCTCGCGCGATGCCGGCTCCGCGGCGGCTCGCCCGCGCGCGGCGCGGTGCCGCCCGAGAAGACACCGGCCGCGGCGGCGGACGTCGTCGATCGCGCCGTCATCGACGGCCTCGCATCCAGCATGGGCGGGGACTTCGCGGTGGAGCTGATCGATACCTTCACCGCCGACGCGCGGGAGCTCGTCGCGGCTCTTCGGCGCGCGCTGGCCGGGAGCGACCGCGACGGCTTCCGGCGGGCCGCCCATACGCTCAAATCCACCGGTGAGAGCCTGGGCGCCTTCGGGCTCGCCGCCCAGGCGCGCGAGCTCGAGGTCATGGGCCAGGCCGGCCGCCTTCACGAGGTCGGGGACCGGGTGGATCGGGTCGCCGACATGTACGAGCGCGTGTCGACCGCGCTGGGAGCGATACGACGTGACCTCGCCGCCTAGCGGCCCCCCCGGCAAGATCCTCGTCGTCGACGACAACCGGGTGAACCGCCTCCTCCTGGGCCGGTCCCTGGAGCAGCTCGGCCACACGGTATCCTTCGCGGAGAACGGCCGCGACGCCGTGGAGTCTTTGCGCAAGAGTCGCGTTGATCTGGTCCTCCTCGATATCGAGATGCCGGAGATGGACGGTTACCAGGTCCTGGCCGCCCTCGGCGCCGATTCCCAGCTCCGCGACATCCCCGTGGTGATGATGTCCTCGCTGGAGGAGGTGGACAGCGTCGCCCGCTGCATCGAGCTGGGCGCGGAGGACTATCTCTTCAAGCCGGTGAATCCCATCCTGCTCAAGGCCCGCGTGGGCGCGAGCCTGGAGAAGAAGCGGCTGCGCGACCAGCAGCGGGAGCTCTTCCGCAAGTTCGCCACCGCGGAGGTCGCCGAGGAGCTGCTCGCGAGCGGGCTCACGCTGGGCGGCAAGGACGTCGACGCCAGCGTGCTGTTCTCGGACATCCGCGCCTTCACGAGCGTCACCGAGTCGCGCTCCCCCGCCGATACCATCGAGCTGCTGAACAGCTACTACACGCTCATGTTCGACGCCATCGGCGCCCACGGCGGCATCGTGAACCAGATGATGGGGGATGGCCTCATGGCGGTGTTCGGCGCCCCCCTGCCCCGCCCCGATCACCGCGATCGGGCGGTGCGCTCGGCCCTCGACATGCTGGCCCTGGTGGACGCCTTCAACCAGGAGCAGGCGCGCCGGGGCGGCGTGGAGATCCGCATCGGGATCGGGATCGCCGCGGGCGCCGTGGTGGCCGGATTCACGGGTACCCAGCAGCGAGTCACCTACACCTGCGTGGGGGAGGTCGTGAACCTCGCCGCCCACCTCGAGCAGCACACCAAGGTGATCGGACGGCCCATCCTCATCGACGAGAACACCCGCGCCGGCCTGAAATCCGGGATCCGCGTGGATTCCCACGGCACGGCGCACCTCAAGTCGCGCAGCCATCCGGTGGCGCTCTACTCGGTGCCGCCGGGCCAGTGATCGCGCCCTCCGCATCGCGCCGTGCCTGAGTGGCGGAACTGGTCGGGCTCGGTCGGCTGCCGGCCCGCGCTCGTGGCCGGACCCACATCGGAAACCGAGGTGGCCGAGCTGGTGCGGGCCGCCGGCCTCGCGGGCCAGCCGGTGCGCGTGGCGGCCAGCGGCCACTCCTTCGTGCCGCTCTGCGCCTCCGACGGGCTGCTCCTCCGGCTGACCGGCCTCCACGGCGTGGCTGCGGTCGACGCGGCCGCGGGGCTCGCCACGGTGTGGGCGGGGAGCACCATCCAGCAGCTCGGGCCTCTCCTCCGCGCGCGCGGAGCGGCCATGGCCAACATGGGCGACATCGACCGGCAGGGCATCGCGGGCGCGGTCAGCACCGGGACTCACGGCACCGGCCGGCGCCTCGGCAACATCTCCACTCAGGTGGAGGGCCTGCGCCTCGTCACCGCGGAGGGCGACGTCGTCGACTGCGACCTCGAGCATCACGCGGAGCTCTTCCACTGCGCGCGCGTGGCCGTCGGCGCGCTCGGGGTGCTCACCCAGGTGCGGTTGCGGGTGTTGCCCGCCTATCGCCTGCACGAGCGGACGTGGGAGTCTTCGTTCGACGAGTGCTTGGCCCGCCTCGACGAGCACATCGCGGCCACGCGGCACTTCGAGTTCTTCTGGCGCCCACGCACCGACCACTGCGACATGAAGGCGCTGGAGCCCACCGAGGCCCTGCCCGCCTCGGTGGTGGGACGGCCGGGCGAGCGGATCGGCTGGAGCGACGAGATCTTCCCCACCGAGCGCACGGTGAGGTTCAACGAGATGGAGTTCGCGATCCCCGAGTCCGCCGGCCCCGACTGCCTGCGCGAGATCCGCGCGCTCATGCGCACGCGGCATCCGGAGGTCGCCTGGCCCATCGAGTATCGGACGCTGGCCGCCGACGACATCCCTCTCAGCCCGGCCCACCGCCGCGCGAGCGTGACCATCTCCGTGCACCAGGCCGCCGAGCTGCCCTACGCGGCCTTCTTCGCAGACTGCGAGACGGTGTTCCGGAACCACCGAGGCCGACCGCACTGGGGCAAGCATCACCGGCACCGCGCCGCCGAGCTCCGCGCCCTTTATCCCGAATGGGAGCGCTTCGCGAAGGTCCGCCGCCAGGTGGACCCGCGCGGGCGCTTCCTCAGCGGCTATCTGGCGGAGCTCCTGACGGGCTGAGCGCGTCGAGGGCGCCGCGCGCGCGGGCGGCCAGCGGCGCCATCCCCAGCGTCTCCGCCTGGGCGAGCGCCTGGCGATAGGCGCCCGCGGCGTCCGCCTCCGCCGACGCGCGGCCCTGGGCGAGGACGTCGCCCAGGAGGCAGGCGCCGTACGCGACATGTCCCCGCTCCCGCCGCTCCTCCGCGAGGGCGAGCGCGCGTCGCGCCAGGTCGAGCGCGGCGTCGCGACGCCCGACGCGAAGCTGGGCTTCGCCCAGCCAGGCGAGACGGAGCGCGTGGTGAGCCACGAGCCGCGTGGCCTCGGCCTGCTCCACCGCCTGCTCCACGAGCGCGACGCCGCGCGCGGGATCGCCGGCCCGCGCGTAGGCGATGCCGAGCGGCCCCGTGATGAACGGGATCTGGAAGGCGATGTTCTCGCTGCGCGCCAGGATCAGTCCGTGCTCCAGCACCTCGATGGCCTGCTCCACGCGCCCCTCCGTGAGGTAGACCATGCCGAGCCCGAAGCTCGCCTGCCCACGGCTGTAGAGATGATCGGCCTCCGCCGCGATGCGCATCGCCTCCTCCCCGACCTTGGTGCCTTCCGCGAATTCGCCGCGCTCGGCAAGCGTCCACGCGAGCCACGAGCGCGCCCACACCGACGGGAACGCCGCCATTCCCAGCCGCTCGCGCACCACGTCGCCCTGAATGCTCGCGACCACTTGCCGCAGGAGATCGGCCGCTGCTCCGTAGTTGCCCAGGGTCTGCTGGACCTGGCCCAGCCGGCACGTCGCCACCACCTGCATGGCGAAGTTGCCGAAGGAGGCGCCCACGGCACGATCCCGCTGCGACGCCTTGACGGCGCGATCGTACTCCCCGGCCCACCAGAGCTTGCCCGGGCTCTCCGGACCCTTGCCCATCACCTCGTCGATCTCCTCGCCCGAGGGCGGGCCGCCGAGATCACGCAGATGGGCGGTCGCCTTGCTCCACAGCTCCGCCCGCACCGCGTGGTGCACGAGACGGGCGCGATGCTCGGCGAGATGCTCGGGATAGAGACGCTCGATGGCTTCCACGACCTTGGCGTGGAGCGCCCGCCGGCGCTCCGCGAGCAAGGTCGCGTAGGCCACCTCGTGGGTCAGGGCATGCTTGAAGGTGTACTCGATGTCCGGAAAGAGACGGGTCTCGTACACGAACTCCGCGGCCTGGAGGCGCGCGAGCCGGCGGGCCACCTCCTCGGCGGGCAGATTCGCGACCGTCTCCAGGAGCGTCAGGGGGACGTCCGTCCCCAGCACGGAGGCCGCGAGCAGGAGGCTCTTGTCCTCGGGCGGTAGGCGGTCGATGCGCGCGGCCAGGATGGCCTGCACCGTGGCGGGCACCTGCAGCCCCTGCACCGGCCGGGCAAGCCGATACGCGCCACGCTCGCCCATCAGCACGCCGGTCTCGACGAGCGTGCGCACGCTCTCCTCGAGAAAGAACGGATTGCCGTCGGCGCGCTGCACCAGCTGCGCCCGGAGCGGCGCGAGGGCGCTGTCCTCCCCGAGGAGACTCTCGAGCAGGCGCTCGGCCGTCTCGGGGCCCAGCGGGTCGAGCCGGAGCTGGGCGTAGCAGGACTTGCTCCCCCAGCCGTGACGATACTCGGCCCGGTAGTTGACGACGAGAAGGATCGGGTGGGTGGGCAGGCTCTCGACGAGGTTATCGAGGAAGGTCTGGGTGTCGGGATCAATCCAGTGGAGATCCTCGACGACGAGGAGCAGCGGTTGCCGCCGGCTCTCGTGCAGGAGCAGCCCTCGGACCGCGTCCAGGGCCTGGCGTAGCGAGGCGGACCCACCGCGCAGCTCCCCGCCCTCGACGAGCAGCGACTCGAAGGTCGCGATGGCCGAGCGCAGCCCTTCATGCAGGGTGAGGAGCCGTCCGGTCACCTTCTCGCGGACCCGGCGCGCGTCATCGGAGCTCTCCACGCCGAAATAGCGTCGCAGCAGATCGACGACGGGAAGGAGCGGCATGGCCTTGCCGTACGAAAGAGCGGCAGTTTCGAGGACGAGCCATCCCTGCGTGCGGTGCGAGTGCACCAGCTCCCAGACGAGCCGCGACTTGCCGGCGCCCGGCTCGCCCACGAGGGCCACCACTTGCCCCCGCCCCGCGCCCGCGCGCTCGAGCGTCGCATGCAGCATGGAGAGTTCGGTGGCGCGGCCGACGAAGCGCGTGAGGCCGCGATCGGCGGACACCTGCAGGCGCGTGCGGCTCGCCGCGGTGCCCGTCAGCTCGTACACCTCCACTGGCGCGCCGAGCCCCTTGATCGCCACGGGCCCGATGGGTCGCACGCGCACGTATCCCTCGACGAGCCGCAGCGTGCCGGCGGTCAGCAGGATGGAGCCGGGCTTGGCGATCTGCTCCATCCTCGCGGCGAGGTGCGTCGTCTGTCCGATCGCGCTGTAGTCCATGTGGAGATCGCTGCCGATGGCGCGCACCACGACCTCGCCGGAGTTCAGACCCACGCGGATCTGCATCGGCGTCCCGTGCGTCCGCTGCATCTCGTCCCCGTAGCGGCCGACCTGCTCCTGCATGCGGAGCGCCGCGTAGCACGCCCGCTGGGCGTGGTCGTCATGGGCGAGGGGCGCGCCGAAGAGCGCCATGATGCCGTCGCCCAGAACCTGATTGACCGTCCCTTCGTACTTGTGAACCGCGTCCATCATGATTTGGAGGACTGGGTCGATAAGCTTTTGAGCCTCTTCAGGATCCAGCGTCTCGAGCAGTTTGGTGGAGCCTTTGATGTCAGAAAAGAGGACGGTGACTTGTTTCCGTTCGCCCTCCAGTTGGTGTCGCGAAGCGAGGATTTTCTCAGCGAGGTGTTTGGGAACGTAGGTATCGGGCGCGGGTATCCCGGCCGCCGGACCCGCGGATGTCACTGCCGTTGCATTGATGGCCTGGCCGCAATTTCTACAGAACTTGGCTCCGTAGCGATTCGGTTCGCCGCAATTAGCGCACGCCTTTTCAAGCCGTGCACCGCACTGGTCGCAGAACGCGGCATGAGGAGGATTATCAGACTGACATCGGGGGCAAATCATGACATCGCCACGATTTGATGAGCATATAGTTCCATCGGCGGTTGAAAGCAAGCCCGCTTTTTCTCGCCAGTCCTTTACGTTTGTTCAAGTACAC
>DATEDO010000152.1:0-46253 GCA_035281625.1 Candidatus Methylomirabilota bacterium
TCGCGCGCCCCAAGGCGGCGCGCACGTCAGGGGCGATCGGCACCCCATGCCGCGTCGCTCGCGCCGTGAGCAGCGCCGGCAACACCGGCCGCAACAGCTTTCCCGAGAGCTGATCACTGGCCAGCCACGCCCGCTCGAGCACCGGCGTCAGCGCGCTGGCCACGTACTGCCGCGGCCGCCCCGGCCCGCGGCCACCCCCGCGCGGCGCCGTGCGCAGCCGCCGAATCGCCGCCTTCCGATGACCGCCCGTGATGCGACAGTACTCATCCAGCAGCCGCCCCCGCGCGGCGCGATCCGCCTGCTGATCTTGCGCCTGCATCACCGCCGTATACTCGCGTCGCCCTCGTGCCGTCACGGCGTCCCCCTTCCGGTGCTCCACGTGGTACCACCGGTTTTGAGGCAACCCCCGCTGCGGCGGTAACACTATTTCTGAGGGCGATCGGTGGTTTGACAACCACGCGGGTGCTGGCTAGTATGTGGCCCTCTTGGCCGACCTCAGCGTCACTTCCGACCCGCTGAAGAAGGAGATCGCCATGCGCCGTGTCGCCCTGCCCGGATTTCTGTTCCTTCTCGCCTTCGCCCTGGCCTGGCCCGGCCTCGTGGGCGCGCAGACGAAGGAAGACACGATCGTCTACTCCCTCCAGTCGGACGTCGACTCGTGGGACCCGCCCGCGTCGGTGCTGCGCGAGGCGATCATCCTCGGCTATCACGCCTTCGACCATCTCGCCACGCGCGATCTCAAGACGCGGCGGGTGGGGCCGAACCTCGCCACCTCGTGGAAGAACCTCGACGACACCACCTGGGAAGTGAAGCTCCGCCAGGGCGTCAAGTTCCACGACGGGACGCCGTTCAGCGCCAAGGACGTCAAGGCCACCTTCGACCGCGTCCTCGACCCCGCCAAGAAGATGACGGCGCGGGGCAATCACGCCAAGATCAAGAGCGTCGAGGTCGTGGACGACTACACGGTGCGATTCAAGACGGACGGCCCCTATCCCCTGTTCGTGGAGCGGCTCACCGCGCAGGTGATGCAGTCCGAGAAGGTCATCCGCGAGAAGGGTGATCAGTGGATGACCGAGAATCCCATCGGCACCGGGCCCTACAAGCTCGTGAAGTGGAACCGGAAGCAGGACCACCTCCTCGTCCGCAACGACGACTACTGGGGGCCCAAGCCGCACTACAAGTACCTGCGGATCCGCATCATCCCCGAGAAGGCGACCGAGATCGCCGAGCTCCTCTCCGGCGGCGTGGACGTGATCAAGGCGGTGCCGCCGGACCAGATGGACGTGATCCAGAAGTCGGGCGGCGCCCGCACCGGCACCTCGCCCATCCTGCGCACTGCCATGCTCCAGCTCGATCAGGCCGCGCGCGGCGGGCCGAACCCCTTCACGGACCGCAAGGTGCGCCAGGCCGCCAACCTCGCGGTGGACAGCGACGGCATCATCAAGCACGTGCTCAACGGCCTGGGTGACCGGGTGGCCACCGGCATCAACCCCATGGCCTTCGGCTGGGACCCGAATCTCAAGCCGTACAAGCAGGACCTCGCCGCGGCCAAGAAGCTGCTCGCCGAGGCCGGCTATCCCAACGGCGTGGATATCGTGTTCAACGAGGGCCCGCCCATCGTCGAGCCCGCCATCCAGCAGACCAACGACGCCATCGTGGCCGACATGGCGAAGGCCGGCTTCCGCGTGAAGCGCAACTACGTCGGCGACAACACCGTGCTGGTCGCGCGCGTCAAGGAAGGCAAGTTCGGCCCAATGTTCAACTGGTCGTGGGGCTACTATTCGGTCTTCGACGCCGACGCCATCCTCTACGACGTGTTCAAGTGCGGCGAGCCCTACAGCTACTACTGCAACAAGGAGTTGGACGACCTCATCGCCACCGGGCGCTCCACCCTCGACGCCAAGAAGCGGACCGAGATCTACGTGAAGGCCCAGAAGCTCCTCTTCGACGACGCCGCCTACCTCTACAAGTGGGGGTTGCGCGGCGTGTGGGGCATCAGCAACCGCGTGGAGTACACCGCCCCCGCCGACGAGGTCGACCGCCTCTTCCTGGCCACGCCGCGGAAGAAGTAGGTTTCGCGGCGCCTCATCTCACCGCCTCCGGTCGCGCGCCCCCGCCCACGAGGGGCCCGCGGCCGGGGGCGGCGCGGCGCCGGCCGAGCCCAGATGCGACGTTACCTCGCGCGGCAGGTCCTGCAGCTCATCGTGGTGGTCATCGGGATCTCCATCCTCTCGTTCGGCATCCTCCACGTCATCGGCGACCCCGTGCTGCTGCTGCTGCCCCAGAACGCGGGCAAGGAGGAGTTCGAGCGCTACCGCCATCTCCTGGGGCTGGACCGGCCCATCTACGTCCAGTACTGGACCTTCGCGAGCAATGCCGTGCGGGGTGACTTCGGGCGGTCGTGGTACGGCGACGCGCCCGCGTTCCGGCTGGTGATGGAGCGGATGCCGCCCACCATCTACCTCACCTTCGCCGGGCTCGCCGTGGCCCTGCTCATCGCCATCCCCCTCGGTACCCTCGCCGCGCTCCGCCGCCACTCGTTCGTGGACACCCTCTGCACCATTCTCGCCACCGCCGGGCAGGCCTTGCCGCTCTTCTGGCTGGGCATCATGCTCATCATCGTCTTCGCCGTGCGCCTGAAGCTCCTTCCCGCCTCCGGCTACGGCACCTGGCAGCACTTCCTGATGCCGTCGCTGTGCCTGGGGATGGCGTTCGCGCCCATCACCATGCGCCTGGTCCGCTCGGGGATGATCGAGGTCCTCAGCATGGACTACATCAAGACCGCGCGCTCCAAGGGCGTGGCGGAGCGCCGGGTGGTGTGGAAGCACGCCTTCCGCAACGCCAGCATTCCCGTGGTGACGGTGCTGGGGCTGCAGTTCGGTCAGCTCCTGGGAGGAGCCATCATCACCGAGACGGTGTTCGCGTGGCCGGGGGTGGCCAGCCTCACCGTGGACTCCATTCGCAACCAGGATTTCCCGGTGGTGCAGTGCGCGGTGGTCCTCCTCGCTCTCATCATCGTGGTGGTGAACCTGATCGTCGACGTGATCGTCGGCTTCATCGATCCGCGTATCCGGGCGGGGACATGACGGCCGGCAACGCGACCCCCGAGGTGGCGCTGGAGGCGCGCCCCGGGGCGGCCGCGGCGGAGCGCGGGACCCCCCTGCTCCGTCGCCTCCGGCGCCTGCGCTGGGGCGTGGCCGCCGCGGTCGTGCTGCTCCTCATCGTGCTCAGCGCGGTGCTGGCGCCGTTGATCGCGCCCCACGACCCCCTCGCGGTGGACATTCGCCACCGGCTCGCCCCGCCCGCGTGGATGGCCGGGGGCACCCCGGACCATCTCCTCGGCACCGACCAGGTGGGACGCGATCTCCTCTCGCGGGTGATCTACGGCGGCCGCATCTCCCTCATCGTGGGGGTGGCCGCGGTCATCCTCTCCGCGAGCATCGGCATCCTGCTCGGCCTCGCCGCCGGCTACTTCGGCGGGGCCATCGACTGGACGATCATGACGGTGGTCAACATCGTGCTGACCTTCCCGTTCGTGCTCCTCGCCCTCGCGGTGATCGCGGTGCTGGGCCCCAGCCTGCCCAACATGATCGCGGTGCTCGGCGTGGCCGGCTGGCCCATCTACGCCCGGGTCATCCGCGCCGAGACCCTCGCCCTGCGGGAGCGTGAGTTCGTCACCGCCGGGCGGGCGCTCGGGATGAGCCACATGCGCCTCATCTTCCGACAGATCCTGCCGAACCTCGTCTCCGCCGGCGTGGTCATCGCCACGCTGCAGGTGGCCCAGGTGATCGTCCTGGAGTCGTTCCTGTCCTTCCTGGGCCTCGGCGTGCAGCCGCCGATTCCCGCCTGGGGCAACATGCTGGGCGAAGGCCGCGTGTACATGCTCAACTCGTGGTGGATCGCCGCCTTCCCCGGCGCCGCTATCTTCGTCACCACGCTGGTGATCAACCTGCTCGGCAACGCCCTCCGCGACTGGCTCGATCCGCGCCTCAAGCTATGATGGTGATCCTTCCGATGGAGACCCGATGAGACTGTTCCTCGCCATGATGTCGCACGAGACCAACACCTTCAGCACCATCCCGACTGACCGCCGTCAGTTTGAAGCGCGGCATCTCCACTACGGCGGCGAGATCGTGGAGACCTTTCGCGGCACCGGCACCTGCCTGGGCGGGATGATCGAGGCGGCCGAGCGGCACGGGACCCGCCTGATCCCCTCGGTGGCGGCGGCAGCCTCGCCGGCCGGGCCCGTCACCAAGGATATCTACGGCCACGTGAAGGAGCGCCTGCTCGCCGATCTCCGCGCCGCCGGTACGGTGGATGGGGTGCTCCTGGATCTCCACGGCGCCATGGTGTGCGAGGGAATCGACGACGGCGAGGGCGATCTCATCGGGGCGGTGCGGCAGGTGGTCGGGCCGGCGGTGCCCATCGCGGTGACGCTGGACTTCCACGGCAACCTCTCTCCCGAGATGGCGCGCGGCGCCGATCTCCTCCACGGCTACAAGACCTACCCGCACGTGGACATGGCGGAGCGCGGCGTGGAAGCCACCGAGCGGCTGCTCCAGGTCGCGGCGAAGCGCATCCGCCCCACCGTGGCCCTGCGCACCCCGCCCATCCTTCCGCCGCTCGGCAATCAGGGCACCGCGCGCGGTCCGATGCGCCGGCTCTACGACCTGGCCGAGGAGATGGAGAAGGACCCGAAGGTCATCTCGGTGTCGGTCTTCGCCGGCTTCCCCCACGCCGACATCCCGCAGGCCGGGCTCAGCGTGTACGTGGCCACCGACGGGGACCAGGCCCTCGCCGACCGCCTGGCGGACCGGCTCGCGCGGACCGCGTGGGACCACCGCCACGAGTTCATCCACCGCGGGCTGCCGGTGGCGGAGGCGGTGGCCAAGGCCCTCGCCGCCGACGGCCGGCCCATCGTCCTCGCCGACATGGCCGACAACACCGGCGGCGGAGCCGCCGGCGACGGCACCGAGGTGCTGCGCGAGCTGCTGCGGGTAGGCGCCCGCTCCGCGGTGGTGGCGTGCCTCTGGGATCCGGCGGCGGTGCGCGAGTGCATCAGGGCCGGCGTGGGGGAGCGAGTGATCCTCGACGTGGGCGGCAAGGTGGACGATCGCCATGGCGCGCCGCTTCGCGTGACCGGCGTGGTGCGGACGCTGTCGGATGGACGCTTCGTGCACAAGGGCCCGATGGCGCGCGGGCTGCCCGGGCGGCTCGGCCCCACCGCGGTGCTGGACGTGGCCGACGTCAAGGTCATCCTCATCTCGTACCGCTGGCAGACCCTCGATCCCGAGATGATGCGCTTCGTCGGCATCGATCCGCTCGAGCACAAGGTGCTGGTGGTGAAGTCGACCATTCACTACCGCGCCGCCTTCGAGCCCATCGCCCGCGAGATCATCGAGGTCGACGCGCCGGGCCTCTCCTCGTCGAACCTCGGGCGGTTCGCGTTCACGCGGGTGCGCCGGCCAATCTTCCCCCTCGATCCCGACGCGACGTATCCCTGAGGCTCCGCGAGAAGGAGGTTCGCATGGCGTTTCCGGGATTCACGGCAGCCGACTTCAAGGTCTTCGAAGTCGACGGCTTCGGACCGCGCATGGCGGCGATCAGGAGCCGCATCCGTCCGAAGCTCGAAGCGGCCGGCCGCGACCTCGTCGCCGACGTGAGCCGCGTGGGGGGCGCGCCCGCGTTCGCGCACGTGGCCAAGCATATGCGGCGGACGGTGAACGCGCCCGACGACACCTGGGTGGCCTTCGCCGCCGACAAGCGGGGCTACAAGAAGCACTGCCACTTCAAGGTGGCGGTGTCGCGGGGTGGCGTCCGCTTCCTCTGGGAGGCGGGCCCCGAGCATGCGGGCAAGAAGCGGTGGGTCGCGGCCTGGAGGAAGCATGCTCCCAAGCTCGTGCCGGTGCTGCGGCGGGCCGAGGGCCTCGCCTGGTTCAAGAACGAGCACGACGAGGCGCCCGCGGCCATCCTGTCGGAGCTGTCCGCCGAGGAGATCGGGCACCTGGCCGACGCGCTCACCCGCACGCGGGACGGTCAGCTCGTGCTGGGACGCATCGTGCGGGCGGAGGAAGCGGCGCGGTGGAAGGCAGCGGACTACGCGCGGGCCGCCCGCGAGACGTTCTGTCTTCTCGCGCCATTGTATAGACTCAGATAGGTGAGCTCATGCGAGGTGGTTGCTTCCGCATTTCATCTACGGTCGCCCCGAGGGGCGACCTCTATGGTGACTGCGCCCGAGACGGTTGTTTCCGCATCTGATCTACGGTCGCCCCGAGGGGCGACCTTCATGCGGTGGCAGGCGTGAACATCCACGCCTGCATCTTTGATATGGATGGCGTGTTGATCGACAGCGGCGTGTGGCACCGCGCCGCGTGGAGCGAGCTCCTGGCCGAGCTCGGCGAGGAGCCGTCGCGCCCCGACTACTGGCGCCTCACCATCGGGCGACCCAGCGAGGAAGCGATCCCGCTCCTGCTCGGGCGCCCCGTCCCGGACTGGGAGGCCTATCACCTCGCCCGCCGCAAGCGCGATCACTACGTGCGTCTCTCGCGCCAGGGGATGCGGGCGGTGACGGGTGTGGCCGACTTCGTGGCCGACCTCGTGCGGCGCCGCATGCCCCTGGCGGTGGGCACCTCCGCCTCGTCGTACGACGTCGATCATCTCCTGCACGCGGTGGGCCTCCTGAAGCACTTCCCGGTCGTGGTGACCGCCGACGACGTGACCCTCGGCAAGCCCGACCCCGAAGTGTATCTTCTCGCCGCGCGCCGCCTGCGAGCCGATCCGGCGCACTGCGTCGTCTTCGAGGACTCCACCGTCGGCATCCAGGCCGCCCGCGCCGCCGGCATGCGCGCCGTCGGGGTGGCCACCGCCTACGCCGAGGCCGAGCTGCGGGCGGCGGGCGCGGAGCGAGTCATCGATCACTTCGAGGGACTCACGTGGGAGACGATCGGGAGCGGGTGAGCGCGCCCGCGTTCTGGGACGGGCTCTACGCCCACGGCGAGGACGGCTGGGAGCTGGGCGAGCCCGCTGCGCCGCTGGTCGCGTGGCTCGCCGCCGGACACCCCCTGGGCCCCCGCGGGGCGCGCGTGATCGTGCCCGGCTGCGGGCGCGGACATGACGTGCGGCTGCTCGCGCGTCACGGCTACCGTGCGCACGGCGTCGACTTCGCGGCCGCCGCGGTGGCGGAGGCACGCGCGCTGGCCGCGGCGGATGGCGTGGACGCGGAGTTCGCGCAGCGGGACGTCTTCACGCTGGCCGCGGAGCATCGCGAGGCCTTCGACGCCGCGTGGGAGTATACGTGCTTCTGCGCCATCGACCCCGCGCGCCGGCCCGAGTACGTGGCGATGCTGCGCGCGATCCTCAAGCCGGGCGGCACGCTCCTCGGCTGCTTCTATCCGCTTCGCGAGGGGGAGGACGGCCCGCCTTTCCCGGTGTCGCGCGCCGAGATCGAACGCCTCCTCGGCGTCGGCTTTCGCATCGTCGAGTCGGCCGAGCCCGCCGTCTCCGTCGAGCGCCGGCGCGGGCTCGAGTGGATGATCCAGGCGATGCGCGTCTAGCCGGATATAACAGCATCATAGGTGTCTAGAACCATAGTGCCGGCCGTGTAATTCCGGGGGCGCACGGAGTCGGATTTCTTATCAGTCCCGGCCTCGGTAGAGCGGACCCACCGATTTAGTTTTGCAGATACGCGCTCTTCGTGGACGGGATACGGTGGCACGGCACTTGCCGCACTGCCATCCGGAGGAGCCCATATGCACTGTATGAAGCGGGTCGTGCTGGCCGCCGCGTTCGTCGCGATGCTCGCTCCGCCGCCCGCGGTGGCAGCCTCCCTTGGTATCGATATCACCGGCGAGGGCATCGCCGGACAGAACCCGGTCGCCTTCACCATCGGCTGGGGGGTCGACGTGATCGCACCGGTGCGCGTGACCGCCCTCGGGATCTGGGACGAGGGCTCGAATGGGCTCCTGGTAAGCCACGCGGTCGGCCTGTGGACGGGGGCGGGAACTCTTCTCGCATCGACCACCATTCCCGCGGGGAGCGCCGCGGACATCGCGGTGCCCTCGGTACAGGGGGATGGGCGATGGCTCTTCGAGGACATCGCCGACCTGATCCTGCCGGTGGGGCACTATGTGCTGGGCTCCACCTCCGCGGGCGACGACTTCCGCGCGAATCAGGACGGCGTGATCCTGGACCCGTCTCTCGCCAACTTCGATCCTGCTCAGTTCGCCGTGGGTGCCGCTCTTCAGTTCCCGGACCAGGACGCGCAGGCGCAGCTTGGTCTCAGCCTCTTCGGCCCGAATCTCCTTCTCGAGCAAGTGACCGCGCCGGCGCCCCTGCCCGCCTCGCTCGCGCTGATCGGCCTCGGCCTTCTCGGCCTGGGCGCGCGGCGGGCGGTCCGGCGCAGCGCGCGCTAGCGCGCCAGCGCCACGCAGACCACGCCCGCCAGCACCACCGCCGCGCCGGCCAGCCGGCGAGCGAGGTTCCCCTCGCCCAGCCAGCGCCAGCCGATCAGCACCGAGAGCACGATCGAGCTCTCCCGGGCAGCCACCACATAGCCGGCCTTGGCGAGGCGAAAGGCGAAGAGCACCAGCAGGTAGCTCGTCAAGTTCAGCGTCGAGGCGAGCAGGATGGTGCGCCAGTTCACCCGCCACTCCGTCGTGAGGGCACCGCGCGCGCGCAGCGCCACGGGCGCGAGCAGCAGGCTCATCCCCGCGCCGAGGATGGCCAGATAGGGCATGGGGTGCAAGCGCGTCACGCCCACCTTGTCCACGAGCGAGTAGGCCGCTACCGTGAGCCCCGTGAGCAGCGCCCATCCGGTCCCGGCGCCGAGGACGCGGGCGGAACGGGTGGACGCGAGTGAGATGGCGACGATGCCCATGACCACGAGGGCCACGCCCAGGCCGCCCAGGAGCGACGGCCGCTCGTCGAGCACGGCCAGCCCCACCACGGGCACAAGCGCGACGCCGAGCCCGCGCGAGATGGGATAGACGAGCGAGAGATCGCCCCCCGAGGCGTACCCGCGCGCGAGCGCGTAGAAGTAGACGGCGTGGATCACGATGGTCGCGGCAAGGAACGGGATCGCTCCGGCGGGCACTCCCCCCTCGGGCAGGTGGCGAGCCCCGAGCGGAGCCAGCGCGACCGTCGCCACCGCCATCGCCGACCAGAGGAACGCGATGGGATCCCGCGCGCGCTTGGCGAGCGCGTTCCAGGTGGCATGGATGGCGGCCGCGCACAGCACGAGGGCGAGGGCGCGGCCCGACATGCGGGCAGTCTAGTCGGCGCCACCCCGAGCGGCCAAGCAATCCTGGACGCGCGCCACCGTTCGGTGTACGCTCCTGCCCACGCCGCGCCCCTCGCGGGAAGCGCGCGCCCCCGATTCCCGGACACTCTCGGTCAGCGCGGAGGAGGAGAACACGATGGGCCTCATGTCGCGTCGCACGTTCCTGGCTACCACCGGTGTCACCGTCGCCGGCAGCGCCGTCGGCCCGTGGGTGCTGCGGTCCCACGCCCAGGCCGGCACGATCAAGATCGGCACGCTCTTCGACCACACCGGGCCCTTCTCCGCCGCCGGCTCGCTGAACTGCTGGCGCGGGGCGAAGATGATCGTCGACTATGTGAACGAGAAGGGCGGCGTGCTCGGCAAGCACAAGATCGTGCGCGTGGACGGCGACAGCCAGTCCAAGGCCGAGGTCGCCATCAACGAGGCCGAGCGCCTCCTGAACGTCGAGAAGGTCGACATCCTCGCCGGCGTCTACTCGAGCGCTCACGCCGTTCCCCTCGCCGAGCGGGTGGACAAGCAGAAGCGCTTCCTCTGGATCACCACCGCCATCTCGGACGCGGTGTTCAAGGACCGGAACCTGCAGTACACGTTCCGGCCCCAGCCCAACGGCGGCCTGTTCGGGGCGGTGTCCGTCCAGTACATCGGCGCCTACGCGCAGGAGCGGCTCAAGGCCGCCCCCAAGGACCTGCGCGTGGCCATCATCTACGAGGACGGGCCCTACGGCGCCGGCGTGGCCGCCGCCAACGAGGCGGAGGCGAAGAAGCAGGGGATGAACGTGGTCCTCAAGGAAGGCTACTCCATCCAGGCGCCCGACCTCTCGGCGCTCGTCACCAAGCTCCGCTCGCAGCGGCCGGACGTGCTGTTCCACACCGGCTACAATCCCGACATCGCCCTCTTCCTCCGCCAGGCCAAGGAGCAGGGCTTCCGCGTCAAGGCCTATCTCGGCCACGGAGCCGGCCACAGCCAGATCGACAAGCTGAAGGAGAGCTTCGGCGTGAGTGACATCGAGGCCTTCCACACGGTGGATCCGGTGGCCTCGCAGCTCCTCGACGCGAAGAAGCTCAAGCCGGGCGTGGGCGAGCTCACCGCGGAGATGGTGCGGCGCTACCAGAAGGAGTTCGAGCCCAACATGGCGGCGCGGGCCATCGCTCCGCACGTGTCCATGGGCTTCAACAATCTCTGGATCCTCCTCAACGACGTGCTGCCCCGGGCCATCCAGAAGCACGGCGGTTACGGGCCCGATGCCCTCGCCCGCGCCGCGCGGGAGACGGACATCCCCGAGGGCGGCACCATGATGGGGTACGGCGTCAAGTTCCTCGGCGAGGGCAATCCCATGCGCGGACAGAACGAGCGCGCCTTCCCGGTGGTGTTCCAGGTGCACGAGGGCAAGTTCGAGGTGGTATTCCCGAAGTCGGTGTCCACCGCCGCGCCCATCTTGCCCCTGCCGGCGTCGTCGCCGTGGGCCGCGCGCGGCTGATCTGAGGTGACGGAGCCGGCGCGCGCGTGAACGACGCGCCGGCTCCCGCTCGTTCCCCATGCTCACCATCTCCGGCCTCACCAAGCGCTTCGGCGGCTTCACCGCGCTCCAGAACGTATCGCTCGAGGTCCGCGAGGGGGAGATCCTCGGCCTGATCGGGCCCAACGGCTCGGGCAAGACCACGCTGTTCAACTGCGTCTCGGGCGCCCTGATCGCGTCGGAGGGCTCCATTCGCTTCCGCGGCGACGAGCTCGCCGGCCTCACCCCCGACCGCATCTGCCACAAGGGCATCGCGCGCACCTTCCAGATTCCCCGCCCGTTCCGCAAGCTGTCCATCCTGGAGAACGTGGCGGTGGCCGCGCACTACGGCGCGAGCGAGCGGGGCACCGAGGCGCAGGCGCGGACCCAGGCCCGCGAGGCCCTCGCCCTGGTGGGGTTGCCCACGGATGTCGACGCCTCCACCGCGCTCCTCGGCGCGGGCGGCCTGAAGAAGCTCGAGCTGGCCCGCGCCCTCGCCACCCGGCCGCGCCTGCTCCTCGCCGACGAGAGCCTGGGCGGGCTCGACCCCTCCGAGATGCACGACGCCGCCGAGCTGCTCAAGCGCATCCGCAGCGAGCTCGGCATCACCATCGTGTGGGTGGAGCACATCATGGCCACGCTGATGCGGGTGGTGGACCGCATCGTGGTCCTGGATCACGGCGAGAAGATCGCCGAGGGCACCCCGCAGGCGGTCGCCGAGGATCCCAAGGTCGTCGAGGCCTATCTCGGCGAGAAGCTCGTCCTCACGTGAGCGAGGCGCGCTGATGCTCGAGCTCCGTGAGGTCACCGCCGGGTACGGCCAGTTCACCGCCCTCTGGGACGTGAGCCTGCGAGTCGATTCCGGCGAAGCGGTGGCGGTGGTGGGGCCCAACGGCGCGGGCAAGACCACGCTCCTCCGCGTGATCTCGGGCCTCATCGCTCCCCGCGCGGGCGCCCTCACCTTCGACGGCACCATCCTCACCGGCCTCCCCGCCCATCAGGTGGTCGCCCACGGCATCGCCCACGTGCCCGAGGGGCGCCGGCTCTTTCCCATGCTGACGGTGGCCGACAACCTGAAGATGGGCGCCTTCCTGCCCGGCGCGCGATCGCGCTTCGCGGAGAGCCTGGAGCGGGTGTACGCGCTCTTCCCCGTGCTGGCGGAGCGGCGGGCTCAGCGGGCGGGCAGCATGTCCGGCGGCGAGCAGCAGATGCTGGCCATCGGACGCGCGCTCATGTCACGACCCAAGATCATCCTGCTCGACGAGCCGTCCATGGGCCTGGCCCCGGTGATGGTGTTCCGGCTCTTCGACCTCATTCGCCGCGTGCGGGAGGAGGGGTACACCATCCTGGTGGTCGAGCAGAACGTGCGCCAGGTGCTGAAGCTGGTGGACCGCGCCTATCTCCTCGAGGTCGGCCGCATCCGCATGGAGGGCCGCGCGGCCGAGCTCAGCGAACAGGACTTCGTGCGCAAGGCGTATATGGGCGTATGAGCATCGACCCGATCTTCCTCGTGGAGGCGGCGGTCAACGGCGTGCTGCTGGGCGGCGTCATCGCCCTCCTCGCCCTGGGCCTCAACCTCATCTTCGGCGTGCTGGACATCGTGTGGATCGCCTACGTGGACCTCGTCATGCTCTGCATGTACGCGATCTACTTCCTGGTCACCGTTCACGGCTGGCCCATCTGGGCGGCCGCGATCGTCTCGCTCGCCGTGGGCGCCGTCCTCGGCGTGGGCGTCCACCTCCTCATCATCTCGCCCATTCTCACCAGTCCGCCCATCAATCAGCTTCTCGCCACCGGCGGGCTCCTCTTCTTCGTGCAGTCGGCGGCGACCCTCTTCTGGACCACGGATCACCGGTCCGTCCGTCTCTCTCTACCGTCCTGGGAGATCGCGGGGATCTTCATTCCTGCGACACGGCTCATTCCCTTCGCCATCTCCATCCTCGCGGTGATCGCGCTCTATCTCTTCCTCACCCGCACCTTCATCGGCACCGCCATCCGGGCCGTCTCGCAGGACCGGGAGGCGATGTCGCTGATGGGCGCAAGCCCCCAGCGGATCTACGTGGTGACCTCCGCGGTGGGCGGGCTCATGGCGGGGCTGGCCGGCGCCCTGCTCATCTTCCAGTACGCGGTGCACCCCTTCTTCGGGGGCCAGTTCGGGCCCCTCACCTTCATGGTGTGCGTGCTGGGCGGCCTGGGGAACATGGTGGGCGCCTTCGTGGCCTCGTTCATCATGAGCGAGGTCATCGCGGTGGGCGGCGTGGTGATGTCCACCGAGATGGGCTACGTGATCGCCTTCGTGATCTTCATCGTGATGATGTTCGTGCGGCCGGGCGGCATCCTGGCCAAGCGGCAATGACCCCGGGACGCATCGCCGCCGCCGCCGTCCTCGCGGTGCTGCTGCTGCAGCCCTTGATCCCGCTCGGCGGCTATCGCCAGTACGTGCTCCACGTGACCCTCCAGATCTTCATCTGGTCGTTCATCGGCGGGGCGTGGTCCCTCATGGGGCGCTTCGGCCTCGTGTCGCTGGGTCACGGCGCCTTCCTCGGCATCGGAGCCTACGCCACCGTGCTGCTGTGGAACTTCTACGGCGTGACCCCCTGGCTGGGCGCCCTGGCGGGAATGGCGGCGGCGTCCCTCGCCGCGGTGGTGGTCGGGCTGCCGTGCTTCCGTTTCCGCGTGGTCGGGCACTACTTCGCCCTCGTCACCCTCGCCGTCGGCGAGGTGGTCCGGCTCCTCATCATCGCGGAGCGCGACTGGACGGACGGCTCGCTGGGCCTCACCCTCCGGAGCGCGGGCGGCGACTCGCTGTGGGCCATCCAGTTCGGCAACAAGCAGGTCTTCTACTACGGCAGCCTCGGCGTCTTCCTCATCGGGCTCTGGATCTGGCATCGCGTGGACAAGAGCATGACCCGCTCGGCGCTGGAGGCCATCGGTGAAGACGAGACGGCGGCGGCTTCGGTCGGCATCCACGTCACGCGCTTCAAGCTCGGCATCACCGTGCTCTCCGCCGCCCTCACCGCCCTCGGCGGCTCCCTCTACGCCCAGGCCATCGCCTACGTGAACCCGGAGACGCTGTCGGGCATCGGGGTGTCGCTGAAGATCGTCTTCGCGGTGGTGCTGGGCGGGATGTACTCGCTGCTGGGCCCGCTGGTGGGGACGGCGCTCACCACCGCCCTCGCCGAGGGCCTGCGCATCCTCTTCGGCCTCAAGCTGCTCGGGATGGCCGACACCATCTACGGCCTCCTGTTGATCGTGTTCATCATCTTCTTGCCCGAGGGCATCTACGGCAGCATCCGCGCCGCCCTCCAGCGCCGCGCCGCCCGCGCCGCGTCCGGCGCCTCCGTCACCGCCAAGGCGCCCGCCTGACCGGCTTTCGCGCCGATGCCCCCTCGGGCATAATGAGCGCACCCCGAGGAGGTCGGCCCATGGCGCGGTGGAGCGTGTTTCCCGACGACGCGGAGCCCCCGAAGGCGGCGTCGAAGCTGGCCGAGCAGATCGAGCACGACGGCGGCGCCGTGCTCGCCGTCTACCGCGAGCCGGTGGGGGACCACTGGCAGATCTTCTGCCTCCTGCCCGCGGCCAAGGTCGAGGCCACGCCCTATCAGCGCGATCCCTCCCCTACCCACGTCAAGCGCCTGCTCGAGTGCGTGAAGAAGGTCGACCGCTTCGTCGATCCCATCGTGGTCATGTGCCCCGAGGACGGGCGCTACTGGACCCCCAATGGAAATCACCGCCGAATAGTCCTCGAGAAGCTCAAGGCCAAGATGATGCCGGCCATCGTGGTGGTGGAGCCGGAGGTCGCCTACCAGATCCTCGCCCTCAACACGGAGAAGGCCCACAACCTCAAGGAGAAGTCCCTCGAGGTGATCCGCATGTACAAGGGGTTGGTGAAGGAGGAGCCGGACCGGGGCGAGGAGGCCTACGCCTTCCAGTTCGAGGCCCCGCACTTCATCACGCTGGGCCTCCTCTACGAGAGGAACAAGCGCTTCTCCGGCGGCGCCTTCGCCCCGATCCTCCGGCGCGTGGACAAGTTCCTCAAGGGCCACTTCCCCAAGACCCTCGGCGAGCGCGAGGAGCGCGCGGACATGGTGGCGGCGGCCGACGAGGCGCTCGGCAAGGTCGTGGCGAAGATCAAGAAGCGCGGGATCAACCATCCCTACGTGAAGAACTACGTGCTCGCCCGTACCACGCCGCTCACTCGCCAGCGGAAGACGCTGCCGTCCTTCGAACAGACCTTCAAGAAGCTGGTGGACAACCTCGAGGAGTTCGACGTCGCCAAGGTGCGCTACGACGACATACAGCGGGCCGGCATCATGGCCGCGCCCGCGGCGAGCTAGCCATGGCCCTCCCCAAGCTCTCCCCCGAGCACGTACGGTCCCGCCTGCGCGAGCTGCCCGCGTGGTCGCTTCAGGGCGACAAGCTCCACCGCGAGTACACCTTCCCCGACTTCGTGGCCGCCTTCGGCTTCATGACCGAGGTGGCGCACGCGGCGGAGGCCCTCGAGCACCATCCGGAGTGGCTCAATGTCTGGAACCGCGTCACCGTGGACCTCAGCACCCACGACGCGGGCGGGCTCACCGAGCTGGACTTCAGCCTCGCCGCCCGCATGGACGCGCTCGCCGTGGCCGGCCCGCATCGCCGGCTCCCCGACGTCCCCAGCGCCTGATCGTGCGCGGGCGCATCGTCCTCGTCAGCGGCGGCACCGGCGCCCTCGGCCAATCCATCTGCCTGGCCTTCCTCGGCATGGGCGCCACGGTGTGCGTGCCCTACGTGGTGCCCGAGGAGCAGACGCGGCTCCTGGGCCGGGTCTCGCCCGGCGATGCCTCGCGGCTCGAGACCGCGCTCTGCGACGTCACCGACGAGGGCGCCGTCACCGCTCACGTCGCGCAAATCATGGCCAAGCACCATCGGATCGACGCCCTCGTCAACGCGGTGGGGGGCTTCGCGGGCGGTGACCTCGCCTCCACGTCCCTCGCGGAGTGGAACCGGATGATGACGCTCAACCTCACCACCGCGGTGGTGGGCTGCCGGGCGGTGCTGCCCGGGATGACGCAGGCCCGCCACGGCCGCATCGTGAACGTCGCCTCGCGCGCGGTGGTGCCCCCGCCGGGCGGCTTCATCGCCTACACCGTGTCCAAGGCGGCAGTGATCACCCTGACCCAGGCCCTCGCCCAGGAGGTGCGGCCCCACGGCATCACGGTGAACGCCGTCCTCCCGAGCACCATGGACACCCCCGCCAACCGCGCGGCGATGCCGGACGCCGATCGCTCGGGCTGGGTGACCACCGACGCGGTGGCGCGCGTCATCGCGTTCCTCGCCTCGGATGACGCGTCGGCGATTAGCGGCGCCGCCGTCCCCGTCTGACGCTATAATCTCGCCCGTGAGTGTCGCCGCCCGCGCGCTGCTGCTGGGCCTCGTCCTCGCGCTGAGCGCGGGCTGTGCGACCGCTCCGCCGCCCGCCGCCACCGCCGCCGCGCCCGCCGCGAGCAGCGATCTCGCGTCGCCCACCCGCACCGTGCTCCCCAACGGAATGCGGCTCATCTACCAGGACCACCGCGCCTCCGACATCGTGGCGGTGTACCTGTGGGTCGGCGTGGGCGTGCGCTACGAGAAGCCGGACGAGCTCGGCTATGCGCACTTCCAGGAGCACATGCTGTTCAAGGGCACGGACAAGTGGGGTCCGGGCTACATCGACCGCGCGGTGGAGGGCGTGGGGGGCCGCTCCAACGCCGTGACCTCGTTCGACTACACGACGTTCTACATCGTGGTCCCCCGCGAGGCCACCGACACCGCCATCGAGCTGCTCCACGACATGGCGTTCCGCTCGTCCTTCGATCCCGCCGAGATCGGCCGGGAGCGCGAGGTGATCTTCGAGGAAGCGCGCATCGAGGCCGACAACCCGCGCACGGCCATCGTCCGCCAGCTCTATGGCATGGTGTTCGAGGGGCATCCCTACGGCCGCCCGGTGCTCGGCGTCCCCGACACCATGAACAAGGCGGATCGGCCCAAGCTCCGCGCGTTCAACCAGCACTACTACACGCCCGAGAACATGTCCCTGGTCGTGGTGGGGCCGGTGGACGAGCGGGCGGTGCGCGCCACCGTGGACCGCACGTTCGGGCGCGTGCCGCGGCGCGGATACACCCCCGCGCCCGTCCCCGCCCCGCGTCCCATCACGGGGGTGATGCGCAAGGACGTGGAGCGCCCCGAGCAGCAGGCGCTCCTCGCTCTCGGCTGGGCGGCCCCGCGCTCCGACAACCCCGACGGCTTCGCCATCGACCTCCTCGCCTCCATCCTCGCCGGCACCGAGTCGAGCCGGCTCGCGCGGCGCCTCCGCGACGAGGAGCGCATCGTCACCGGTATCAACATGAGCTACGCGGCGCTGGTGGCGGGCGGTATCGTGTCACTCCGCGCCGAGCTGGAGGCCAAGGACGTCGCCCGCGCGGAGCAGATCATCCTCGAGGAGATCGGCAAGATCCAGGAGTCCGGGCCCACCGAGGAGGAGCGCCAGCTCGCGGTGACCAAGTTCGAGTCCGAGCACGCCTTCGCGGTGGAGACGTCCGAGGGCCTCGCCAACGCCTATGGCGTCGCCGAGACCACCTGGACCCTCGAGGAGGAGCTGCGGTACGTGGATCGTCTCCGTCAGGTCACGCGGGAGCAGATCCGCGACGCGGCCCGGCGCTACCTCTCGCGCGGCGCCTACGCGCGCCTGGCCTTCATCCCCAAGGCGGGCGCGCGCTAGCTCCATGCGCCGCCGCGCGTTCCTCTCCGGGCTGGGCGGCCTCGCGGCCTGGGCCTCCGCGCCCCGCGCCGCCCGGGCTCAGGCGCCGGCCGCCGCCGCGGAGACGGTGCTCCGCACGCGCCTGCCCAACGGGCTCACCCTGCTGATCCGCGAGAATCCCACCGCGCCGGTGGTGGCGATGTCGCTCATCACCCGGATGGGAACGCGCTGGGAGACGCCCGCGGACGCCGGCGTCTCCAATCTCCTGCAGCTCATGGTGGTGCGCGGCACCACCAAGCTCGACGGCGGGCAGATCGTGGAGGCCGCCGACCGTATGGGCGGCAGCATCGACGCCTACGGGGACGTGGACGCCTCGGAGATCCCGGCCACCGCCCTCTCCCGCCACGCCACGGAGATCCTGGACCTGGTCGCCGATGTGGCGCTCACGCCCACCATCCCCGAAGGAACGTTCGGCGCGGTGAAGGACTTCATCCTCAACCAGATCCGCAATCGCGGCGACAAGCCCTACGACGTGGCCGCGGACACGCTGCTCGCGCGCCTCTTCGAGCCCAACGGCTACGCCTGGAACCCCACCGGCCGCCGCCAGAGCGTGGAGCGGCTGAACCGGGACGCCCTCATCGCCCACTACCGGCGCTTCTATGTCCCCGGCGAGATGATCCTGGCGGTCAGCGGGCGCATCAAGGCGCGCGAGATCCAGGCGCAGGTGGAGACCCGCTTCGGGGGCGTGGCCGCGGGGCCGCGACCGCCGCTCAGCCCCGCGCCGCTCCCGCCCATGGCGGTCTCGCGCGAGGTGCTCGAGGTCCAGGGCGCGCAGGCGCAGATCCTGAGCGGCGGCCATGCCCCCAGCATGACGGAGCCGGATCACGCGGCGGTCAAGGTGCTGTCCGCCATTCTCGGCGGCGGCCTCGCCGGGCGCTTCTTCTCGGAGCTGCGAGACAAGCAGGGCCTGGCCTACACCACCGGCGTGCTCTATCCCACGCGGGTGGACCGGGGCTATGTCCTGGCCCAGCTGGGCACCGCGCCCGAGAACGTCGATCGCGCGGAGGCGGCGCTGCGCGAGCAGCTCGAGCGGATACAGCGCGAGCCGGCCTCAGAGGAAGAGATCCGGGTGGCCAAGGCCTACATCCTCGGCAATCTCGCCATGGATCGGCGCACGAACGCCCGGCAAGCGTGGTATCTGGCCGCGTACGAGGCCGCGGGAGTGGGCCACGAGTTCCTGGACCGCTACACCGTGGACGTCAAGCGCGTCACCGCCGCCGACGTGCAGCGGGTGGCCCGGCGCTACCTCAGCACGCTCCGCACGGTGATCGTGCGGCCCCCGAAGCCCTAGCCGGGCGGCGCCCGGTCGCCTTTCAGTCCGTCACGAGCTCCGGGAAGGCGCGCACGATCCGGTCCGGGCGGACCCGGCTGCTCGCCGGCAGCCCACGTCCCGGACCGTCGACCCAGACGGCGGACAACCCCAGGCGCTGGGGCGCGGCGACGTCCCACTCGAGGTTGTCCCCCACCATCCAGGCCGACGCGGGCGCCACCGAGAGGGCGTCCAGCACGTGCCGGTACACCCGCTCCTCGGGCTTGCCCACGCCGAACTCGCCCTCGATCACGATGACGTCGAAGAAGCCCCCGAGGTCCCAGCGCTCGATCTTGCGCCGCTGCTGGCGCTTGTCGCCGTTGGTGACGAGCGCGAGGGGCAGGCCGCGCCCCCGCAGGCGATGGAGCGCCTCGCGGACCCCGGGGAAGAGGTCCATGCGGTTCCAGCGGCTCGCCGCGAAGGCTTCCGCGATCTCGGCGGCGAGGCCGTCCCGGGCCGGGCCCACCGTCTCGAGCGCATGCGCCACGATCTTGGTCCAGGCCCCCATCATGTCGGTCCGCTCGCGTCGATGTCGCTCGGGATCGTCCCAGAACCAGCGGCGTGAGGTCCCGATCTGCGCGAGGAGCCGGACCGCGTCGATCCCCGCCGGCGTGGCGACCGTGTGACAGGCCCCCGCCCAGCACTCCGCCACGCCGCCCGAGTAGTCGAGCAGCGTGTCGTCGAGATCGATGAGGAGCGCGTTCAACCCCCGGACCCCGCTCGCTCCGCCCCGGGCGCCGCGGGCTCGAACGGCGGCAGCTCGGGGCGGCACACCGCCCGGAAATTGCACCAGCGGCAGATGCGCAGGTCCTCGGCGCGCTCGAAGTCGGGCTCCTCCGCGAGATTCCGGGCGGCGTCACGCAGATAGGCGCGCATGGCGCGAGTGGAGAAGCGGATGTGCTCGCGCACCCGCTCCAGGCTGACCGCGTCCCAGGGATGCGACGTGACCTTGCCCTCGCGAAGATTGACCTCGAGCAGATCCACCCGCGCGGGATCGACCCCCAGCACCTCCCGCGCGAAGAGGGCATAGCCCCCGAGCTGCAACGACGCGTCGCCGCCGTTGCCGCCCGTCTTCCAGTCCACGAGCTGCAGGCGGTCGGCGGTGGTCCAGTACCCGAAGTCGGGCGCGGAGAAGACGCGCGTCCCCTCGAAGTCGAAGGCGCCGATGTCCTCGATGAAGATCCACCGCTCAGTGGGCGTGGCCTTGACCTCGGCAAGGAGGGGAAGGCGATGGAAGTTCCGCAGGCAGCGCACGACGTTGTCGCGAATGGCCTGCCACTCCGCGTCCCGAACCGGCACGCCGTACTCGTGCTCGAAGAGCCCGGTGCGCTTCGGGCTCTCACGATAGACGCCGCGCCGCGAGCCCTTCCACTCGTCCCGCATCTGGCGCACCGTGCTCTCGATCAGGGAGGTCTCGGAGAGCGCGTAGCCGTCGCGCATCGCGAGCAGCGCACGCTCGATCGCCTCGTGTACGAGGCGTCCCGCCCACATCTGCCGGGTGCCCAGCTGCTTGAGCACGTAGAGCAGCCGGGTGCGCGGGTCGGCCTCCGTGTCCCAGCCGCCCCAGGCGCCGTAGTACTGGAAGAAGTAGCGCCGGCGGCACTCCTGGAAGACGTTGTCCCGGGTCCGGGACCAGGAAAAGTCATTGACCAGATCAGCCACGGGCCCAGAATACCAGGGTCCGGCCCAGGGTGGGCAGTGCGCCCGGCCGTGGACGGGATGCCCGGATCCGGTTGACGACGGGGCGCGAAACCCCCGCGAATTCCGGGGGGCGCGCGATGGCACGGGACATGCGAGCGAGCGCCGCTCAAGGAGGGACCATCATGCCGAGGCCCGCGCTCATACATGCGGTTGTCCTGTCCCTGCTCCTCCACCCCGCCCTCGCCTTCGCCCATGACGACAGGGACAAGGGTGAGAAGCTGGGGCACGTCCACTTCGAGACCTCCTGCGCCGCCGCCGTGCAGAAGGACTTCGACCGGGCGGTCGCCATGCTGCACTCATTCTGGTTCCCCAAGGCCCTCGCCACCTTCGACGAAGTGCTCAAGGCCGATCCCGCCTGCGCCATGGCCGAGTGGGGGAAGGCCATGACCTGGTGGGGCAATCCCCTGGCCGGCCCGCCCATCCCGCGCGGGCTCACCGAAGGCGCCGCCGCGGCCCAGCGGGCCAAGGCGCTCGGCGCGAAGACGCCGCGCGAGAACGCCTATATCGCGGCCATCGGGCTCTTCTACAAGGACGCGGCCACCGTCGACCATCGGACTCGCGCGCTGGCCTACGAGCAGGCCATGGAAGCCATCGTGCAGCAGTACCCCAATGACCGCGAGGCGACGATCTTCTACGCCCTGGCCCTGAACGTGACCTTCCTCCCCACCGACAAGACCTACGCCAACCAGCTCAAGGCCGCCGCCATGCTCGAGAAGGCCTTCGCGGTCCAGCCCGATCACCCCGGGGTGGCGCACTACCTGATTCACAGCTACGACTTCCCTCCCATCGCCGCGAAGGGAGTCAACGCCGCCGAGCGCTACGCGGCCATCGCCCCGTCGGCCCCGCACGCGCTGCACATGCCGTCGCACATCTTCACCCGCGTGGGCGCCTGGGAGGCCTCCGTCGAGTCCAACCGCGCCTCCGCGAAGGCGGCCATGGCCGAGCTGGGCCCGGCGCAGCAGGGCTATAGCTCCTACAACGCGCTCCACGCCATGGACTACATGGCCTACGGCTATCTCCAGCTCGGCCGCGACGAGGAAGCCCAGGCGGTCCTGAACGAGGTACGCGCCATCAAGAAGCTCGACATCGACAACTTCGTCGCCGCCTTCGCCTTTGCGGCCATTCCCGCACGGGTCACGCTGGAGCGGGGCCGCTGGACGGACGCCGCGAGACTCACCCTGCATCCCAGCGACCTGGGCTGGCAGCGCTTCCCCCAGGCGGAGTCCATCCACTGGTTCGCGCGCGGCATCGGCGCCGCCCGTAGCGGCAACACCGCGGGGGCTCGTGAAGCGCTGGCCCGTCTGGAGGCGCTCCGCGACGGCATGATCGCGGCGAAGAACAACTACTGGGCGGAGCAGGCCGAGATTCAGCGCCGCGGCGTCGAGGCCTGGCTGGCTCAGGCCGAGGGCCGGCCCCAGCAGGCGGTGGCGCTCATGCGGGCCGCGGCCGAGCTGGAGGATGCTACCGAGAAGCATCCGGTGACGCCGGGCGCCATCAAGCCGGCCCGCGAGCTGCTCGGCGAGCTGCTCGCCGAGCAGGGTCAGTACGCGGCCGCCCTGGCCGAGTTCGAGGCGTCGCAGAAGAACGATCCCAACCGCATGGCGGGCCTCTACGGCGCCGCTCGCGCGGCGGAGCGGGCCGGGGACGCTGCCAAGGCCCGCATGTACTACGGCCGCGTCGTGGCCCTCGGCGGCAAGGCCGACGCGAGCCATGCGCAGGTGGTCGCCGCCCGCGCCTATCTCGGCAAGTAGCGCCCTCCGCGGAGCCCCGCGTCGACTCGTTGACGCGGGGCTCCGCTGTGGTACCCTCCGCCCCGTCTCGCCGACCACATCCCCACGGAGGAGGGTGCCCCATGTGTCAGATCGTACCGGCCTATCGCCAGCACCGGGTGGCGGCTCCCGAGGAGCGGGCCGCCGATCTCGGCCGCCGCGATTTCCTGCGCCTCGCCGGGACCGCGGCCGCCCTCACCCTGACCGCCGCCCCCACCTGGGCCCAGAGCGCCAAGGTCGAGGTGCAGTGGCTCGGCCAGGCCTCGACCAAGCTCACCACGCTGACGGGCAAGGTGATCGTCATCGATCCCTTCCTCGTCGACAACCCGAAGACGCCGCCGCAGTGGAAGAACCTCGACGCGCTGGGCAAGGTGGATCTCATCCTGGTCACCCACGGACACGGCGACCACGTGGGCGACGTCGCCGAGCTGGCCAAGCGCACCGGGGCGACGGTGGCCGGGCCGGCCGGGCTCATGTCGACGCTGGTCGATCTCGGCTGGGTGACGGCCGAAAAGGGCGTGCGCTTCGGCAAGGGCGGCAAGATCAATCCCGCGGGGCCGCAGATCACCATCACCCAGGTCCGCGCGGAGCACTCGTCCGAGGTCACCGTGACCGATCCCATCACGAAGAAGAGCACGACCTACCCCGGCGGCGAGCCCTGCGGCTTCATCGTGGAGTTCGAGAACGGCTTCAAGCTCTACCACATGGGCGACACGGGGCTCTTCGGCGACATGCGGCTGATCGGCGAGTACTACAAGCCCGATCTCATCATGGTCCCCATCGGCGGGCACTTCGTGATGGATCCTCGCGATGCGGCCTACGCCACGCGGGAGATGTTGAAGCCGCGGTTCGCCATCCCCTTCCACTACGGCACGTTCCCCGTGCTGAAGGGGACGCCGCAGGAGTATCAATCGGCGCTGGGTAACGTGACGACGCAGGTGTTCCCGATCAGCCCGGGCGACAAGCTCACCTTCTGAGGCGATGGCCGCCCCCGGGGCGCACAAGACGGTGCGCTGAAGGGGCGGCCGCTCGTTCGTCGACCCGCTACTCCTTCGGTCTTGCCACGGGGGGTGCGTGCCGTTCGAAGACCCGCCCCGGGTAGGTCCGGTGCGTGTACTCGATCAGCTCGTCGATCAAGGTTCTCGCAAAGGCCGGCAGGTACCGCCTTGGATCCCAGACGACCCAGCCCCACGTGCCGAGGGAGGTGCGTGCGTGAAGGAGGGGCGCGACGTGGACCCTGCGCCCGGTGAAGGCGGCGGTGGACGGCACGATTCCGACCCCGCGGCCCGCCTCGACGAGGGCGATCAACGTCCGCGGGTCGCCCGCCTCGAGGATGACGTGCGCACGGACATGGGCGACGCGGCAGGCGCCGTCGAAGAGCTCGCGGGTGCCGAATCCCCGCCGGAGCGCCAGCACGCGTTCGCCTTCGAGATCGGTGAGGTCGATGGCGGCACGGCGAGCCAGACGATGTCGGGGCGCCACCGCCGCGAGAACGCGGACGGGGAACAGCCGACGCCCTTCGAGTCGATCGTGGCCCGACCGGACCGCCATGCCGAGCTGGACCTCGCCTCGCTCCACCAGCTCCGCCGCGCGGACCGCTCCTTCTTCTATCAGCTCGATGTCGACGCCCGGTCGTGACTTCAAGTACCGCGAGAGGAACGGCGCCAGGACATTCTGAATCATCTGCGGGGACGCGCCGATGCTCAGAGTGCCGACTTCACCTCCGCGCATCGCCTGCGCGTGCTCGGCGAGCCGGTCGACCCCGGCAAGCAATTCCCGGCTGCGGAGGAGGAGGCCTTCGCCCGCGCTGGTGACACGAACCCGGCGCCCCAGGCGCTCGAACAGCCGGACACCGAGCTCGCGCTCGAGGTCGCGCACCTGCCGCCACAGCGCCGGCTGCGTGATGCGCAGTCGGGTCGCGGCGCGCGAGAAGGCGCCCGTGTCTGCGACCGTGACGAAGTAGCGGAGATGACGGAGGTCCATCTTCCTTCCGGCCTGAAAGGCATAGATTCGTCGTCCTACTATGCATTGGACAACCGCCTGGCGCCATCCCTATCGTCGAGCTCGAAGGAGGGACACCCATGCTGAACCTGGACCACTTCATCGCCGACTGTCGTGCCGCGCTGACCGAGACCTCTCCGGAGCTGGCGATCCGGGAGATCCTCCAACGGGCCATTGCGAGCCCCGCCGCGGTGGAGACCGCTCTGGGGACACCCCGAGAAGCCAAGATCACGCCCCTCCACCACGATCGCGACCTCACCATCATCAACGTCGTGTGGACGCCCGGCATGGCCGTGTACCCACATGACCACCGGATGTGGGCGCTGATCGGACTCTACGGCGGACGTGAGGACAACACGTTCTATCGTCGCCGTTCCGGTGGGCTGGAGGTCGCGGGAGGAAAGCAGGTGGAGACCGGCGATACCACGTTGCTCGGACAATCGGTGATTCACTCGGTGGTAAACCCACTTCGTGTCTTCGCCGGCGCGATTCACATCTATGGCGGCGATTTCTTCGGTACGCCGCGAAGCGACTGGGACCCCGAGAGCCTGCAGGAGCGTCCCTACGACATCGAGAGAGCCCGGAAGCTCATTGCCGACGCCAACGACCGGTGGTCGGCCGAATGTGAAGGAATCGGTCGCCCGTAGTCGAGCGAGAGATCCGGGATCAGGCCGCGCGCAAGGCGACGGTCACGGGCAGGCGGGCCGCTCGGATGGCGGGCGGCACGCCCCCGAGGGCCCCGATCACGAGGGCCCAGACTATCCCCTGCCCCAGCAGAGCCCAGGTGACGCGAAAGTCGAAGGCGACCTGCGAGAACGTGTCGAAGTTGAGCGTAGAAAGCGAGGCGCCGTCGCAGTAGAGATAGGCGAGGCCGCCGCCCAGCGCCCCACCCACCAGCGCCAGCATGAGGGCCTCGATGAGCACCGACACCACCACCGGCGCGCTGCCGAAGCCGATGGCCCGGAGGGTGGCGATCTCCACCTGGCGGCTCGCGATGGCGGAGTACATGCAGTTGAGCGCGCCGAACGTGGCGCCCAGCGCCATGAAGGCCGCCACCGTGTAGCCCAGCACGTTGATGAGCGTGGAGAGCACCTTCGACTGCTTGGCGTAGTACTCGGGCTCGCGAAGCACGCTGATGGAGAGTCGCCGGTCCCGGGCCACCGTCGCGGTGAGATCGGCCAGCCCCGCCGCCGAGCCGTCCACGAGGCGCGCGGTCATGGACTGGAAACCCGTGCGCCGGAACGCGGAGGCGGCGACCTCCGCATCCGCCCAGATCTCGGACTCGTGCACGTCGCCCTCGCTGGTGAAGACGCCCACCACCGTCCAGTCGCTGTCGCGGAAGGCGATGCGCGAGCCCACGGTGAGGCCTTCGAACTGCCGCGCCGCCCGGCGCCCGACGATGACTTCCCGGATCCCGCGGGCGAACGTGCGTCCTTCCACCAGCGAGATCTCGTCGCGGATGGCGAAGGCGGCCGGCTGTACGCCGCGGAACGGGACGTTGTTGGGATCGGTCTGGCCCCGGCGCGGGAGGTCCACCATCACCACCAGCTCGGCTGAGGCGAGCGGCCGGCCGGCGGCGTCGCGGGCGATGGCGGGGAGCGCCGCCAGCAGCACGGCCTGATCGCGCGAGACGCCGCTCGACATCTCCGCGTCGGAGCCGGCCCGCAGCATGATGACCCGGTCCTCGCGGCCCGTGCTCGCCAGCGTGTGCCGGAAGCCCTCCGCCATCGAGAGCACGGACACCAGCACCCCCGCCACCCCCGCGATGCCGATGATCACCACCAGCGAGGTGCCGAGCCGCTGGGGCAGATTGCGGAGGTTCACCAGCGTGATCTGGGCGATCTGGAGCAGGACGCGCATCAGCGGTGCCCGGCGAGCGCGTCGACGATGCGTAAGCGGTGCGCCCGCCAGGCGGGCGGCAGGCCCACCGCGAGGCCGAGCGCGACGGCGATGAGAACGGCGATCATCCAGGTGCTCTCCGTCACGTAGAGGGGAGGAAATCGGCCGCCGGTGGTCTGGTTCAGCCCGGGGAGCATGGCCAACGCGGCGCCCATGCCGGCCCCGCCGCCCAGGAGCAGCAGAAGCCCGGCTTCGCCCAGCACGAGGGCGGTGACGCGCGCATCGGAGAACCCCAGGGTCTTGAGAATGGCCAGCTCGGGAATGCGCTCCCGGATGGACTGGGCCATGGTGTTCCCGGTGAGGATCAGGATGGTGAAGAAGACGGCGGCGAGGATGCGCGAGATGAGGGCGCCGATGTCGCCGATCTGCTTGGCGAATCCCACCGCGAACTCCTTCTCCGGCTGGGTCTTCGTCTCATCGGGCGAGTTGGCGAACAGCCGGTCCACGGCGGCGGAGATCGTCTTGGCCTGGCTCGAGTCGGCGATCCGGATGATGTACCAGCCGGTGCGGCCCTTGCCGAACTGTCGGGTCTCGTCGAAGAGCGCCACGTTGATCAGCACCATGTCGGTGTTGCCGCGCACCGCGGGATCGTCGGCGTCGAGAATGCCCACGAGGTCGAACTCCCAGTTCATGTCCCCGTCGGCCTTGGGATGAATCTCGGAGGCGATGGGCAGCTTCTGGCCGAGCCTCCAGCCGTACCGGTCCACCAGCCGCCGCCCGGCCACCGCTCCGGTGCGCGTGCGCTCGAACGCCGCGCGCTGTTCCGGCGTGATGTCGAACTCGCGGTACATGTCGAGATAGCGGGCCGGATCCACCACGAACACCGGAAAGGCGTTGCTCTCGTTCTGGTAGCGGGCCCCGAACCACTCGGCATGCGCCACCCCGACCACTCCCGGCACCGTTTCGATGCGCGCGCGATACGACAGAGGCAGGAGCTCGATGATCGAGTAGCGCGCGGTGGTGAGAAGGCGCTTGGCGTCGGCGGCGTCGGCCCCCGACTCGAAGGCGGCGGTCACCGCCTGGAGGAGCCCGAAGAGCATGAACGCCACCATCACCGAGGCGAGGGTGAGGAGGGTGCGGGTCTTCTTGCGGAAGAGGCCGGCGAGGATCAGCGGCACGAAGCGCATGGTGGGCTCAGGCGGCGAGCGTGCCCTTGTCGAGGTGGAGCTGCCGGCGCGCATGGTCCGCCGCCTTGGGATCGTGGGTCACCATCACGACGGTGGTGCCATGCTCGCGGTTCAGCATCTGGAGGAGCCCGAGGACCTCGTCCGCGGTCACGCGGTCGAGGTCGCCGGTGGGCTCGTCGCAGACCAGGAGCACGGGGTCGGTGACGATGGCCCGCGCGATGGCCACCCGCTGCTCCTGCCCGCCCGATAGCTCCCGGGGCTTGTGGCGCGCGCGGTCCTCGAGGCCCACCAGCGCCAGCGCGATGGCGGCGCGGCGCCGGCGCTCGCCCGCGCTCAGGTCGGTGAGGAGCAGCGGCAGCTCCACGTTCCGCTGGGCCGACAGCACGGGCAGGAGATTGTAGAACTGGAAGACGAAGCCCACGTTGGCGGCCCGCCACCGCGCGAGATCGCCGCTGGCGAGCTGATCGATGCGCGCCCCGTCCACCGTGATGGTGCCGGTCGTGGGCGAGTCCAGGCCGCCGATCAGGTTCAGCAGCGTCGTCTTCCCCGACCCGGAGGGGCCCATGAGGGCCACGAAGTCCCCGCGGGGAATGTCGAGGTCGATGCCGTGCAGCACCTCGATGCGCTCGCCGCCGCGACGGTAGTGCTTGGTGACGCCCCGGATCTCGACCAGCGGCCCGCCGTTGTCCGCGACCTCCGCGCTCACGGCGTGTCGCTGAGCTTCACCGCGTCGCCGTCGCCGAGCCCCTCCGGCGGCGAGAGGATCACGCGCTCCCCCGCACGCACGCCGTCCAGGATGATGCGGCCGCCCGCCGGCGCCCCCGGCACGTCCGGGCCCACGGTCACGGGGCGGCGCTGGGCGCGATCGCTCGTCACCACGAAGACCACCCCGCTCGTCTTCCCGTCCGCGCGCACCGCCTCCGCGGGCACGATCACGCCCGTGGGCCGGGCGGCCGCGCGCGCCGGCTCCTTGTCCAGGAACGACACTCGGACCCCCATGTCGGGGACGATGCGCGGGTCCCTGGACTTGATGGCGATGCGCACCTTCACGGTGGCCTTGGCCCGATCGGCGGTCGGGATGATGGCGATGACCTCGCCGGGGATCTTCCAGTCCGGATAGGCGTTCAGCATCGCGTGCACCGGCTGGCCCGAGGTGACACGGTTGATGAATGACTCGTTCACGTCGACCTGTATCTCCAGCGAGTCCATGTCCACGATGGTGCCGATGCCGGTGCGGGTGAAGCCGCCCCCCGCGGAGATGGGCGAGATCATCTCGCCCGGCTGGGCGGACTTCGCCACCACGACGCCGGCGAAGGGAGCGCGGACCACGGTATTGTCGAGCTGCACGCGGGCCACGTCGACGCTCTCCTGGGCCACGTTGATCTGCTCGCGGGTGCTCGCCAGGCGCGCCCGCAGCATGTCGCGCTGGGCGCGCGCGGCGTCCAGCGCCTGCTCGGCCACGAGCTGGCGGCGGAACAGCTCGTCCTGCCGGAGGAAATCGCGCTCCGCCTGGGCGAGCATGGCCTGGATCTCGGCCTGCTGCGAGCGCGCGGCGGCGAGCTGGGCCTCGGCCAGCGAGAGCTGGGCCCGCGCCTCGGTGTCGTCGAGGCGCGCCAGCACCGCCCCCTCGGGCACCCGCATCCCTTCCTCGATCGAGACCTCGACGATCTTGCCGGTGATCTTGGCCGACACGGTGGCCTGCCGCCGCGCCGTCACATAGCCACTGGCGTCGAGCACGGAGGGCGCGCCCCCCTCGCCGCCCGCCTGGCGAGCCAGCGCGGTGCGCACGGTGGGAACGGTGGCGCGGGCCGTGACCAGCCAGCCCCCGACGCCGAGTGCCAGCAGGACCAGCGCGCCGAGGACGAAGCGCCACGCGCGCCGGCGCGGCCGGGCATCGGCGGCGCGGTCGCGCCGTAGTTCCTTGAGGAGATCGGCCTTGTCCACCAAATCAGTGTGCCATAGCCGCCCGGCTGACGCATCGCGGCGACCCGCCGCGGGGTCGCGACCTTGCGAGGTATGGCGCGGCGTGCTAACCTCGCGGCGTTTCTGGCCTCGCTCAACACGCCACTCTGTCCAGGTCAAGGAGGCGCGCCGCCATGCCATTCGTCAACATCCGGATCTATGAGGGCTTTGGCAAGCAGCGGAAGGACGAGATCGCCCGCCGCGTGACCGAGGCGATCACGGACGTGACCAAGCTGCCCCCGCAGGCCGTCTGGGTCGTGGTGGAGGAGGTCGATCCGCCGGACTGGTACGTGGCGGGCAAGGCCGGGGAGCGGATGAAGCAGTGAGCCTGGAGGTCCGCGACCCGCGGCTCACCACCATCGTCGGCAAGCAGGCGGAGTTCGAGCGTATCGCCACCGGCTGCCTCTTCACGGAAGGCCCGCTGTGGCATCCAGGGGATCACTATCTCCTGTGGAGCGACATGCCCGGCGATCACCTGCGCCGCTGGTCCAAGCTCGACGGCGTCACCACGTTCCGGCAGCCCTGCAACAAGTCCAACGGCCTCACCTGGGACCGGCAGGGGCGCCTCCTCGCCTGCGAGCATGCTTCCAGTCAGGTGAGCCGCACCGAGGCGGATGGCCGCATCGTCCCCATCGCCACTCACTTCGACGGCAAGCAGCTCAATAGCCCCAACGACATCGTGTGCGCGGCGGACGGCGGGATCTACTTCTCCGACCCGCCCTATGGCCGCGCCGAGTTCTACGGAGTGAAGCGCGAGCAGGAGCTGTCGTTCCAGGGCGTGTTCCGCGCGAGCTCGGATCCCCGGCGGCCCACGCTCCTCGCGGATGACTTCGATCGGCCGAACGGCCTCTGCTTCTCGCTGGACGGGCGCCGGCTCTTCGTCAACGACACCGCCCGCCTGCACATCCGGGTGTTCGATGTGAAGGGTGACGGCGGTCTCTCGGGGGGCCAGGTGTGGGCGGAGACCCGGGGCGAGGGCAAGGGAGCGCCCGACGGCATGAAGCTCGATTCCGCGGGCAATGTGTACTGTTGCGGCCCCGGCGGCATCCACGTGTTCAGCCCGGACGCGGTCTGCCTGGGCGTCGTGCAGGTGCCGGAGTACACCGCCAACTTCGCCTGGGGCGACGCCGACCTCTGCAGCCTCTACATCACGGCGTCGACGTCGGTCTATCGCATGCGCACCCAGATCCCCGGCCTCTCCGCCCTCTGAGGCTGTCGCCCGTGCGCCGCCTCCTCGAGAACCTCCGCCTCGTCGACGGCACCGGCGCGCCCGCGCGCGCGGGCGCCACCCTCCTCATCGAGGGGGACACCATCGTCCATGCCGGGCCGCTCTCGGCCGACGATGCGCCGCGGCCGGGGGACGCGGAGGTGCTGGATCTCGGCGGCCGCACCGTGATTCCCGGCCTCGTCGAGGCCCACATCCACCTCTCGTACAACGACGTCAAGGCCATCGCCGACCTCGACCTCAATTGCCCGCCCGAGATCTCCACCCTGCGCGCGGCCAAGAACGGGGAGCTGGCGCTCTCGTGCGGCTACACCGCGGCGCGGTCGGCGGGGGCGGTGCACCGGATCGACGCGGCGCTCAAGCAGGCGTTCGCGGAGGGGCTCTACCCGGGCCCGCGGCTTCTTGCCGCCAGCCGCGACATCTGCGCGACCGGCGGCATGGCGGACTGGAATCCGGCCTATCTCAAGCTGGGCATGGAGGGCCTGGCCCTCATCGCGGATGGCCCCGACCAGATCCGCGCCGCCGTGCGCCGGTCCATCAAGGACGGCGCCGACGTGATCAAGTGCTACATCGGCGGCGACGCTCTGCTGCCCCACACCCCCATCGGCGACTGCACCTACACCCTCCCCGAGGTGCAGGCCCTCGTGGACGAGTCGCGGATGCGCGGCCGCATGACCGCGGCCCACGTGCGCGGACGGCAGTCCAGCCGCGTGGCCGCGGAGGCGGGCGTGGACTCGCTCGAGCATGCGACGTACGCCGACGACGAGACCCTCCGGATGATCGCGGACAAGGGGCTCACGCTCGTGCCCGGGCTCCGCTACCTCTACTCCATCATCGAGAATGGCCCGCGCTTCGGCATCGGCGAGGCGGTGATCGCGCCTAGCGGGCTCCGCGACGAGATCAAGCAGGCCGCCGACACCTATCGCCGCGCCCGCGACCTCGGCATCCGCATGTGCCCGGGCGGTGACTTCGGCTTCGCCTGGAATCCGCACGGCGAGTACGCCAAGGACATCCAGGTCTTCGTGGACGTGATCGGCTTCTCGCCGCTCGAGGCCATCACGTGCGCCACCCTCAAGGGCGCCGAGCTGATGCGCATGGCCGACCGCATCGGCAGCCTCGTGCCCGGCAAGCTCGCCGACCTGGTGGTGGTGGACGGCGATCCCACGAGGGACATCGGTATCCTGCAGCGCCGCGACCGCCTCTCCGTGATGCAGGGCGGCCGCTTCGTGACCCGTCACTTCTAAAGGAGGCACCTCATGATGCTGCGCGTCCTCACGCTTGTGCTCGCCGGGCTGCTGGCGCTGCCGCTCGCCGCCGAAGCCCAGAAGCCCATCAAGGTCGGGTTCCCCATGATCCTGTCCGGTCCCGGCGCCCTATTCGGCGAGCCCGCAGCCAAGGGCGCGCAGATGTACGTGGAGGAGATCAACGCCAAGGGCGGCGTGCTCGGCCGGAAGCTCGAGCTCCTTCCCCGCGACACCAAGGGCAATGCCGACGAGGCGGTGCGCGTCTCCCGCGAGCTCATCCTCAAGGAGAACGTCGACTTCCTGGTCGGCACCCTCACCTCGGCGGAGGGGCCGGCCGTCTCCGTCGTTGCCAAGGAGAACAAGGTCGTCTTCATCGCGCCCATCCCGAAGACCGACCAGCTCACCGCCGCCGACAAGTTGCATCCCTACGTGTTCCGGGTGGCCGCCAACACCACCATGGAGGGCCGAAGCGCGGCGGAGATCGTGGCGAAGTGGCCGGCGACCAAGATCGGGACGATCAGCCCCGACTACGCCTACGGCCAGGACGTGACCAAGTCGTTCGTGGAGCACCTCAAGAAGATCAAGCCCTCCGTGCAGATCGTGGACCAGCAGTGGCCGAAGCTCGGCGAACCGGACTACACGCCGTTCATCAACGCCCAGATGGCCAAGAAGCCCGACGCCGTCTTCTCCTCGCTCTGGGGCGGGCACTTCGTGAACTTCGCCAAACAGGCGAAGCCGCTCGGCTACTTCGACGCCCTCAAGTACAACTTCATCGGCGTGGGAGAGGCGGGATCGCCCGAGTCCACCAAGTCCATGGGTAAGGACTATCCCGTGGGCATCTGGGGCAACACCTACGACGCCTTCTATTGGGGAGAGACGCCCGCCCACCGCGACTACGTGGCGCGGCTGTCGAAGTACCTCAAGGACGAGTACCCGTCGTCGTGGGCCATCCAGGGCTGGATCGGCATGGCCTTCCTCGCCGAGGCCATCAAGAAGGCCAACAGCACCGACGCCGACAAGGTCTCGAAAGCCCTCCTCGGGCTCACCATCGATACGCCGATTGGGAAGCAGACCATTCGGGAAAAAGATCACCAAGCGAACCGCGGCCAGCTGTACGGCAAGACGGTGATGGACCCGAAGTATCCATTCGCGATCCTCAAGCCGGTGGAGTACGTGGATCCGACGAAGTTCATGGACTAACTCGCGCCCTGGCACGGCCGAGCGCAGACGGGGCCGGGGGCACTCGCTTGCTCAGTGAAGGATTGCGCCGCGAGCGCCCCCGGCCCCACCTGCGCCCGGCCTTCCCGCGCGCGCATTGGACCCGCGACTTCGTGAATCCGCCTCGTCATTACATGCGTGACGTTCCTCATGCCTGATCCGTCTTTCGTGTTCGCGCAGTGCCTCAGCGGGCTCACCGCCGCGATGTTCCTGTTCCTGATCGCGTCGGGGTTGTCGCTCATCTTCGGGGTGCTGCGGGTGCTGAACTTCGCCCACGGCACCTTCTACATGCTGGGGGCCTACACGACCTTCCAGATCGTCCAGTGGCTGGGGACGGGGCCGGGCACCTTCTGGTTGGCCGCGCTGGGGGCGGCGGCGGCGGTGGCCCTCCTCGGCGCAGTGGTGGAGCGCTTCCTCTTCCGCCACCTCTACGGCAAGGAGGAGCTCTATCAGCTCCTTTTCACCTATGCCCTCGTCCTCGTGCTGTCGGACGTGGCCAAGATCTTCTGGGGCACCCAGCAGAAGTCGGTGAGCCGGCCCGCCGGCCTCACCGGATCGTTCTCCCTGTTCGGCGCCACCATCCCGTACTACAACCTCTTCATCCTCCTCCTCGGCCCCGCTATCGCGCTCGCCTTCTGGTTCGTGCTCCAGCGCACCCGCACGGGGCGCTTCATCCGGGCCGCCGCGCTGGATCGGGAGACGCTGGGCGCGCTCGGCGTGAACGTCAACGCGCTCTACACGGGCGTCTTCGTCCTCGCCTCCTTCCTGGGCGGCCTGGGCGGCGCGCTCGTCACGCCGGTGCGGACCATCGTGCCGGGCATGGATACCGAGATCATCGTGGAGGCCTTCGTGGTGGTCGTCATCGGCGGGCTCGGCTCCTTCTGGGGCACCTTCCTGGGCTCCCTGATCTACGGCCAGGTACTTTCCTTCGGCATCCTCTTCTTCCCGCGCTTCTCGATCTTCTCGGTCTTCGCCCTCATGGCCGCCGTCCTCGTCATCCGCCCCTGGGGCCTCCTCGGGAGGCCGCTCAAGTGACCGACCGGCGCCCATGACCTTCCTCCGCCGCATTCCCTGGGGCTGGCTGATCTTCATCGCGGCGTTCTTCGTGCCCGCGCTCGGCTCGCGCTACTACACGTTCCTCGCCAACGACGTGGTGATCTGGGCGCTCTTCGCCACCAGCCTCAACCTCCTCGTCGGCTACACCGGGCTCGTCTCGTTCGGCCACGCCGCCTACTTCGGGATCGGGGCCTACACCACCGGCATCCTCATGAAGAAGGCGGGGGTGACGTTCCTCCTCGCCTTTCCCGCCGCCGGAGTGGTCGCCGCCCTCTTCGCCGCCGTGTTCGGCTTCTTCTGCGTGCGCCTCACGCGGATCTACTTCGCCATGCTCACGCTCGCCTGCGCCCAGATCGTCTGGGCGATCTGCTTCAAGTGGAACGAGGTGACGGGGGGCGAGCAGGGCATGCCCGAGATCCCCTATCCCTCCTTCGACTGGGTGGAGAGCGTGGCCGCGTGGGTGCCCGGGGTGGGCGGCTACCGGACCTCGGAGTACTTCTACTTCCTCTCGCTCGTCCTCGTGGCGGCGGCGCTGTGGATGCTCCGCCGGATCACCCGCTCGCCCTTCGGGCGCATGCTCACGACCATTCGCGAGAACCCCGAGCGCGCCGAGTTCATCGGGGTCAACGTGCGGCGCTACGAGCTGGCCGCCTTCGTCCTCGCCGGGGCCTTCGCGGGCCTCGCCGGCGGATTGTTCGGCATCTTCAACCGGGGCGTCTTCCCGGATTTCGCCTACTGGACCAAGTCCTCCGAGGTGCTCATCATGACGCTCCTCGGGGGCATGGGCACCTTCGCGGGGCCGAGCGTGGGTGCCCTCGTGCTCCTGTGGCTCAACCAGCAGATCGTGTCCTACACCCAGTACTGGCCCCTCATCCTGGGCTCCATCCTCGTGCTGCTACTCTTTGTCTTCCCCGGCGGCATCGCGGGCGCGGTGGAGGGGCTCTGGCGGTGGACGCGACGGCGCGCGCATGCTTGAGGTGCGGGACGTGGCGAAGAGCTTCGGCGGCTTCCAGGCCGTCGGCGGCGTGAACCTCACGGTGGCGCCGGGGTCGATCAGCGCCATCATCGGGCCCAACGGCGCGGGGAAGACGACTCTCTTCAACCTCATCACCGGCCATCTCCGCCCCGATACCGGCCGCGTGGTCTTCAAGGGACGCGACGTCACCGGGATCGCGCCCCACGACCTTTGCCGACTCGGCATGGGCCGCTCCTTCCAGCGCACCAACATCTTCCCCCGCCTCACCGTCTTCGAGAACGTGCAGGCCGCGTATGTGTCCCACCGGGGACGCGGCTGGAACCTCTTCGCCCCCGTCGCGCGTATCTACCGCGCGGAGACCGAGGCCATCCTCCACGCGGTGGGCCTGCTCGACCGGGCCGGCGAGGAGTCGGGCTTCCTTTCCCACGGCGGCCAGAAGCAGCTCGAGCTGGGCATCGCGCTCGCGCTCGAGCCCGAGATCCTCCTCCTCGACGAGCCGACCGCGGGCATGTCGGCGGCGGAGACGCGCGAGTCCATCGCGCTCATCGAGCGGCTCGCCCACGAGCGCCGCCTCACCCTCCTCTTCACCGAGCACGACATGGAGGTGGTGTTCTCGATCTCCCAGCGCATCACCGTGCTCCACCAGGGACGCGTGATCGCCGACGGCGTTCCCGACGAGGTGCGGCGCGACCCTCAGGTGCGGCGCGTATACCTCGGGGACAAGCACGCGTGAGCGAGCCCCTGCTGCGGGTTCGCGACGTCTACACCGCCTACGGGCTGTCCCAGGTGCTGTTCGGCGTCTCCCTCGACGTGGGCCGCGGCGAGTGTGTCTGTCTGCTGGGCCGGAACGGGGTGGGCAAGACCACCACCATGCGCAGCATCATGGGCCTCACCCCGCCGGCGCGGGGCCACGTGGAGTGGAAGGGGCGCGACATCACCGGCCGCGCCCCCCACGAGGTCGCCAAGGCCGGGCTCGGCTTCGTGCCGGAGGACCGGCGCATCTTCGCCGACCTCACGGTGTGGGAGAACCTCGACGTGGCCACCCGCGCGCGCGGGAACGGCGGCTTCACGCTCGACCGCGTGTACGAGCTCTTCCCCAAGCTCGCCGAGCTGCGCGATCGGCAGGGCGGCCATCTCTCCGGCGGCGAGCAGCAGATGCTCACGATCGCGCGCACGCTCATGGGCAATCCCGAGCTGCTCCTGCTCGACGAGCCCTCGGAGGGCTTGGCCCCCCTGGTCGTCGAGCACCTGGGGCAGCAGATCGCGCGGCTCAAGGGCGAGGGCCTGACCATCCTGCTCGCCGAGCAGAACGTCGACTTCTCCCTCGATCTCGCCGACCGCGTGTACGTGCTGGAGAAGGGCGCCGTGCGCTACGAGGGCACGGTGGCGGCGTTCCGCGCCGACGATTCCATTCGCCACCAGTACCTCGCCCTCTAGGGAGGACGTCATGGAGATCGGCTGCCATCTGCCCACCCAGGGGCCTCTCGCCACCGGCGAGGCGCTCATCACCTTCTGCCGGGCCGCCGAATCGCGCCAGATCGCCTCGCTCTGGGTGAGCGACCACGTGATCTTCCCCCGCCACGTTCCGCCGGGCTACCCCGGGGGCCGCTTCCCGCATCCCCCCGATCGCGCCTACCTTGAACCGGTGGCCGTGCTCTCCGCCGCGGCCGTGCTCACCCGGCGCGCCCGCCTCGGCGCTTCCGTCTTCATCCTCGGTCACCGGCATCCGGTGGTGATGGCCAAGCTCCTCACCAGCATCGACGCGCTGTCGAGCGGCCGCCTCATCTGCGGAGTGGGGGTGGGCTGGTGGAAGGACGAGCTGGAGATCCTGGGCGTGCCCTTCCACGCGCGGGGGCGGCAGGCCGACGAGATCCTGCGGGTGTTCAAGGCCCTGTGGACCCAGGACAACCCCGCGCACGAGGGCGAATTCTACACGTTTCGCGAGCTGGGCTTCGCTCCCAAGCCCGTGCAGAAGCCCATGCCGCCCATCTGGGTGGGTGGCGACAGCCCGGGCGCGTTCCGCCGGGTGGTCACGCTCGGTGACGGCTGGCACGCCACGTCCAAGACGCCCACCCAGCTCCGCGAGGGCCTCGCGCGGCTCCGCGCGGCGGCGGACGCGGCGGGGCGGCCCTTCGACTCCCTCACCCTCAGCATCCGCAACCCGCTCCGGGACGAGGAGCTGGCCCAGGGCAAGCAAGCGGTGGTGGACCTCCTCGCCGAGTACAAGCGCATCGGCGTGCGCCACATCGTGCTCGATTTCCGGAGAGATGATCTCGCCAGGATGATCGAGATCCTCGACTTCGTGACGGGGACGGTGCGCCCGGCCGTGGACTCGGCCTGAGCGACGGCGGGAGACCCGGGGCCATGGCCAGCCTCTCCGCGGCCCGCCGGCTCGCGCGCTTCGTCCTCGGCCTGCGCCTGGAGGACGTGCCGGAGGCCGTGGTCGCCCGCGCGCGCCTCCTCGTCCTCGACACGCTGGGCAACTGCCTGGCCGCGACGGGTGAGGACTTTGGGCGGTCGATCACCGAGACGGCGGCGCGGCTGGGCGGCCCCGCCGAGAGCACCTTGATCGGCTCGGGCGGCCGCGTGGGCGCGGCCAATGCCGTGCTCGCCAACGCGACCCTCGCCCACGGCCTGGACTTCGACGACACGCGCGAGGACGCCATCGTCCATACCGGCTGCATCGCCGTCACCGCCGCCCTCGCCGCCGCGGAGGCCGCGGGCGCGTCGGGGCGCGAGGCGCTCCTCGCCGCCATCGCCGCGGTGGAGGTGATGTGCCGGGTGGGCCTGGCCGTGCCGGGCGCCTTTCACGCGCGCCACTTCCACCCCACCGCCGTCACCGGCTCCTTCGCCGCCGCGGCGGCGGCCGCCCGCCTCCGCAAGCTCTCGGAAGATCAGCTCGTGCGGGCCTTCGGCATCTGCGGGAGCCAGGCCGCCGGCATCATCGAGTACCTCGTGGACGGCACGTGGACCAAGCGCCTGCACCCCGGCTGGAACGCGCACGCCGGCCTCGTCGCCACCCTGCTGGCGGAGACGGGCTTCACCGGCCCCGAGACGGTGCTCGAGGGCGGCCACGGCCTCTACGCGGCCTTCGCGGGGGGCCACGACGCCGCCCGGCTCGAGGCGCTGCTCGCTTCGCTGGGCCGCACGTGGGAGCTGGCCGAGCTGACCTTCAAGCCCTATCCGTGCGGCTCCATCGCCCAGCCCTACATGGACTGCGCCATGCGCCTGCGCACTCAGCACGGGCTGCGCCCCGCGGACATCCGCGCGGTGCGCTGCCGCACCGCTGCCGGGCCCCTGCCCCGGCTCTGGGAGCCCTTGACCTCCAAGCACGCGCCGCCCAACGGCTACGCGGCGAAGTTCAGCCTGCCGTATCTCGTCGCCGTCATCCTCGTGAAGGGTCGCGCCGGGCTGGCCGAGTTCGAGGACGCCGCCGTCACCGACCCCGCCGTGCTCGCGGTGACCCGCGCCGTCACGTACGAGATCGATCCCGCCATCGACTACCCGCGCCAGTTCGTGGGCGACGTCGAGGTCACGCTCGCCGATGGCCGCGTGCTCCGCGAGCGGCAGGACCGGCCGCGGGGTGGCCCCGACGCGCCCCTCACCCGCGATGAGCTGGAGGCCAAGTTCCGCGGCAATGCCATGGCGCTGCCCGCTCCCCAGATCGAGCGGGTCATCCGCCTCGTCCACACCCTCGACACCGGCGCGTCGCTCGCGGACCTCTTCACCGCCCTCACGCCCGGGAGGAGCTGACCATGCCCCGTCGCGCCCTCGCCCTGGTCCTCGTCGCCGCCCTCGCCCTCCTTGCCGCCGCCCCGGCCCTCGCGCAGGCGCCGAATCTCGAGGCGGCGAAGAAGGAGGGCAAGGTGGTCTGGTACACCTCGCTGGCGCTCCCCAGCGCGGAAAAGGTCGCCAAGCTCTTCGAGGCCGCCTATCCGGGCATCAAGGTGGAGGTGCACCGCACCGGATCGCAGCGCATTCTCCAGCGCGTCATGCAGGAGCTCCAGGCCAACATCAAGAACGCGGACGTGGTCCACACCTCCGACGCGGGGCACTTCGTCCTCCTCAAGGAGAAGAAGCTCCTGGCCCGGTACGTTCCGAAGGGCGTGGAGGGATTCCCCGCCGGCTTCAAGGACCAGGACGGCTACTATTTCGGCCTGCGCGCCACCGTGAACGTCATCGCCTACAACACGCAGAAGGTGAGCGCGGCGGAGGCGCCCAAGACCTGGAAGGATCTCCTCGATCCCAAGTGGAAGGGCAAGCTCGTCACCGCGCATCCCGGCTACAGCGGGGTGATCGCCACGCACGTGCTGGCCCTCGTGCACCTCTACGGCTGGGAGTACTTCCAGGCCCTGGCCAAGAACAACTTGATGCTGGTGCAGTCCGCCGTGGATCCCTCGGGCACCGTGGCCTCCGGCGAGCGGCCGGTGGCGGTCAACGGCGGCGAGTACACGTTCTACCAGATCAAGAAGAAGGGGAATCCGGTGGAGATCGTGTACCCGAAGGAGGGCGTGCCGCTCGTGGTGTCGCCCACCGCCATCACCGTCTTCGCTCCGCATCCGAATGCGGCGCGCCTCTTCACGGACTTCTCCTTCACCAAGGAGGTCCAGCAGGTGATGGCCGACTCGGAAGGCCTCTACACCGGGCACCCCGAGGTGAAGTACCCCGCCGACAAGCCCAAGCTCGGCGAGCTCAAGCTCCTCGCCCCCGACGCGGACGAGCTGGAGAAGCGCAGCGAGGAGATCAAGAAGCGCTTCGTGGAGTTCTTTGGAGCGTAGGGGCGCCGCGCTCGCCGGGCTCGATCGCGCGCTGCCCGTCTGGGCGGCGGCCGCGCTCGTGCTCGTGTTCCTCATGGCGCTGCCGCTGGGCTGGCTCGCCCACATGAGCGTGACGGCGGAGCGCGGGGGCTTCACGCTCGGCCACTACACCGCGGTCTTCGCCGATCCCGCGCTGCAGCGGGCGCTCTGGAACACGGTGGTGCTGGCCTTCTGGGTGGGCCTGGTCTCGGTCGCGGTGGGCGCCCCCCTGGCCTGGCTCACCGCGCGCACCGACGTGCCCGGGCGCGGGCTGATCCGCGGCCTCGTGCTCGCCTCCTTCGTGACGCCCCCCTTTCTCGGCGCCTTCGCGTGGGTGATGCTGGCGGGGCCGAACGCCGGCTATCTCAACCGCCTCTGGCGCAGCGTCACCGGGGCGGAGGCTCCGCTCGTCAACATCTTCAGCATGCCGGGGCTCATCTTCGTGGTGGCCGTCTACACCTTCCCCTACGTCTACATCATGGTGGCCAACACGCTCGCCCTCATCGCCTCCGACGTGGAGGAGGCGGCCGCGATGCTGGGCGCGGGCCGCCTCGCCGTCGCGCTCACCATCACCTTCCCCATGGTGCTGCCCGCCCTGGTGTCCGGGTTCATCCTGTCCGTCCTCCAGGCCCTGGCCCTCTTCGGCTCACCCGCCATCCTCGCCCTGCCCGCGGGCTTTCACACCGTCACCACCCAGATCTGGTCGCTGTTCCAGTTCCCGCCCAAGGTGGAGATGGCGGCCGCGTTCTCCGTGCCGCTCCTGCTCGCCACCGTGGTGCTCCTGTACCTCCAGAAGCGGCTCCTCGGCCGGCGAGGCTACGCCGCCGTGGGCGGCAAGGGCGGCCAGCGGCGGGTGATCCCCCTCGGGCCCTGGCGCTATCCGGCGCTGGGGGCCTGCCTCGTGGTGATGGCGTGCGCGATCTTCCTGCCCTACGGGATGCTCGCCAAAGCGGCGTTCTCGCGCGCGTGGGCCCAGCCCCTCACGTGGGGCAACCTCACGCTCGGCAACTTCGCCTTCACCTTCTTCGAGTACAGCGCCACCCGCGCCGCCATCGTGAACACGCTCGAGCTGGGCTTTCTCACCGCCACCGTGGGCGCGGCGCTGGTCGGTCTCCTCGCCTACATCGCGAGCCGCCGCCTCGTGCTCGGCCACCAGGTGGTGGCCTTCCTGGCGCTCGTCCCCGTGGTGATTCCCGGCGTGGTCCTGGCGGTGGCCCTCTTCATTGCCTACACGCGGCCGCCCTTCGTGCTCTACGGCACGCTCTGGATCCTCTTCGTCGCCTATCTCACCAAGGAGATGCCGGTGGGGTACGCGCAATCGGACGCCACCTTCCGCGGCATCCCGCCCGACCTCGAGGAGGCCGGACGCATCCTCGGCGCGGGCCGCCTGCGCGTGCTGCGCGACATCACCGCGCCCCTGGCCCGGAGCGGCGTCATCGCCGCCTGGTGCTTCATCTTCATCGGGGTGATCCGCGAGCTGTCCGCCTCCATCATCCTCTTCACCCCGAACACCAAGGTGATGTCGGTGGTGCTCTTCGATCTCAAGGAAGAGGGCCAGTTCGGCGCCATCGCGGTGCTGGGCCTGGTCATGCTCGCGCTCACCTTCGCCACCGTCACCCTGGTCCAGGCCGCGCTGGGGCGCGACGTGCTGGGCGCGCGCGACTGATGCCCGGCATCACCCTCCGCGGGCTCGGCAAGCGCTACGGCGGCGTGGCCGCGCTGGACAATCTCTCCCTGGACGTCCGGCCCGGCGAGCTGGTCGCTCTCCTCGGCCCGTCCGGCTGCGGCAAGACCACCACGCTGCGCCTGGTGGCGGGCTTCCTCAAGCCCGACACCGGTGAAATCCGCGTGGGCGAGCGCCTGCTCTCCTCGCCCGCCTCGGTGGTGCCGCCCGAGCGGCGGCGTATGGCCATGATCTTCCAGAGCTATGCCCTCTGGCCGCACATGACGGTCGCGCAGAACGTGGGCTACGGCCTCCGCTTCCAGCGCGGCGTGGCCCGCGCCGAGCGCGCGCGGCGCGTGGCGGGAATGCTCAAGGTGGCCCGGCTGGACGGGCTCGAGGCGCGCTACCCGGGCGAGCTCTCGGGCGGGCAGCAGCAGCGCGTGGCGGTGGCGCGCGCCCTCGTGGTCGAGCCGGAGATCCTGCTCCTGGACGAGCCCCTGTCCAATCTCGACGCGAACCTCCGCGAGGAGATGCGCTTCGAGATCCGGCGCCTGCACGAGGCCTTCCACATCACCACGCTCTACGTCACCCACGACCAGGCCGAGGCCATGGTGATCTCGGACCGCATCGCGGTGCTGAACCGCGGACGCCTGGCCCAGGTCGGCACCGCGGACGCGCTCTTCGAGGCGCCGCGCACGCGCTTCGTGGCGGAGTTCATCGGCAAGACCAACGTGGTGGAGGGTGTGGCCCTCTCCGGCGACACCATCGTCCGGGACGGTCTGCGCCTGCGCGTCGCCGGCGGCGGCCTCGCCGCGGGCGCCCGCGTCGCGGTCTCGATACGCCCGCACCTGATCGCCCTTGTGGCGCCCGCGGTGGGCGGCGCCGACGCGCTCCGCGGCACGGTGAAGCGCGTGGCCTTCCTGGGCGACGGCGTGGACTACGAGGTCGAGGTGGCGGGCGCCGATCTCACGCTGCGCGTGGCCGCGCCCACCTCCCCGCGACTCCGCCCCGGCGAGGCGGTGGGACTGCGCATCGATCCCGCCGCCTGCGTGCGCCTGGCCGAGGACGACGCCCCCGGGGCGTCTTGAAGACGCCCCGAGCGCCGGGCTACCCTCGGGGCATGCACTTCGGGCTGTTCGTGGAGGAGACGCGGCCCGGCTACACCCAGGCCCAGGCCTTCCGGGAAGCGCTCGAGCTCGCCGACACCGCGGAGGCCATCGGCCTCGATTGCGTCTGGCTGGGCGAGATCCATTTCAACCCGTCGCGGTCCGTCATCTCCGCCCCCATCGTGCTGGCCACCGCCATGGCCACCCGCACCAAGCGCGTCCACGTGGGCACCGCGGTCCAGGTCCTGCCCCTCGGCAATCCGCTGCGCATCGCCGAGGAGGCCGCCACCCTCGACCAGCTCAGCGAGGGACGCTTCCAGATGGGCGTCGGGCGCAGCGGCGCTGCGCGCACCTACGACGTGCTCGGCATCCCCTACGCCGAGAGCCAGGCCCGCTTCAAGGAGTGCCTCGCCATTCTCCGCGAGGCCTGGAAGGGGCAGCCCTTCAGCTATCACGGGGAGTTTTACAGGTTCGAGAAGGCGACGGTATGGCCGCGGCCCTACCAAGATCCCCACCCGCCGCTCCGCATGGCCGCCAACAGCCCCGAGACCTTCCCCCAGGTGGCCGAGCTGGGCGTGTCCCTCTTCGTGGGCCTGCGCGATCACGACACCACCGACCTGGGCGCGCACGTCCGCCGCTATCGCGAGGCCTGGCGGGCGGCCGGGCATCCCGGTGAGGGCAGCGTGTATCTCCGCATCCCGATCTACGCCGGCGAGACGGAGGAGGCCGCGCGCGAGGAGGCGCGGGAGAGCATCACGTACTTCTTCAAGCGCCACGCCGAGCTCACCCAGTCACGGATCGGACGCGCCGGCGCGGGGCCCTCCGAGCGCAACGTCGCCCAGCTCACGCATCTCGAGCACATGACCTACGACGAGATCTGCCGCACCCGCGTGGCCTTCGGGAGCGCTCCCGCCCTCGTCGACCGCATCGGCGAGCTGCGCGAGTCGCTCGACCTCGACGGCTTCATCATCGAGCCCAACGCGGGCGGCCTCATCCCCGCCCCGCTCGCGATGAAGAGCCTCCGCATCCTCGCCGACCGGGTCCTGCCGGCGTTCAAGTAGGGGGCCCTCGACTTAGCACGCCTACCGATGCACTCTTTGCCCGAAACGCCTCGTCGACGGTGCACAGAGCGCAACCTCTGATAACGGCTCAGCATTTCGCGGACGGTCCCGGGAGTCAATGCGTCGTGCGCCCTGCCATCAGTGCACGACGCTGGCCGCACAAAGACAGGGTCCACTCACCAGTTAGTCCTGTCCCTCTGGGACGTTTGAACTTCTCACTCGTTAGACAACAGCATGGCCCCTCGTATGCAGGGTGAGTCCCTAAGCCGCCGGACGGCGCCTGCGGCGAGCACGATGCAAACGCAACAGGTCTTTTCACTCGAAGGAGGGCCAGATGCCGGCATCCAGCGTACGGAACCTCATGACCGGATCAGGCACCGTGAGTACCACGTCGGGTTCCAAGGTCCTGACTTTCTCAACGGCGCAATCCTTCAAAGAAGGTACGACGATCATCGTCGATCCTAGCGGCACCCCCCTATACTTCACCATCGACACGGGGGCTGGAACCACGTGGGTCGCCATGCAAAGCGCACCGTCTACGGCGTCCGGCAAGACCTTCAAGTGCTCGAACACTGTGAACTCCAGGAGTCGCGGGACCGACGGAGTCATCGTGCCCAACGCGGCGCACTTCATGTATCGTGCGACCGTCGACAGCGCTGGAGCGGCCGATTGGTATTTCTACGTGGACACTCTCTTCCCAGAGAATGGCGTACATCCCTACACCCGGGACCAGTACACCGGCTCCATGATGCCGTCATCGGCGACCGTTCAGGCGATCGTTCCTGATCCCATGACTCGGATTCGCATTCTGGAGGGACTTGCGCGTGGCAGTGCCGGAACTACAACGTCTCCTGATTCCCGCATCGCCGACCTGGTAGCGCGAGTCTACGCTCTCGAGCAATGGGCGAATGGGCCCGGCCATTTCGGCACACCGCCGGCCGCCGGCAGTAACGCCACCTATACGATCGAGCAGCTCCTGTCGTACGGCGACGCGCAATAGAAAGCCGCGCGATGGCGACCTCGGCTCGACAGCTCGTTCAAGGGAGTGGCAACGTTACCGCAGTAACGGTGGGCTCACCGGCAGGGGACATCGTGACGTTCAGCCAGACGCAGAACTTCAAAGAAGGCGCTACGATCTACTATCTTTCGGGAGGGTACCCTACCCGCTGGACCGTTCGTGGCGGCTCGGGAACCGTCTGGCAGATGTATCAGAACTACTACTACAACTACGGCACAGCAACGTTCTATACCTCGGATCCGAGCACCAGCAGGGCCCGCGGCGGGTCCGGGAACACCATGGGACGTGTCATTCCGGGAGCCAGGCATTTCCTTTATGCATCAGTGCTGGACCAAGCGGGCAACCCCGACTGGTACCTTTACCTTGACACCCTATTCCCCGAGAAGGGGTTCCATCCTTACACGAGAGACCGGTGGACGGGCTTGACACGAGTCGCCCAGCCGCAGAGCCCGTATCCGAATGTGCAAACTGATGGAATCCTTATCGGCGATGCGGCCACACGTCTCGAGGACCTCGACACTCTGCTACCAGTTTTGCTCAAGTAGATCGCGGTCCACTCGACCTTCTTCACACCAATGCCCCGTCCAATGGTGTGCAGGGAGCACGGCTCATGAGTACAATCTTGGAGGGTTGGGAAGGTGATGTTCCTGCAACCGGATCTCAAGTACTTTCGACTGGCTTCCCGGCAGCAGATCAGGTGCCGGTCACTGCCCCTCCGGCTCAATCGCAGCCGCAGTCGCCACCCGAGTTTCAACCACCGAGAATAATCAATCCTGAGGTGATGGCACGAGTGCGCGCGTTCGAGCAGCAACAGACCATACACGAAAACTTGGAACGCTCTCAACCTCTCTTTAACTTTGTGATCCAATACTATCAGGAACTTCAACAGCAGCCCCCGATCGAGTTTCCACCCGAGCTAAACCCACCGAGACCGCCGTTTCAGGGTTGGATGCCGGAGGAGGAGGATTCCCCCACTGTCGTTCAGGGACCTCCTCCCCCTGAAGCGCCTCCTGTGAATCTAGAACCGGTTCAGCTGGTAGAAGGCCTCCCAAGCGAAGGGGACGAAGGAGACGTTTGAGACGTGCGATGCGCTCTTAGATGAAATCGCGCATAGGTGCATCACAGACGACTTGCAGCTTCTGAGACCACTCGACGACCTGGCGCCTGACCAAGGACAAGAGACTAGGATTCTCGAGAAGCGTCACCCAGATCTGATCGGTTCTGTCTCGGAGATCTGAGCAAGAACACCTCCGTTTTGCGAGGTCGTCTTCGAGGCCTTTCAATTGCGACTCCACGCTGGCTTGCGATCCCGAGTCGGCGTGAGCAAGTGTCATCGTGAACAGAATTGTCAACATCAGGAATATGCCAAGCATTAGCTTGAATCGGATACCGGTGTGCGTGTGTCGAGAGACGCCGAACACACCAGATCAATAGCAATCGAGACCCGGCGAGTCAATACCCATTGTCTTACTTGACCAGCTCGTCCGCCCGGAGGAGCAAGGGCGAGATCGTGATGTGCAGACTTCTCACTACGCGCTCCCCGCCCAGCCCTTCCAGATCTCCGCGAGGCGC
>DATEDO010000153.1:0-57039 GCA_035281625.1 Candidatus Methylomirabilota bacterium
GAGCGGCTGGCGAGCCGGGCCGCGCTCGGGGTGGCGCACGCGCGCGACCTGGTGGCGCTGCGGGGGTATCTCCGCGAGCTGCCCGGCTTGCCGGAGACGCTGGGCGCGCTCGCCGGACCGCTCCTCGCCGGGCTCGCCGCCGACGTCACCGCGCTGCCCGAGCTCACCCACCTGCTCGACGAGGCGCTGGAGGACGAGCCTCCGCGCGACCTGCGCGAGGGCGGCCTCATCCGCGAGACGTGGAGCCCCGAGCTCGGCGAGCTCCGGCGCGCGGCCCGGGAGGCGAAGGCGTGGATCGCCTCGCTGGAAGGCCACGAGCGCGCGCGTACGGGCATTCCCTCGCTGCGCGTGCGCTTCAACCGCGTCTTCGGCTACTCCATCGAGGTGTCCAATTCCCACGCGGCCAAGGTGCCGCCCGAATACGTGCGCCGGCAGACCCTGGTGGGGGCGGAGCGCTACGTCACCACCGAGCTGAAGGAGTACGAGAGCCGCGCCCTGGGGGCGGAGGCGCGCATGGCTGCGCTGGAGTTCGAGCTCTTCGCGGAGATCCGGGGCCGGGTGGCCGCGGAGGCGGAAAGGCTTCTGCGCACCGCGCGCGCCCTGGGGACGCTCGACGCGCTCGCCGCGCTCGGGGAGCAGGCGCACACCCGCGCCTGGGTGCGGCCCGACGTGGACGACTCCGCCACGCTCGAGATCACCGACGGCCGCCATCCCGTGCTGGACGCCGCGCCGGGGACGACGTTCACGCCCAACGACGTGAGCCTGGATCCCCACGGCACGCAGGTCGTGATCCTGACCGGCCCCAACATGAGCGGCAAAAGTGTCTTCATGCGGCAGACCGCGCTCCTCGTCATCCTCGCGCAGATGGGAAGCTTCATCCCCGCGCGCGCGGCGCGCATCGGCCTGGTGGACCGCGTGCTCACGCGCGTGGGCGCGCAGGACAACGTGGCGCGCGGCCAGAGCACCTTCCTCGTGGAGATGGTGGAGACCGCGAGCATCCTCGCCAACGTCACCGGGCGGAGCCTGGTACTGCTGGACGAGGTGGGGCGCGGCACGTCCACGTTCGACGGCCTCGCCATCGCGTGGGCGGTCACCGAGGCGCTGCACGATCACGGGGGCCGGCCGGGGCAGGGGCCCAAGGTGCTCTTCGCCACCCACTATCACGAGCTGACGACGCTCGCGGAGCGCCTGCCCCGCGTGCGGAACTTCCACGTGGCGGTGCGGGAGTGGAACGACGAGATCGTGTTCCTCCACAAGGTCCGCCCCGGCGGCACCGACCGCTCGTACGGCATACAGGTCGCGCGTCTGGCCGGGCTCCCCGCGGCGGTGGTGACGCGCGCCAAGGCCATCCTCGCGGACCTCGAGAATGAGCGCGCGGCGCTCTCCGTGGCCGCCACGCCGCCGAGCCAGCCCGTGCAGCTCGGCCTGTTTCCGCCCGGCGGAGATCCCATCCTCAAGGACATTGCCGCGGTGGAGCTCGGCTCGACCACCCCGCTGCAGGCCCTCAACCTCCTCGCCGAGTGGCAGCGCCTGCTCCGGGAGCGCTAAGGTAGAGCTCGTGAAGGATCGCCCGTGAGCCGCATCCGGCCGCTGCCCGAGCACCTCGTCAACAAGATCGCCGCCGGCGAGGTGGTGGAGCGTCCGGCCTCGGTGGTGAAGGAGCTGGTCGAGAATGCCATCGACGCCGAGGCCGCGCACGTGACGGTGGATCTCCGCGACGCCGGGCGGCAGCTCATCCGCGTGCGCGACGACGGGATCGGCATGACGCCCGACGAGCTCGGCTGGGCCCTCACCCGGCACGCCACGTCCAAGATCGCCACCGACGCCGATCTCGACAGCATCCAGACCCTGGGCTTCCGCGGCGAGGCCCTCCCTGCCATCGCGGCGGTGAGTCGCTTCTCGCTACTGTCCTGCGCCAAGGGGGCCGTCGAGGGCGCGCTGCTGCGCGGCGCGGCGGGGGCGGCGGAGCCGGTCCTGGCGGTGGCGGCGCCGCCCGGCACCACCGTGGAGGTGCAGGACCTCTTCTTCAATACCCCCGCGCGGCTCAAGTTCCTCAAGGCGGCGCGCACGGAGCTGGCGATGGCGCTGCGTCTGCTCCAGGGCGTCGCGCTGGCGCACCCCGATCTTCATCTGGCGGTGACGCACGACGGGCGGGCCGCGCTCACCGCGCCCCGCGCCCGGAGCCTGCGCGAGCGCGTGGGCGCCCTCTACGGCTGGGACCTCGCGGCCAGGATGCTGGAGGTGCGCCGCGCCGAGCACGGTCTGGCCATCGTGGGATTGATCGCTCCGCCTCAGCATGCCCGGGCCAGCCGCGAGGAGATCACCTGGGTGGTCAACGGCCGGCCGGTGCGTGACACCGCGCTGACCCAGACGCTGCTCGACGCCTATCGCCCGATGCTCGCGCGCGATCAGCATCCCGTGGCGGTGGTCTGGATCGACCTGCCCCCGCAGGAGCTGGACGTCAACGTCCACCCCGCGAAAGCCTGGGTCCGCTTCCGCGCGCCGCGGGTGGTGCAGGAAACGCTCTTCCTCGCGGTCCAGGAGGCGCTGCGCGCCGGCGACGTGGTGCAGCGCCAAGCGGGGCTGGATACGATGGGCGCGGGGACTGCGGTGTCGGCCGAGCCCTTCGTGGCGCCCGTGGGGGAGGGGGCGGCGACCCAGCCGGGGCTCTTCCGCGAGGCGGAGGCGGCCTGGCCGACGGGGCGCTTCGGCGCCGTGGTGGGCCAGCTCCAGGACACCTTCGTCGTGGCCGCCACCGAGGAGGAGGTGTTCTTCGTGGACCAGCACGTGGCCCACGAGCGCGTGGTGTTCGAGCGGCTGCAAGCCGAGCTCCAGGCCGGGCCGCTCGCCTCGCAGGAGCTCCTGTTTCCGGAGACGCTGGAGCTGCCACCGGGTCAGCGGGGCCTTCTCGCCGAGTGGGCGGGCACCCTCACGCGGCTCGGCTTCGTGCTGGAGGGGTTCGGCGGTGACACGAGCCTGGTGCGCGCCCTGCCGGCCCTGCTCGCCCGGCGCGAGCCACGGCGGCTCATCACGCGCATGCTCGAGGAGCTGGCGAGCCCCGGCAAGGAGGGCGACGCGCCGCAGCTCGAGCGCGCGCTGGCCTTCGTGGCATGCCGGGCTGCGATCAAGGCGCCCGCTCCGCTCGAGCGCGAGGAGATGCGCCGGCTCCTCGCCGATCTCTCCGCCACGCGGACGCCCTTCTTCTGCCCGCACGGCCGCCCCATCGTCTCCCGCCTCTCGCTCAAAGAGATCCGGAAAGAACTCCGCAGGACATGGTGAGCAGTTGATGGGCGAGCCGCAGCCGAAGGCGAGGCGAGCGGATAAGGAAGGGGGGGCCGAGCAGCGCGAGGCGGGCGAGCCGCAGCCGAAGGCGAGGCGAGCGGATAAGGAAGAGGGGGCCGCGCAGCGCGAGGCGGGCGAGCCGCAGCCGAAGGCGAGGCGAGCAATCAGAACATCTGAAGTCGACGTGGACCGGGAACCGCTGCTCGTGATCGTCGGTCCCACCGCGGTGGGTAAGACCGACGTGGCGGTGCGGCTGGCGGCCCGCCTGCCGCTGGAGGCGATCAACGCCGATTCCCGCCAGGTGTATCGCGGCATGGACATCGGCACCGGCAAGCCGACCGCCGCCGAGCGCGCCGCCCTGCCCCATCATCTGCTCGACGTCGTCGATCCCGCCGAGCGCTACCACGCCGCGCGCTTCCGGCGCGACGCCCTCGAGGCCATCGCCGCCATCCGCGCCCGCGGCCGGTTGCCCGTCGTGGTCGGGGGCACCGGGCTCTACGTCCGCGCGCTTCTCAAGGGCCTGCATCCCGCGCCGCCTGCCGATCCCGCCCTGCGTGAGGAGCTGGAGGCCTCGCTGGCCACGCTGGGCCCCGAGGCGCTGCACCGCCGGCTCGCCGCGCGCGACCCCGCCGCGGCCGCGCGCCTGCACCCGCGCGATCGCGTCCGCATCGTGCGGGCCCTCGAGGTGGACGTGCTCGGTGGCGCCGGCCCGGCCACCGCGGACTGGCGGACCGCGGTGCCGCCGTACCGTCTCGTGATGGCGGGCCTGCGCCGGGGTCGCGAGGCTCTGGCCCACTGCATCGCCGAGCGGGTGCGCGGCATGGTGGCCCGTGGCATGATGGAGGAAGTGAGACGACTGATCGCGGCGGGGTACGACGCCTCGCTTCCCGCGATGGGAGGCATCGGCTACCGGCAGTTCACGGCCGTGCTCGAGGCCCGGATGCCGGAGGCCGAAGCGGTCCGGCTCATGATCCGCGACACCCAGCGCTACGCCAAGCGGCAGATGACGTGGTTCGCACGGGATCCCGAGATCCGCTGGATCGACGTGGACGCCGCCGGCGGCCCGGCGGGGGCGGCGGCGACCATCGAGGCCTGGGTGCGCGACGAGGGGCTCACGCGGTGAGCGCCCGCGAGAAGGCCGTCCTCACGGCGCTGCGGCTCCCCAAGCAGCCCCGCTTCGAGGTCGACGAGTCCCTGGACGAGCTGGGGCGGCTGGCGGAGTCGGCGGGCGCGGAAGTCGTCGGGCGCATGACGCAGGACCGCCGCGCGCCCACGCCCGGGCTCTACTTCGGCAAGGGCAAGGTGGACGAGCTGCGCGCCTGGTCGCGCGAGCAGGGCGCCAATCTCATGATCTCGGATGACGCCCTCTCGCCCATCCAGGAGCGCAATCTCGGCGGCAGCCTGGGTCTCAAGGTCATCGACCGCACCGCGCTGATCCTCGACATCTTCGCCCAGCGCGCGCGCACGATGGAGGGCAAGCTGCAGGTGGAGCTGGCCCAGCTCTCGTACTTGCTACCGCGCCTGGTGGGGCAGTGGAAGCATCTCGAGCGCCTGGGCGGCGGCATCGGCACGCGGGGCCCCGGCGAGACCCAGCTCGAGTCCGACCGGCGGATGATACGCCACCGCATCCAGAAGCTCCGCGACGAGCTCAAGCGCGTGCGCGTGCACCGGCGCCTGGTGCGCGAACGGCGTCAAGCAACCGGTTATCCGGTCGTCGCCCTCGTCGGCTACACCAATGCCGGCAAGACCACGTTGCTGAACCAGCTCACCGGCGCGGGCCGGGCGGCGGCGGATCGTCTCTTCGACACGCTGGATCCGTCCGCCCGGCTGGTGGCGGCCCCGGGCCATGCCCCGTTCATCCTCACCGACACCGTGGGCTTCATCCGCAAGCTGCCGCATCAGCTCGTGGCCGCGTTCAAGGCCACGCTCGAGGAGCTGGCCGAGGCCGACCTTCTCGTGCACGTGGTGGATGCGAGCCACCCGGGTCTCGAGGAGCAGATGGCGGCGGTGGAGAGCCTGCTCGCGGAGCTGGAGCTGGGCGAGCGGCCGACCATCGTGGCCCTCAACAAGATCGACCGGCTCGGCGCCGACAGCGCGCTGGAAGCGCTCACCGCGCGGTTCGACGCCGTCGCGTTGTCCGCGCGTACCGGCGAGGGCGTGGAGGCCCTGCTCGAGCGCATCGATCGCCAGTTCCGGCCCCGCGTCGAGCGCATGCGGCTGCTCATTCCCTATCGCGACGGACCCGCGCTCGCCCTCTGCTACGACCGCGGGCGGGTGCTGGAGCGCGCCGACCTCCCCGAGGGCATCCGCGTGGACGTGGAAGTTCCCCGGCGGCTGGCCGGGCAGCTCGAGGCGTATCGCCGCGCCGACTAGCGCCGGCGTCGGCAGCGCCCGCGCGGGCGGCGACACGCGGGGTGTTACAATGGCGGGCCGCGGCGTACCCATGGGACTAGCGAACTGGCTCACCATCCTCCGGATCCTCCTGATTCCGGTCTTCGTCACCCTGCTCGTCTATCGGCGGGCCGGGGTGGCCCTGCTCGTCTTCTGCCTCGCGAGCCTCACCGACATGCTGGACGGCTACATCGCGCGGAGCCGCGGTAGCCAGTCGCGCCTGGGCGCCTTCCTCGATCCCGTCGCCGACAAGCTGCTCCTGACCTCCGCCTTCGTCACCTTGACCTATCTCAAGGTGATCCCGTTCTGGCTCACCGCGGTGGTGGTGAGCCGTGACCTGATTCTCTCGGTCGGCGTGCTGGTCATACACGTGGCGGGCGGCACCGTGCACCCCGCGCCCACGTGGATCGGGAAGACGTCCACCGTGTGCCAGATGGCCGCGGTGCTCGCCGCGATGCTGTCCTTCTTCTTCCGCGTGTCCACCATGCCCCAGGTCTTCGCGTGGCTCGCCGCCCTCTTCACGGTGGCTTCGGGGCTTCAGTACCTCGTGCAGGGGCTCAAGCAGCTCAACCCGCCCGCGGGCGTGGCGGGACGGACCTAGCCCGTGGCGCGGCGCAAGGACGAGCGCGAGGGCGTGGTGGTGGGCGCGGTCGCGGCAGGCGGGGCGGCCGCGCGCGCCGGCCTGCGTCCCGGCGATCGCATCGTCGCCATCAACGGCGAGCGCGTGCGGGACGCCATCGATTTCCACTTCCATTCCGGTGAAGCGCGGCTCCGCTGCGCGGTGGAGCGGGACGGCGCCCCCACCGGCGCCACCCTCGAGCGGGGAGGCCCGGATCTGGGGCTGGAGCTCCTGGCGCCCGCGCCGTCCGAGATCGCCACCTGCGCCAACAAGTGCGTGTTCTGCTTCATCCACCAGCTTCCGCGCGGCATGCGCAGGAGCCTCTACGTGAAGGACGACGACTATCGGCTGTCGTTCCTCCACGGCAACTACATCACCCTCACCGATCTCGAGGAGCCGGAGCTCGCCCGCATCGAGACGCAGCGCCTGTCGCCCCTCTACGTCTCCGTGCACGCCACGGATCCCGAGCTGCGCCACCGCATGCTCGGGGAGCCGCGCGCCAAGCGCGATCTCATGCCCATCATGGCGCGTCTCGGCGCCCGCGGAATCCGGATGCACGCTCAGATCGTGCTCTGCCCGGGCTGGAACGACGGCCGGCAGCTCGAGCGTTCCCTCCGTGATCTCTCCGCGCTGCACCCGGCGGTCTCCACGACCGCCGTGGTCCCGGTGGGGCTGACGGCGCACCGGCAGCGCCTGCCTGAGCTCCGTACCCTCACCGTGGACGAGGCGCGCGCGCTGGTGGAGACGCTCGAGCGGCATCAGGCGGAGTTCCGCGGCCGGCTCGGCACGCGCTTCGTCTGGGGCGGAGACGAGCTCTATCTCCAGGCCGGGCTGCCCGTTCCGTCGAGCGGCGCCTACGAGGGATTCCCGGTGGTGGAGGATGGGATCGGGCTCGTGCGCCGCTTCGAGGACGGCTGGGCGCGCGCACGGCGCCGCGCGCCCGCGCGCCTCGCCCGCCCGCGCACGGTGACGGTGGTGACGGGGGAGATGTACGCGCCCCGACTGGAGCGCCTGCTCGCCGGGCTCAACGTCGGCGGTCTCACCGCTCGGGTCCAGGCGGTCCGGAACGACTGGTTCGGTGGCAGCGTGCAGGTCGCCGGCCTGCTCACCGGGGCGGACATCCAGGGCCAGCTCGCCGGCACCCCGCTGGGCGAGGCCGTGCTCGTGCCCGGGGCGGCGCTGCGCGACGGCGCGGGCGTGTTCCTGGACGATGTCACCCCGGCCGATCTCACTGCGGCCCTCGGCGTCCCCGTGCTCCCGGTGGAGCCGAGCGCGCGGGCGTTGCTCGACGCCCTCGTCGCGGCCTGACGCGGGCCGGGAGCCGCCGCATGATCCGTCCGGTCATCGCCATCGTGGGCCGCCCCAACGTGGGCAAATCCACGCTCTTCAATCGGCTCGTCGGCCGCCGCCAGTCGCTCGTCCGTGACGTGCCCGGCGTCACGCGCGATCGGCTCTACGGCACCGTGGCGTTCGAGCGCTGGCAGGCCACCGTCGTGGACACCGGCGGCTTCGAGCCCGGCTCCACCGACGACCTCGTGGCCGCCATGCGCGCCCAGATCATGCAGGCCATCGAGGAGGCGGACCTGGTGGTCTTCACGGTGGACGTGCGCGAGGGTGTGACGCCGGTCGACGAGGAGATCGCGCGCATTCTCCGCCGGAGCGGCCGCCCGGTGGTGGTCGCGGCGAACAAGGTCGACGGAGGCGGCCAGGAAGCGCTGCTCGCCGAGGCGCACCGCCTGGGCTTCCCGCGCGTGCTCCCGGTGTCCGCCGAGCACGGTCGCGGCGTTGCCGAGCTCCTGGAAGCGATCCGCGCCGCGGCGCCGCCCCCGGTCGCCGAGGTCAACGTGGAGGGCCCGCGTGTCGCCATCGTGGGCCGGCCCAATGTCGGCAAGTCGTCGCTCGTGAATGCGGTGCTCGGCCAGCCGCGCGTGCTCGTGCATTCGGCGCCCGGCACCACGCGCGACAGCGTGGATACGCCGCTCATGTTCCGCGGGCGCCCGTATCTGCTCATCGACACCGCGGGCATCCGGCGCAAGGGCAAGGTCTCGGAGGCGCTGGAGAAGCTCTCCGTGGTGATGGCGCTCAAGGCGCTGGAACGTTGCCAGGTCGCGGTGCTGGTGCTCGACGCCTCCGAGGGCGTCACCGCGCAGGACGCGCACATCGCAGGCTACGCGCACGACGCCGGCCGCGCCCTCGTCATCGCCGTGAACAAGTGGGATCTCGTGCCGCCCCACATGGTGACACGCGCCGACGTGACGGGGCAGATTCACGACCGGCTGCCGTTCCTCGACTACGCGCCGATCTGCTTCACCTCCGCGCTGCGTGGCAGCGGGCTGGGCGATCTCTTCGATACCGTGGATCGCGTGGCTGCCGAAGCGCAGCGCCGCGTGCAGCCGGGGGAGCTGCTCGCGATCTTCCGCGCCGCGCTCGAGCGGCGGCCCATGTCGTGGGGCGGTGCGCCGCTTCGCATTCAATCCGCGCAGCAGGTGGCGGTGTCGCCGCCCACGTTCGCGCTGCGCGTGAACTTGCCCGGCAAGATCCACTTCTCCTACGAGCGCTATCTCGTCAACTCGCTCCGCCACACACACCCCTTCGCCGGCTCCCCGGTGCGCCTGCTCTTCCGGAAGAGCGCTGGGCGCCGCAGCGGGCCACCCCGGGCAGGGCGGGTCCGCCGCTAAGCCCTCGAAATCATTTGGCCTGTATGGCGGCTGTGCTAAGATGGCGCAGCCGTTGACAAATTCAGCCGGCATGGGGGCGAGGGGGCAGGGACGGTGAGCCCGGAGCGCGACGACTACCTGGACGACGATGGAGGGAAGGAGGCCCGGGAAGGGCGGTCTGGGCCGCTCTCCGCTGGCTGGCTGCGCGCCCTGATCGTCCTGGGCGGCCTGGCGATCCTGCTGATCGTCACGGTGCCGTACATGATCGAGTGGATCGCCCCCTCGGCGCCGCTGCCGGGTCCAGTGACGCGCGCCATGCCCCCTGGTGAACCCGTCAAGCCGGAGGCGCTCGCCACGGCGCCGACGGAGCCGGTGAAGCCGGAGCCAATCGCCGCGCCCACGCCCGCTTCGCCTCTCGCGCCGGCGGCCCCCGCCGCAGCGTCGGACCCCAGGGCCGAGGCCCCCGCGAGCGAGAAGCCGGCCCTGCCTCCGCGGCCCGAGCCCGAGCCGAAGCCGGCCGTGGCCACGAAGCGCGCGGCCAAGGAGGCGGCCCCGGCCAAGGCCGCCGCCCCGCCGAAGACGGCGGTGGCGAAGGCGTCCATCCCGGCCACCAGCGCACCCGCGGCGGCGGGGACGCCCACCGCGGCCACCGGCGGCGACTACTGGATCCAGGTCGGGCTCTTCGCCCGCAGCGACAACGCCGAGCGGCTCGCCAAGGAGTTGCGCGAGGAGCGCTTCGCAGTGGAGATCGCCCAGACCACGCGCGGCGACAGCTCGGCGCCGGTGAGCCAGCACGAGGTGCTCGTCACCGGCTCGACGGTGGAGGCGGTCACCGCCGCCCTCAAGGGCACCGGCACCGCGGAGGCAACCGGGGCCGGCGTGGTCGTGCGGCCCGCCATGGACCTCAAGGACGCGGTGACGCTGTCCCGCCGCCTCGCCGGTGAGGGCCTCCAGGTACGGATCCGCCGCGTGACCACTTCGACCGGGGGCGGCACCCTCTATCTCGTCCGCGTGGGCGGCTATCCCACGCGGGACGCGGCGACGGCGGGCAAGCGCGAGCTGGCGTCCAAGGGCGTGACGGGCTTCCTCACCCAGGGACCGGTGAAGTGACGGCGGCGCGGGTCGTCCTCGTCACCGCGCCCTCGCCGGAGGTCGCGACGACGCTGGGACGGACACTCGTGGACGAGCGCCTCGCCGCTTGCGTCAACGTCGTGCCGGGCATCACGTCGATCTACCGCTGGCAGGGGCAGCGCGAAGAGGCGGCGGAGTGCCTGCTCGTGATCAAGACCGAGGTGGCCCGGTACGCCGCGCTCGAGCGGCGCGTGCTGGAGCTGCATCCGTATTCGGTGCCGGAGATCCTGGCGCTGCCGGTGGACGCCGGCGCGCCCGCTTACGTGGAGTGGCTCATGGATTCGGTGACGGTCGGGGGGAGGTGACGGCGCTGACCAAGAACGACCTGATCAATGCGGTGGCCGCGCACGGGCTGTCGAAGCGCCAGTCGGCTTCGGTGGTCGAGTCGCTGTTCGACATCATCTTCAACTGCTTCGAGCGCGGCGAGGACGTCAAGATCGTCGGCTTCGGGCATTTTCGGATCCGCCGGAAGGCCTCCCGCCGCGGGCGCAACCCGCAGACGGGCGACAGCATCGAGATCACCGCGCGCAAGGTGCTCACGTTCAAGCCGAGCAAGGGGCTCAAGCTGCGGCTCAATCAGTAGCCCCTGGGGGACGCGTGACCCAGACGATCCCAGACAAGCTCTACTACCGGATCGGCGAGGTGGAGTCGATCACGGAGGTACCCGCGTACGTGCTGCGGTACTGGGAGTCGGAGTTCAAGCTCCTGCGCCCGAAGAAGAACCCCGCGGGGCAACGGCTGTACCGCAAGCGTGACCTCGAGCTGGTGCTCCGCATCAAGCACCTGCTCTACGGCGAGCGCCTGACGCTGGAGGGGGCGAAGAAGCGTCTCCTCGCCGAGGCCCGCGGCACGCACCAGATGGATCTCGGCCTCAAGAGCATGACCATGGAAGAGGCGCTCCGGCGCACGCGGGACCGTCTCCGCGCGCTCCGTGACCGGCTGGCACCCGACCGAAAGTGACCGTTCGCCTTGAGTTCTTCGGCGTGCCCTCGTACAATGCGACGTGGGTCGGGGCGTGGCGCAGCCCGGTAGCGCACTTGACTGGGGGTCAAGGGGTCGCTGGTTCAAATCCAGTCGCCCCGACCATTTTCAGCCTCGTCGTCATCTGCCTGGCAGTCATCAGGAAGATTCATGGCCGGCGTGATCCTCGTCACCAACGATGACGGGGCCCACGCGGCCGGGCTCGCCGCGCTCGCGGCGGCCCTCGAGCCCCTGGGCGAAGTGTACGTGGTCGCTCCCGATCGCGAGCAGAGCGCGGTGGGGCACGCGCTCACGCTGCACCGGCCGCTGCGGGTGGAGCAACTGGGCGAGCGCCGGTTCGCGGTGAACGGCACACCGTCCGATTGCGTGAACCTGGCCGTGCTCGGCTTTCTCCCGGACCGGCCCGTGCTCGTGGTGTCCGGCATCAATCACGGCTCGAATCTCGGCGACGACGTGACGTACTCGGGCACGGTCTCGGCCGCGATGGAAGGCACCCTGCTGGGCGTGCCGTCGATCGCGGTGTCTCGATCCGACCCGGACGGGAGCGGCTTCGAGGCCGCCGGCGAGGTGGCGCGCGCGGTGGCCACGCGGGTCCTGGTCGAAGGTCTGCCGCGGCAAACGCTGATCAACGTCAACGTGCCGCCAGGCACGCCGCAGGGCATCAAGCTCACGCGGCTGGGGCATCGCGTGTACAGCGCGAAGACGATCAAGGAAGTCGATCCGCGCGGCAAGCCGTATTACTGGATCGGCACGGGCGCGCCGGCGTGGGCGGAGGACGAGGGCACCGACATCGCCGCGGTGCAGGCGGGGTGGGCCGCGGTGACGCCGCTGCACCTGGACCTCACGCATCACGGGGCGCTGCGCAACATGGGCGGCTGGGAGTCGAGCCTGAACGCGCTCCTGAGGAGACGGAAGAAGTGATCTGGAGGAACCCCGGGCCGGAGGCCCACGACCGGACGGCCGCGGCCCGCGACCGCATGGTCGCCGAGCAGGTCGCCGGGCGCGGCGTGACCGACCCGCGCGTGCTGGACGCCATGCGCCGCGTGCCGCGGCATCGCTTCGTGGAGGAGGCGCTGCGCGAGCGCGCCTACGGCGATTACCCGCTGCCGATCGGCGAGGGGCAGACGATCTCGCAGCCCTTCATCGTCGGGCGCATGACCGAATTGCTCCGGCTGACCGGGCGGGAGAAGGTGCTGGAGATCGGGACGGGCTCGGGCTACCAGGCCGCAGTGCTGTCGCTGTGCGCCGCGCGGGTCTGCACGGTGGAGCGGCTGCCCCGGCTGGCCGCGCGTGCGCGCCAGACGCTCGAGGAGCTCGGCTACTCCAACGTGTGGGTGCGAACGGCCAACGGGACATTCGGGTGGCCGGACGAGGCGCCGTTCGATAGGATACTGGTTGCGGCGGGGGGGCCCTCGGTCCCGCCGCCCCTGTTCGAGCAGCTGATCGAGGGCGGGCTGATGATCATGCCCGTGGGGGGGGCGGACGGACAGAAGCTCCAGCTCATCGAGAAGGTGCGGGGCGAGATGCGCATCACCGAGGACTCGGGATGCGTGTTCGTGCCGCTGATCGGAAAGCACGCGTGGCAGGGATGAGGAGCCGCGCGAGGACGACGGGGCGTAGCGCAGCTTGGTAGCGCGCCTGCTTCGGGAGCAGGAGGTCGCTGGTTCAAATCCAGTCGCCCCGACCATCGTTTCCGCGGGGGGGATATCCCGGCCCCCCCGCGGCCGTGGGCTCCCCGTCCCATGAGCAGCGAGCTCCGCACCGCCGCCGAGATCGTCGTGGACGGCCGGGTCCAGGGCGTGGGCTACCGCAACTACGTCGAGCGCAAGGCCTCGCAGCTCGGCCTCGCCGGGTTCGTCATGAACTTGAAGGACGGCCGCGTGCGCGTGCGTGTGGAGGGCTATCGCGGTCTCATCGAGGAGCTCGCCCACGAGCTGGAGAAGGGTCCGCCGCTGGCCCGCGTCGAGCACGTCGAGGTGACCTGGCGGCCGGTCACCGGCCGCTTCCAGAGCTTCGGCATCCGCTACGCGGAGTTCGAGTGAGGCGCGCCCGCCGGGCCGTCGGGGTCGGCCTGCTTCTCCCCGGACTGCTCGTCATGCCCCAGAACATCGGCGCCGCCGGCTCCGCCAAGCCGGCGACCAGGCCGGCCGCCAAGCCTCAGCCCGCCGCCAAGCAGCCCCAGGAGCGGTGCCTGCACGTGGTGCGGAACGGCGAGTCGGTGAGCCGGCTCGCGACCCGGTATCGAGTCCCCCGACAACGCATCATCGACGCCAACAAGCTCGAGCGGCCCGAAGCGCTCCGCGTGGGTCAGAAGCTGGTCATCCCCGGGTGCGACCGCACCGTGGCCGCCGCGGGCGGCACCAGCACCATGGCGGCAACGCCGAAGCCGGGCCCCGACGGGGCGGTGCTCGTGCTGGTCGGCCCCCGCCGCATTCCCACTCGTCTCTACATGAGCGTGCCGGAATTCGCCGACCAGGGGCTCGAGTTCTCGTGGCCGGTGATGGGTCCGGTCCTGTCCGCCATGGGCCCGCGGCGGCGGGTCTGGCATGCCGGCATCGACATCGGGGCCGCCATCGGCACCCCGGTCTATGCAGCCGCACCGGGGAGCGTATACTTCAGTGGGATGGCCCGCGGGTATGGACGGGTCGTCAAGCTCGAGCATGACTACGGTTTCATGAGCATTTACGCTCATAACCTTCAGAATCTCGTCAATGTGGGGGAGCGTGTGGAGGCCGGGACGGTGATCGCCACCGTGGGCCGGAGTCGCGCCAGCCAACCCCATCTGCACTTCGAGATCCGCCGGGACGGGCTGGTGTATAACCCGCTGTTCCTCCTGCCCCGGCGCGACGTCGCCGTTGCCAGCGCCGACGAGATGCAGCCACCACCCCACGACGAGGACGATGAGGACGAGTGAGGCCGAGGAGCCCGAGGAGGGGCTACAGGACCTCGAGAGCGTCGAGAGCTCCCTGGAGACCTTGCTCGCCTCGGGACCCGACGAGGCCATCACCGGCCCCACGCCGGCGCCCGACGCGGCCGAGAAGCAGCGCGCGCTGCTGGGGATGTATCTGGGCGAGATACGGCGCATCAAGCTGCTCGATGCCGCCGCCGAGCAGGACCTGGCCCGCCGGGCGCGGGCCGGGGACGCCTCCGCCGCCGATCGCCTCGCCGAGGCCAATCTCCGCCTCGTGATCAGCCTGGCCCGGCGCTACGTGAACCGCGGGCTGTCCCTCCTCGATCTCATCGAGGAGGGCAACGTGGGCCTTCTCCACGCGGTGCGGAAGTTCGATCCCGACCGGGGCACGCGCTTCTCCACCTACGCCACGTGGTGGATCCGCCAGGCCATCGTGCGCGCGCTCGCCAATCAGGCGCGGATGGTGCGCCTGCCCGTCCATGTCGAGCTCCTGCTCTCGCAGTACGCCAAGGCTCAGCGCGCGCTCACGCAGGAGCTGGGCCGCGCGCCCACGCTCGCCGAGCTGGCCGCTCGCCTGGGCCAGACCGCGGAGCAGGTGGAGGATCTCGAGCATCTTCGGCAGCAGCGCACGCTCTCCCTCGACGCGCCCGCGGGCGCCGAGGGGAAGGGGAGCCTGCAGGACACGATCGAGGATCCGGACGCCCGGCCGGGTGGTGGGCTCGCCGCCACGCTCCGCGCCCGGGCCGATCTCGCTGGGGTGCTGCAGGATCTCCCGGATCAGGAGCGCCGGGTGATCACGCAGCGGTTCGGCCTCGGCGGCGAGGAGCCGCGTACCCTGGAAGCCATCGGCAAGGAGATGGGCGTCACTCGCGAGCGTGTGCGCCAGATCGAGGGCGCCGCGCTCAAGCGCCTGGGCGCGCTGCTCGCCGCCCGCGGCGTCGATCCGTCGGACCTTTTCTAAGGGGAGACCATGATCAAGAAGAAGGTCGTGCCGTCCAAGCCACTGCCGGCCAAGCCTCTTCCGCCGAAGCCGCGCGCCGCCGGCCCCACGCGCATCGCCAAGAAGGGGGGCCCCGCGCCCAACGTGCTCTTCATCGTGGCGATGGACCAGCTCCGCGTGTACCACCACCTCGAACAGGAGATCGCCAAGCTCAAGAACGTCGAGCTCATCACCGACCGCCGCCGCAAGCCCCGCCGCCAGCGCGAAGTGGCGATCGCCGTGGACCGAAGAAAGGAGGATCGCCGCAAGCGCCCCGACGTGGACCGCCAGCTCAAGCAGCTCGGCTGGTCGCTGGTGCGCACGGTGAAGATCCCGCCCCCGCCCGCGCGCTAGATCACCCGCGAGGAGGAGACGCGCATGCGCGAAGAACGGCTGGACGTGCTCGCCCGCCGCGTGGAGCGCCTCGAGCGGGAGACCCGGCGCTGGAAGCGCGCGGCGACCCTGGGCCTGGTCCTGGTCGCGGCGGCTGCCCTCCTCGGGCAGGCGGCGCCCCAGAACGTGGCCAAGGCCCTGGACGCCGAGCGCATCAATCTCCGCGACCCCGGCGGCAACCTCCGCGCCGTGCTCGGCACGAGTCCCGACGGCGCCACCAGTCTCCTCCTCTACAACACCACCGGCGTGCACCAGGCGGGCCTGGGCGTCCTGCCCGACGGCACCGCCAGCATCTTCCTCGGCAATCCCGCCGGCCGCACGGTGACCGAGCTCACGCTCTACCGCGACGGCACCCCCTCGCTCCTCTTCCGTGACCGCGCGGGCAAGACGCGCGCGCTCCTCGGCGCGGCCTCCGACGGCCAGCCCTTCGCCTACTTCCTCGACGCGGCCGGGAACAATACCTGGAAGGCGCCGTAGGCAACGCGCCGAGGGCCGCACATGAATCCTCTCGAGATGGAGCTTCGAGAGTGGCCCTGGTGGGCGGACCCCAGTTTCGTGGCCGCCGCCATCATCATCGGGGTGGCGATCTGGTGGGTATGGTCGGGGCGCGCCCCCCACTGACACGCGGGGGCGGGTTTTTGCCCTTGAATCACCGCTACGAAAGCGCATAGAACAGCGCATGGCGGGTACGGGTGCTTGTTTCTCTCATCTCCCCGGGCGCAGCGTCGAGCGCCCTCTCCCCGGAGGTCTTCTCATGCGCGCAACCCCACTTCTCCCCCTCCTGCTCTCCCTAGCGCTGCTCGCTGGCGTCCTGACCCGACCGGTCGCAGGGCAGCCCGCGGTCCAGCAGCCGTCGGCCGACGCGGACGTCGCCGCGGGATTCGGCAACGTGTTCTACGTGCCCGGCAAGGCGCTCACCTGCGCGGGCAGCGCGGTGCTCTGGATCGCAATCATGGGTATCACCTTGGGCGCCTTGTACGAGGACGCTACCCACATCGCCGCGGGCGGCTGCGGCGGCAAGTGGATGTTGCACGGCCGAGACGTCGAGCCCGTGCTCCAGTCCGCGGCCCCTTGAGCGTCTTCACGCACGGAAAGCGCGCGATGCAATCCGTGCGCAGCGCAACCTCGAGGACGTGGTCGAGGATATCGTCGCCGCCGCGGTGCGAGGCCGTGGCAAGTCATGATGGCCTCGCCGCCCTTAGGACGAGTCTCTCTGGCGCTCTCCCGCGGGAGAAGCGTCTATCTCCCGTCTCGCGGGAAGTGGCTGGTGAGGTAGCGGTCGAGGCTCGGGGCACCCTTGCCGTGCATCCTCCACTCGGACCGCCAAGAAATCGCGTCAACGTGCCGGTGTGACCAGCGGCCCGCCTGAATGTGTATGCGGTCGAGGAGATGCTTTCCGTGCGTGAAGACGATGATGCGGCTGTCCATGAGCGGCAGCCGCACCCACCCATGCGCTTCGAGCACGCGGGTGTATTCCGCCAGCATGATGACTGGGGCTGCAAACAGAGCACCACGTCCGAACGTCAAGAGTGTCGCGGGCTTCCATACCTTCCCCGAGATCGGATCCATCATTTTTCGGTGGTCGACTTCCGCGCTCGGGGGCCCATCCAACGGCGACGAGAAATCACGAGTGCAGCAAATTGACCCTTGCCCAGCGCCGCGAACCGCTGCGCGACACCATCGCTGGGGATACAATGGCTTCCGCGAGCGCCCCTGCTACAGCGAACGGCTGAAATGGTGGCACGCCCCCGTAGCTCAGTTGGATAGAGCAACAGTTTCCTAAACTGTGGGTCGCCTGTTCGATTCAGGCCGGGGGCACCAACCTTCGCTCGCGGCGAAAGCACCCCACCGCGCATTCCTGTCGGTGTCGTACCGATGACGGTCCATCTGCCGTAGAGACATCTGGGAAGTGTGCGATTTTTAAGACTCTTCTCGTTGGCCCTCCCCTTGCTACTATGGATGGCATGCGTCGGGTGGGAAGCGGGAAGCCTCGGACGGGGCGCGCGGCCGCGCGCTGGCTGGCGCATGCGGTGCTGGGACTGATCCTGGCCGTCGCGGGCGTGGCCTCCGGCACCATCGTCGCGCTCGAGGCGGGCGAGCCCATGACGGGCCGTGTCGTGCGCGTGATCGACGGCGATACCATCGCCGTGCGCATCGACAAGAAGGTCCTCACCGTGCGCTACATCGGGATCTCCACGCGCGAGGCCCGCATGCCCGCCGACAGCATGATCGCCGGGCCCGCGGAGGCGGCGGAGTTCAACCGCGCCCTCGTGCTCGGACAAACGGTGCGCCTCGAGCTGGACGCCCAGGAGAAGGACGCGCAGGGCCGCACGCTCGCCTACGTCTACGTGGGTGACCTGATGGTGAACGCCGAGATGGTGGCCAACGGCTACGCCGCGGTGTCGGTCAAGGAGCCCAACGTGCAGTTCCAGGAGATGCTGCAGGGGTACGAGCGGCAGGCGCGCCTGCTCAAGGTGGGGCGCTGGCGCGACTCGCCCTACATCTCCCGCGAGCCCACGCGGCGCCCGTCGGGCTCGCCGAGCCAGTCCGCCTCGGCGTCGCCACGCCCGACGACGACGCCTCGCGCGTACGGGACGGTGGACCGGCCGGGGACGGAGCCGCATGACGTCTGGACCTGCCCCATCTCGCACCCGGTGAAGGGGGCGCTCCTGCACGGCACCAACGAGCGCGTCTTCCACCTGCCGGGGGGCGAAGGCTACGCGAAGACCCAGCCCGATCGCTGCTACCAGAACGCCGAGGAAGCGCGCGAGGACGGCGGCCGGCGCGCCCAGCGCTGAGCCGGCTCAGACGCCCGGCGGCCGATAGCCCGCGCCCTGGGCGAGCAGCATGGCATCGAAGCCCTCGTCCGGCGCCAGGAGCGGCGTGGTCTTGATGTCCTTCACCGCACCCCCCGCGGCCACCGCCATCGAGACCGCGGCCGCGTTCACGTTGTCGGGCACGTCGAAGAGCATGACGACGTCGTAGTCCCCCCAGCAGTAGAACCAGCTGTGCAGCGAGCCGCCGAGCTTCTCGATGACCGGCCGCAACGCCTCCATGCGGTTCTCGGGCCGCTGCACCAGCTTGTTCCACGCCGCGCTTGTGTAGGCCGCCTGCACCATGTAGGTGGGCATGTCCGACCTCCTTCGCCCGGCGCCCGCGGGGCCGCGACCGGGTCCGTGAGGCTCACGCTAGTCCGCACGCCGGGGCCGGGTCAAGGGCCGGCCGCTGTGCCCTTCGACGTCGGAGAACTTTACGCCTTCCAGGAGCCCCACGAGGGAAGGGGGTGTAACGCGGTGATTTCGCGGGCGCGGCGGCGAGGCATCAATCCTGCATCGTAGGCGCGGACGATCACCGACCCGCGGCTCACGGTGACGGATCGATAGGTGTGAGGGCCATGGCCGAGCTCCTGTTCCTGGTGTCGCGCAACCACGCCGATCTGGCGAGCCACCTGAGCCACGAGTTCTCGGGCGGTGACGTGCACGTGCTGATCGATCGCCGGCGGGCGGAGCGCCGATGCCGGGACGAGGCTGAGAGCCATCCGAACCGCCGCACGCGCGAGCGGCGGGCGCGCCGCACGACGGAGCACGAGCTGCGCTCGATCGGCTACTCGATCGTCTCCCTCGAGGCCGCGGCGCGCATCGAGGCGGCGCCCGGCGCCAACCCGATCGCGGTGCGCGAGGTCGCGGGCTATCTCCGCGAGGCCTTCCGCTTCCTCACGCTGATTCCCTCGTGGGACCACCGGCGCGAAGGGCAGGGGTTCGTGCTCCTCAACGCCGTGGGGCGCCCCGCCCACCGGCTGCTCTTCACCAAGGAATTCCTCGACTACTACGGCGAGCAGGGCGTGGAGCGGATCCCGCGCCTCCTCGACGAGTGGAAGCTGCCCCAGCGGGTCGAGTTGGCCGGGTCCGACCTCATCCTCGTCTCGTCCTACGGGATCCGCGCCGGCGACTGGTAGCCCGCCGGACCTAGCGGGCGCACGTGTTGTGCCGCCCGCCGTCGATGAAGACGCAGTTCCCCGTGATCATCCCCGCCCGATCCGAGGCCAGAAAGCAGATCATGTCCGCCACCTCCTCCGGCTCGCCGATGCGCCCGATGGGATGCGTGGTGCGGCTCCGCTCCACGAAGGCCGCGTAATCCGCCTCGCTCATCCCGCTGCGCCGGTGGAGATTGGTGCGGGTCACGCCCGGGTTCACCGCGTTGATCCGCACGCCCTTGGGGGCGAGCTCGAGCGAGGTGCACATGACGAACTGGTCCACGGCGGCCTTGCTGACGCAGTAGGCGAGCACGCCGGGAAAGGCGCGCTGCCCGTTCACGCTCGACACCACCACGATGTTGCCCTTGCGGGGCGTCAGCGCGGGCAGGGCGAGCTGGACGAGGCGGAACACGGAGCGGACGTTCACGGCCATCATCTGGTCCCAGAGCTCGGGCGAGGTCGTCTCGATGGTGCCGGTGCCGATCACGCCGGCGCCGCACACGAGCACGTCGAGCCCACCGAAGGCGCGGACGGTGTCGTCCACCACGCGCCGCACGTCGTCCTCCCGGGTGACGTCGGCGGCCGCGACCAACCCCCGCGCGCCCGCCGGTCCCATGGCGGCGCGGGTGGCATCCAGGGCGGCGCGGTCCCGTCCCAGCAGCGCCACCCGCGCTCCTTCCGCGCCGAACCGCATCGCCGCCGCGCGGCCGATTCCGCTCGTGGCTCCGGTGACCAGCACCGCCTTGTCCGTGAACGTCATGGTCGTCTCCTCTCCCTCGCGATGGCTCTGTACGGCCCCGCCGCGGACGGCCCGTCGGGCCGCGCGCGACCCGGGGAGCCTATCACGCTGCGGCGGGCGGGCCGAGGTCTCGGCGTCTCCATTTCTTGACTCGCGCCGCGCCCGACGCCTAGCATACGGGCATGGGTGTGATGCGCACGGCGCTCGGCTACTTCGGTCTCAACGGTGGCGAGAGCTCGAGGCTCCTGGGCTTGACGGAGCGGACGGCCGCGCCGGCGCGCCGCGCCCGCGCGGTGCCCGAGGCGCCCGGCATCGGGGCGCGGCTCGTGCTGCGCGGCGAGGTCAGCGGCGAAGGCGATTTCCACGTCCTCGGCAAGTTCGAGGGCGAGATCAACGTCACCGGCAAGGTCTACGTGGCCGAGGGCGCCCAGGTCGACGCCAACATCAACGCCGCCGCCATCCAGATCGGCGGCGTGGTGCGCGGCAATCTCTCCGCGTCGACGCGCGTGGAGATCCTGCCCTCGGGGGTCCTCACGGGCACGCTCAAGACGGGCAGCTTCTCCGCTGCCGACGGCGCCTCCGTCAAGGGCGAGATCTGGGTGGATCGGGCCGGCCCGGCCCGCGCGGTCGAGCTTCGCAGCGGAACCTGATACCCTAGGCGCGTGCTCGACTCCCTCCGCGCCGTCCTCGCCGAGTCCCGGCTCGCGCGCGCCGGCCTGATCGGCTTCGGCGTCCTCCTCCTCGTGGCCGGGCTCGCCCTGGGTGTCTGGACCTGGTGGCAGAGTCAGCAGGCGCAGGGCTCACTGGCCCTCGCCGCCGCCACCGAGCTCGCCCAGGCCGCCCAGGCTCCCGGCGCCAGCCCCACTGCGCGCGCGGCCGCGCTCCAGGCCCTCGACGGCGTGGTGACGCAGCACCCCCGGTATAGTGGGGTGGCCCAGGCCGCCTACCGCGCCGGGAACCTTCGCTTCGACGCGGGCGACTACGCGGCCGCGCGCGGCTCGTACCAGATCGCGCTCGCCAAGGGCGCCACCGGCGTCGTGCGCGCGATGGCCGCCGTCGGCATCGGCCACACGTGGGAGGTCGAGAAGGACTACGCCAAGGCCCAGGCGGCCTACGAGGCGGCGCTGGCCGGGCTCGGTCCCAAGGACTTCCTCTACGAGAACATCCTGCTGGATCTCGGGCGCGTCCAGGAGTTCGGCGGCCACCGCGATGCCGCGGTCGAGACGTACCGGCGGCTCTTGAAGGACTTACCGGACAGTCGGCGCGGGGCCGACGTGCGCGCCCGCATCGCCTCGCTCACGCCCGCCACGAAGCCGTAGCTCCCGTGGTTGCGCCGCGCTGGGGCTCTTTCTCGGCCGACTAGAAGTCCGATAAGGGGTATTATGTCAACTTCCGTTGACATAATACCCGGGCTTTGCGCCGGTGGGCGGTCCTCTACTGGACCGTGGCGAGAAGCGTGATGCTGGTGTCCGAGGAGGATTGCGCTTCGCGGACGCCGAGGATCTGGCGGGTGACGGAGTGGAGGCCCGTGGTGGCGCCGCCGAGGGCCACGCGGCGGCCGTTGGGCACGATGACCTCGGTGGCGGCCTCGACCAGCTCGATCGTGGCGCCGCCGCCCGGGGTGAAGTAGCTGAGCGATGGGATGAGACGGAGCCGGATCTGGTTGTTCGGTAGCACGGTGGGCTGGACGACGAGGCTGGTCCCGACCCGCTGCCACGCCGTCCCCTGGGCGACATGGCCCTTCCCCACCGCGTAGTCGTAGTAGTAGGCGACCTGCGAGTAGGGGACTTCCTGCGCGACGAGGAGGCTGCCCGAGCCGCCGTCCTGGACCAGCACGAAGAGGCCCGAGGTGCGCGTGGTGCGCGTCGTGGTGTCCTCGACGGCGAGTCCGCCGCGGGCGCGGGCGGTGCCGCCCTGCACCACCACACCGCCGCTCGCCTGCACGCCCTGCCGGCTCTGCGTCCCTTGCTGCCGCGCTTCCACCACGACCTTCACCATCCGCCCCCCCTGCCCCTCCGTCTCGACGACGGGTCCGAAGAGCGCCCCCAGCGTCGCAAGCACGAGGAGCCGGGTCGAGGCACGAGCCAGGCGAGGCTCGAGGGCGCCGCGGCGGCGAGACGTACTGGGTCGCACGTCGAGCGGCCGCGGCGACCGAGTGAGAAGCGAGGCGACGCGCATCAGCCCGGCTACCCGGGGATCTGCGCCTCCTCGGGGAGACGGTCCCAGGCGGGCTTCCACTCCGGCACGGTGAGGCCCGCGGCGCCCGCCAGCGTGGCGACCTCGGCGGCGAAGGTGCGGCGCACCTCGTCGTTGTCGCGCACCTTGAGGCGATACTTCTGGTAGAGGCGGTTCTTCGCCGAGCCCGGGCGCCCGAAGATGTTCATGGTGCGCACGTACCAGCGGTCGAGCGCGGACTGCGCCTCCATCTTCGTCTCCGGGGTCGCGGTGAGCCGCTGCACCCACAGCTCGCCGTGACGGATGTGCATCTTCTCCTCCTTGAAGATGCCCTCGATGGCGCGCACCCACGGCCCGTAGGAGCAGTGCCGGACGTCCTCGAGCTGATGCCCGGCGCCGCGGTCCATGCAGAAATTGAAGAAGATGAAGTCGGCCCAGCGGTCGATGGGGTAGTAGAAGATGTTCACGCGCTGGTCGGCGGCCATGCGGGCGGTCCCGATGTCGGCGGCGGTGTCGTCGACACGCAGCGTGAAGTCGTGCTTGCCCACGTGGCTGGGCACGTCAACACCCAGATCCTCGAGGAGCCCGTACATGACGTGGGCGTGCCGCACCTCGTCCTTCACGATCTGCGCGACGACGTGCTTTTCCTCGATGGTGGGCGCCTTCATGATCCAGGGCACATAGCCGAACGCGCCTGCGAGCTCGGAGTCCGCCTGCATGGTCATGAGGTGGATCAGGCACTCGCGGTACTCGGGCGTCATCTCCTCGGCCGACTCGATGCGCTCACCGGCGTGGATGCGCGCGAGGAGCCGCTCCTCCGTGGCCTTCATGGTCATCTCCTTTCCACCACCCGCACCGCCTTCCCCTCGCTACGGGGAATGGTCTTGGGCGGGACGATGCTGATCTCGACATTGAGCCCGAGCTGCCCTCGCAGGTGGGCGGCCACCCGGCCGGCGAGCGCGGTGTGCTCCCCGGCCCGCCCGTCGAAGCCGCCCCAGGCGCGCAGAGTGCTCTCTGCAGGCTCCACGTGCACGGCCAGGCTGGGGAAGGCCTGGGTGCGGTCCACCACGAGCTGATAGTGCGGGGCGACATCCTCGAGCGCGAGGAGGGCGACCTCCACCTGCGAGGGATAGACGTTCACGCCCCGGATCACCAGCATGTCGTCGCTCCGCCCCTTGACCCGCGCCATCCGCACCGTGGTGCGGCCACAGCGGCAGGGCTCGGGATTGAGGCTCGTGAGGTCGCCCGTCCGGTAGCGCAACATGGGGAGCGCTTCCTTGGTGAGCCCGGTCAGGACCAGCTCCCCTTCCTTGCCCGGCGCGAGCACGGCGCCGCTCGCGGGGTCGATCACCTCGGGGAGGAAGTGGTCGTCGTTGATGTGCAGGCCGTCGCGCGCCTCCACGCACTCCACCGCCACTCCGGGGCCGATCAGCTCGGACAGGCCGTAGAAGTCCACCGCCGCGCAGCCCCAGAGAGCCTGGAGCTGCTCCCGCATGGGCTCGGACCAGGGCTCGGCGCCGAAGAGGCCGTAGCGCAGGCCGATCGACCGCGGGTCCAGGCCCGCCTCGCGCATGCTCTCGCCGATGTGGAGCGCGAAGGATGGCGTGCACGCGAGCCCATTGGGTCGGAAGTCCTGCAGCAGCAGGATTTGCCGCTGGGTGTTGCCCGACGAGACCGGGACCACCGCCAGGCCCATGTGCTCGGCGCCGTCGTGGAAGCCCAGCCCGCCGGTGAAGAGGCCGTAGCCGTAGGCGATCTGGATGAGATGGCCGGGCTCCGCGCCCGCCGCGGCGAGGGAACGCGCCATCACCTCGCGCCACACCTCGAGGTCGCGCCGCGTGTACCCCACCACCGTGGGCTTGCCGCGGGTGCCGGACGAGGCGTGCACGCGCGCGAGCAAGGGCCGGGGCACCGCGAACAGTCCCCACGGGTAGTGCCGGCGCAGATGATCTTTTTGCGTGAATCCGAGCGCCGGCAATTCGTCGAGGCTGCGTAGCCGCCCGCCGGACAGGCCTGCCGCGGCCAGAGCCTCGCGGTAGAACGGCACCCGCGCCTCCGCCCAGCCCACCGCCTCGCGCAGCCGGGTGAGCTGGCGCGCGCGCCGCATCTCCGGCCCCATGCACTCGGCGTCACGATTCCAGATCACCGGACGGCCACCGACTTCAGGAGCCAGGTCTGCCGCTCGAGGAAGTGCGTGATGGTGTCGAGGAGGCGCGGATCGCACGTGCCTTCGAGACGGATGCGGTCCGGCAGCACGTAGCACACCTCCGGATACGACACGATCACCTTGAGGAGGGTGCGCACCTTGGCGTCACGCGCGAGCAGCCCGCCCCGCCCGGGGTCGGCCGGGCCCGGGTCCCAGTCGGGCTGGAAGGTCAGGCGCAGATCCCGGCCCACCTCGCTCATGGATCCGCTCGCCTCGCCTTCGGCGACTCGCCAATCATGTATCCACTCGCCTCGCCTTCGGCTGCGACTCGCCAATCAATGGATGAGGCTCGCGTAGCGGCCGGCCATGGCGTCCACCTGCCCGGCCGCCGAGAAGTGGCGCGCGGCGACGGCCCGGCCGGCGGTGCCCATCGCGGCACGCCGCGCCGGATCGAGAAGCAGCCCGATGGCGGCGTCGGCGAGGTCGTGGGCCGCCGGCTTGGTGAGCACGCCGGTCTCGCCGTCCACCACGACCTCCTCCACCCCCGATGCCTGCACCGCCACGGCGGGCAGCGCGCAGGCGTGCGCTTCGGCGAGCACGAGGCCCTGCGTCTCCGTCTCCGACGCGAAGAGGAAGAGATCGGCGGCTTGATAGAAGGGCGGCAGAGCCCCGCGGTCGTGGCTGCCCGCGAAGCGAATGCGCGTCGCCGCGGGGCCGTCGGCCGCGTGTCGGCGCAACGCCGCGGCATGCGTCCCCTGCCCCACGAGGATCAGCTCCGCCTCCGGCAGGGCGCCGGCCACGAGGGCGAAGGCGTCGAGCACGCGCTCCACGCTCTTCTCGCGATCGAGCCGGCCCACGTAGAGGCAGACCAGCCGGTCGGGGGCGATGCCGAGGCCCGCGCGGGCCGCGGCGCGATCGCCGGGCTGGAAGCGATCGAGCGGCACGCCGGTGGGGATCACCGCGATGGCCGTCCGCACGCCGCGGGCACGCAGCGTCTCGGCGATGGAGGCCGACGGCGCGACGATCAGATCGGCGGACGCCGCGAAGCGGCACGCCAGACGCACGGCAAGGGCGCCGACCAGCCGCTCGGGAAGCGGGACGTAGTGGGCGTACTTCTCGTAGCGGGTGTGATACGTGAACACCAGCGGGACGCCCAGGCGGCGGGCGAGACGGCGGCCGGTCACGCCCAGCAGGAACGGATGCTGCACGTGGACGATGTCGGGATGGAGCGCCCGGGCCAGCCGCGCCAGACGCGGAGAGCCCGGGACGGGCACGGAGAAGCCCGGATAGGTCGGCGCGGGAATCGAGGGGTAGCGGAAGACGAAGGACGGATCAGCGGCGCCGCGCGCGCCCGGCGCGAAGATCCATGCCTGATGGCCGCCGGTCACGAGGCCGGCGCGCAGAGTCTCCACCGCGGTGGTGACGCCGCCCCGGAACGGCAGATAGTTGTTGGTGAAGAGGGCGACGCGCATCCACTACTCGGCCGGCGCGCCCGGGTCCTTGCCGCGCTCCATGAAGTCCCCGGGCTTGATCGACTCCAGCCACTCCTTCACCTTGTCCGGATCCTCCGCCTTCGCGGCTCCCGCCTCGGGCTCCTTGCTCCCCTCCGACAGCTGCGCCTTGGTCACCACCGCCTCGTCCACGAAGATGGGCGCTCCCACCCGGAGGGCCAGCGCGATGGCGTCCGAGGGGCGCGAGTCCACCGTGATCTCCGCGGCGCCCAGCTGGAGATGGAGCACGGCAAAAAACGTATTGTCGCGGAGGTCGTTCACGACGACCTTCAGCACTCGAGCCCGCAGCGCCTCGAGGATGCTCTTCATGAGGTCGTGCGTCATCGGCCGCGCGGTGGGGATCTTCTCCAGCTCATGGGCGATGGCGTTGGCCTCGGCCAGCCCCACCCAGATGGGCAAGGTGCGCTTGTCCTCCTCGTCCCGGAGGATGAGGATGGGGAGCTTGGAGAGGGGATCGAGCGTCAGCCCCTTCACCTTCATCTCGAGCCACATGTCGCGCGTCCTCCTATGCCGCTCGATGTGCCGCGAGCTCGCCGCGCAGGCTGTGGGGCAGCGCCTCGGTGATGCGCACCTGCACCACCTCGCCGACGAGGTCGCGCCCCGCCGCCGCGAAGTTCACCACGCGGTTGCAGCGCGTCCGGCCGCTCGCCTGGCCGGCGTCCTTGCGCGAGACGCCGTCGACGAGCACTTCCATCATGCGACCCACCAGGCTCCGGCTCCGCTCCGCCGCCACCCGTCCCGCCACCTCGAGGATGCGAGTGTTGCGCTCCGCCTTCACCGCGTCGGGGATCTGATCCGCCATCTCGGCGGCGGGCGTGCCCGGACGCCGCGAGTAGCGGAAGGCGAAGACGTTGTCGTAGCCGACCGCCTCCACCGCCTCCACCGTCCGCGCGAAATCCTCATCGGTCTCGCCGGGGAAGCCCACGATGAGGTCCGTGGACAGGGCGATGCCGGGCACCGTCTCCTTGAGCTCGGCGATCAGCTCGAGGTACCGCGCGCGGGTGTAGCCGCGGTTCATGCGCTCGAGGATACGGTCGGAGCCCGACTGGAGCGGCAGGTGAAGGTACTCCACCACCTTCGGCACGTCGCGGATGGCCTCGATGAGGCGGCGGGTGAGGTTGTAGGGATTGGATGTGGTGAAGCGAATGCGATCGATGCCCCCGATCGCGTCGACCCGCTCGAGGAGGGCAGCGAGGTCCGTGGGCGGATCGAGGTCACGCCCGTAGGCGTTCACCGTCTGGCCGAGCAGCGTCACCTCACGGCAGCCCTGGGCGGCGAGGCCCTCGATCTCCCCCGCGATGGCCTCGGGGGGATGGCTCCGCTCGCGGCCGCGGGTGGTCGGCACGACGCAGAACGTGCAGTGCTTCTCGCAGCCCTCCATCACGGTGACGAACGCCTTGAGCCGCGAGGCCACCTCGGGCTTCGCGGTGATCTTCACGAGCGGGCCCTCGCCCGTCTCGAGCACCGGACGGCGCTCGGCGCGGGCCCGCGCGACGAGCTCCCCGACCCGCGCGATGGCGGGCGAGCCGAACACCAGGTCGACCTGCGGGGCGCGCGCCTGGATGGCGCCCTGGCGGAGCTGAGCCATGCAGCCCATCACGCCGATGAGAAGGTCGGGGCGCCGGGCCTTGAGCCGCTTGAGCGTGCCGAGCTCGGAGTAGACCTTGTCCTCGGCCTTCTCGCGAATGGCGCACGTGTTGAGGAGGATGAGATCCGCCTCCTCCGCGCGATCCGTGAGCTCGTAGCGCTCGTGCTTGAGGAGACCGGCCACCCGCTCCGAGTCGTACTCGTTCATCTGGCAGCCGTAGGTGATCAGGTGGAGTTTGGGCATGAAATCTCCGCACTTACGTTAACATACGCGCCCCACCGCCGCTAGACCGCCTCTTCGAACACTCCGATCCGGCGGAACTTGTCGAAGCGGTCCTGCACCAGCGCGTCGCCGCTGAGGCGTCGGAGATCGGCGAGATGCTCGCGAAGCGCCACCCGTAGGTTGTTGGCGGTGTCTTCCCAGCTCCGGTGCGCGCCGCCCATCGGTTCCGGCACCACCGCGTCGATGACGCCGAGCCGCGCGAGGTCGGGCGCGGTGACCCGCATCAGCGAGGCGGCCTCGGGGGCTTTCGCGGCGTCGCCCCACAGGATCGCCGCGCAGCCCTCGGGAGAGATCACGGAGTAGATGGCGTGCTCCAGCATCAGCACGCGGTTCGCCACGCCGATGGCCAGCGCCCCACCGCTTCCGCCCTCGCCGGTGACGACGGCCAGCACCGGCGTGCGGAGACCGGCCATCTCGCGGAGGTTGCGCGCGACCGCCTCCGCCTGCCCCCGCTCCTCCGCGCCCAGCCCCGGGAATGCCCCGGGCGTGTCGATGAAGGTGACGATGGGCTTGCCGAACTTGGCCGCGAGCTGCATGAGACGCAGCGCCTTGCGGTAGCCCTCGGGATGCGGCATCCCGAAGTTGCGCGCGATGTTCTCGCGCGTGTCCCGCCCCTTCTGATGCCCCACCACCACCACCGGCATGCCCTCGAAGGACGCGAGCCCGCCCACGATGGCCATGTCGTCGCCGTACACGCGGTCGCCGTGGAGCTCCAGGAAGTCCTCGAGGAGGAGGCGGAAGAAGTCCAGCGTGTGAGGGCGCTTCGGGTGGCGGGCGATCTGCGCCCGCTGCCAGGCGGTCAGATTGCCGTAGACGCGCTGCTGCAGGCGACGCAGCCGCTCTTCGAGCTTGGGAATCTCTTCTCGCGTGGATGCGTCGTCCTCGGACGCCCGCAGCCCCGCGATGCGATTCTCCAGCTCGAGGATGGGCTTCTCGAACTCAAGCTCGTCCGGCATACTCCACGATGATACTGCCCGGTCCGAGCAGGCGCTCCACTTTCGCGATCAGCTCCGGCCCCGGCTCCACCGCCACGGGCGCCGCCTTCAGCACCACTTCCTGCTCGGCGAGGAGCACGTGCACGAAGAGCGGCGTGCCGCCGCGATGCTCGTCGCAGGCCGCGCGCACCGCGCCGAGCACCGCGGGCTCCGGCCCGCCGCCCTCACCCGTGCGCATGCGGATCCGGCACGCATGCGCGTGCCGGGCCCCGTCGCCGCCGTCACCGTCGCCACGTCCGTTCCCTCGATAGCCACCGTTGGACAGGAGCGCCTCCTCCAGGGGGGTCACTTCCTCGACGAGCACCACGCGTCCCTTGTCGGTCTCGTCGATGCGCCCCTTCACGAGCACGGGGCCGGGCGCGCGCAGCGCCGGCCCGCAGGTCTTGAGCGCCTCGGGGAAAATGGTGAGGGCCACCGCGCCGTCCACCGCGTCCAGCGAGGCGAACGCCATGCGATTGCCGCTCTTCGTGGCCCGCTCGCGGAGCTGGCTCACCTGCCCCAGGAGCGCGACACGGCCTCCCACCGGCCGGGTCACCACGTCCGCCGCGGACGCGGTGCCCATGTCGCGGGCGCGGTCGCGATAGCGCTCGAGGGGATGGCCCGAGAGATAGAAGCCGAGCACTTCCTTCTCGTAGCCGAGGAGCTGGTCGGACGGCCACTCGGGGATCTGGGCCTGGCGCGCCTCCACCGGAGCGGGCGCGGGCGCCGATCCCGGCGCATCGAAGAGCGAGCTCTGTCCTTCTTCCCGGTCGCGCTGCCGCCGCTGCCCCGCCTCCATGGCCTGATCGAGCCCGGCGAGGAGCCCGGCGCGCGTGGTGCCCGTCCCGTCGAAGGCCCCCGCCTTGACGAGGCTCTCCAGCACCCGGCGGTTGAGGAGGCGCAGGTCGACCCGCGCGCAGAAGTCGGCGAGCGAGGCGAAGGTCCCGCTCTCCGCGCGGAGGCGCACGATGGACTCGATGGCCGACTCGCCTACGTTCTTGATGGCAGCCAGGCCGAACCGGATGGTGTCCCCGTCCACCGTGAAGCGGGCGCCGGAGCGGTTGACGTCGGGGGGCGCCACCCGGAGGCCCATCGCCCGGCACTCCTCGATGTACTGGACGATCTTGTCCGTGCGCTCCATTTCCGACGTGAGCAGCGCGGCCATGAACTCCACGGGGTAGTTGGCCTTGAGGTACGCGGTCTGATAGGCGACGAGGCCGTAGCAGGCGGCGTGCGAGTTGTGCACGGCGATGCCGTTGGCGATGAAGCTCCTGGCTACCGGCACCTCGAAGTCGTAGGTGGGCTCCTCGCCCTGGAGGACGAACGCCCGCGGTCGCGACCAGCCGGTGGGCGAGTCGGCGAGGGCGTAGAGGGGCGGCGAATCCAGACGCTCGGCCAGATAGCGGAGGGTATCGCGGCGCAGCCCTCCCTTCCGTCCGTCGGTGAACATGAGCCGGTACGAGATGCCGAGAATCCGGCAGCCGGCGCGCAGGCTGGGGAATGCTTTCGCAACGGCCTCACGGAGCGGCGTGAGACACAGCGCGAGCGGCACCACGTCCACCGTCCCACGGGCGAGCACCGCAGGCAGCGTCGTCGCGGAATCGACCAGGGCGCCGAGAGCCCGGCGCTTCTCATCGAGGAGATGCGGGCCCACCTCGGCGGCGAAGCCGGCGATCGCGTTCCGACCGCCGATAAGGTTCACCGTGTAGCCGCTTCGGCGGGTGCCCCGATAGGCGAAGGCCTTCCGGTGAATGGTCGATGAGAGGCCGAGCTTCAGGAGCAAGCGGCGGACGTCACCGGCCAGGCCGTGCGATGAAGTCGCGTAGAAGATCGCTCGCGAGCCGGGATGGATGCAACCGTCGCCCTGGAACAGCTTGGCCACCAGGATGGCCACGGAGGGACGATCCCACCCGTCCACGCAGGCCGGCACACGCTTGTCGGTGGCCCGCTGACCATGCACACCGCATCCCTCGAACAAGAATTGGACCGCGCCGCTGGGCTGTCGCCGATCGCGCCGGACCGGCCGCACCGAGCCGGCGCGCCCGTCGGATCGCGTCTCGACCCGCGCCGCCGTGTTGGAGAATCGCTCGAGCACCGCCGCCATGTCGGCGCGCTCGTCTTCACGGCTCGAGAAGAGATAGAAGTGCCCCTCGTAGCCCAGACTCCCCTCGGAGAGCGCGTACCCGAGCAGCGCGGCATGATGGGTCGGCACCGCCGCCCTACCCGACGGCAGCTCGCGCGCCACCGCGACGTGATCGTCCAGCATCAGATCGCCCGCATTGACCCAGCCTCGCTGGGTGAAGATCGGGTGATCCGGCGTGCAGCGCACCGTCATGCCATTGGCGAGCCGCAGCTCGCCCACCTGACGGATCCCGCTGGGCCGGACGCCGAGCGCGCGAAAGGCGCCGTCCTTCGTCAGCACCCGGTCGCCCGGCCGGACAGCCGTGATGGGCCGCCGGGTACCGTCGGCCATCTCGATCTCGGTGTCCGCCGTCAGGCACTTGTTGAAGCCATAGCCCGCGAACTTCTCGATCAGGTCCCAGATGCGCTCGGCCTTGCGGCCGTCCACCGTGTGGGCCTTGCAGCCCTTCACGAACTCCTCGCGCTGCTCGGCCATGAGCTCGCGGTCCTTCTTCCCCATGGCCTTGCGCAGGATGTCGGCCTGGGCCAGGGAGAAGCCGGCGAGATCGGCGGCCAGGCGCATGACCTGCTCCTGGTACACCATGATCCCGTATGTCTCCTGGAGATGCTTCTCCATGGCCGGGTGCTCGTAGGTGATCTCCGAGCGCCCGTGCTTGCGGTTGACGAACTCCGGAATGAGGTCCATGGGGCCGGGACGGTACAGCGCCACCATGGCGATGATGTCCTCGATGCGCTCGGGGCGGAGGCGCTGGAGGGCGTCGCGCATGCCCTGCGACTCCAGCTGGAAGATGCCGAGCGTGCGCGCGTCGCTGAGGAGCTGGTAGGTGCGCGGATCGTCCAGGGGCAGCCGGTCCGTGTCGAGCGCGACGCCACGCGAGGCCTTCACGAGATTGACCGCGTCGGTGATCACGGTGAGGGTCTTGAGCCCCAGGAAGTCCATCTTGAGGAGCCCGAGCTTCTCGATGGGCCCCATGGCGAAGCCGGTGATCAGCTCCGGCCGCTTGGGGTCCTTGTAGAGCGGCACCCGCTCCATCAGCGGCTCGTCGGAGATGACCACCGCGGAGGCGTGCACGGAGGCGTGCCGCGTCCCACCCTCCAGGGCCTTGGCCACGCTCCACAGCTCCCCCACCCGCGGGTCCCGCTTGACACTCTGGGCGAGCTCGGGCGACTTCTCCAGCGACTCGTCGAGGCTGATGTTCAGGGGGAAGCTCGGCACGAGCTTGGCGATGCGGTCGGCCTCCCCGTAGGAGAAGCCCAGCACGCGCCCCACGTCACGGATCACCGCCTTGGCGCCCATCGTCCCGAAGGTGATGATGTGGGCGACCCGGTCCTCGCCGTAGCGCTCCACCACGTAGCGGATGACCTCGTCCCGCCGGTCGTCGGCGAAGTCGATGTCCATGTCCGGCATGGAGATGCGCTCGGGGTTCAAGAATCGCTCGAAGAGGAGCCCGTAACGGATGGGATCCACGTTGGTGATCCCGAGGCAGTAGGCCACCAGCGAGCCCGCCGAGGAGCCGCGGCCCGGGCCCACCGCGATGCCCTTGCGCCGGGCGTAGGCGATGAAGTCCCACACCACGAGGAAATAGCCCGAGAAGCCCATCTTCGAGATGACGGACAGCTCGTACTTGAGCCGGTCCACCACGGTATCGGCGGGAGCGCGACCGTAGCGGGCGCGCAGTCCCTCCATGGCCAGGTGCTCGAGATAGGCGTCGAGCGACTCGAAGCCCACGGGCAGCTGATAGTTCGGCAGGTGGAACTTCCCGAAGCTGAGCCCGAGGTCGCAGCGCTCCGCCACCGCCAGGGTATTTCGGTGCGCCTCCGGCAGCTCGCGGAACACCTCCCGCATCTGGTCGGCCGACTTGAGGTAGAACTCCTCGGTGGAGAAACGCCACCGGTTCGGATCGGAAAGCGTCGTGCCGGTCTGGATGCAGAGCAGCGCCTCATGGGCCTTGGCGTGCGCGGCCTCGAGGTAGTGGGAGTCGTTGGTGCCGCAGATGGGAGCGCCCAGCGCGTCGGCGATGCGGAGGGTGCCTGCCGTCACCTTGGCCTGGTCCTCGATCCCGTGCGACTGGATCTCCATGAAGTAGTGGTCGCGCCCGAACACGTCCTGATACCACCCCGCCACCTGCTTGGCCTTGGCGTCCTCACCGGCGGCGAGGAGCTTCGACACCTCGGAGTTGAGGCAGCCCGAGAGCACGAGGAGTCCGTCGGCGTGCTGGGCGAGCAGCTCACGGTCCACCCGCGGCTTGTAGTAGAAGCCCTCGAGATAGGCCTTGGAGACCAGCTTGACGAGGTTCCGGTAGCCCGCATCGTTCCGGACCAGCACCGTGCAGTGGCTGGCGCCCTCGTAGCCGCCATCCTGGCTCGAGCGCTCGAAGCGGCTGCCCGGCGCCACATAGAGCTCGCACCCCACGATGGGCTTGATGCCCGCCCTCTTCGCCGCGGTGTAGAAGTCGATGGCGCCGAAGAGATTGCCGTGGTCGGTGAGGGCGATGGCGGGGAAGTTGAGCGCCTTCGCGGCGTCCACCAGCTTGTCGAGCTGGGCGGCCCCGTCGAGCAGGCTGTACTCGGAGTGCACGTGGAGGTGAACGAAATCTCCGCGGAGGGCGGACCTGCCAGCCTCGCTGCGCGAGGCACCCATTACGTATCCGCTCGCCTCGCCTGGCGGCTCGGAGCGACCTTGGACCGCCCTCGCTCCGCTCGGGAACCCATCATGTATCCGCTCGCCTCGCCTGGCGGCTGCGGCTCGCCAACCATTACTCCCACTCGATCGTGCTCGGGGGCTTGGAGGAGATGTCCAGGACGACCCGGTTGACGCCCTTCACCTCGTTGATGATGCGACTCGAGATCCGGGCGAGGAGATCGTAGGGGAGCCGCGCCCAGTCCGCGGTCATGGCGTCCTGGCTGGTGACGGCACGGAGCGCGATCACCTGCGCGTACGTCCGGAAGTCGCCCATCACGCCCACCGTCCGCACCGGCAGGAGCACCGCGAAGGACTGCCAGAGCGCCCGCTCGAGTCCGGCGGCGCGAATCTCCTCCTGCACGACGCTGTCCGCGCCGCGGAGTATGGCGAGCCGCTCCTCGGTCACCTCGCCCAGCACCCGGATGGCCAGGCCCGGCCCCGGGAAGGGTTGACGCCACACGACCTCCGGCGGCAGCCCCAGCAGGGTGCCCACCTCGCGCACCTCGTCCTTGAAGAGCTCGCGTAGCGGCTCCACCAGCTTGAACTGCATGTGCTCGGGGAGCCCGCCCACGTTGTGATGGGTCTTGATGGTGGCCGACGGGCCCTTGAACGAGATCGATTCGATCACGTCGGGATACACGGTGCCCTGGGCGAGCCACGGGATGTGCCCGAGCTTGCCCGCTTCCTCCTCGAACACCGCGATGAACTCCGCGCCGATGCGCTTGCGCTTCACTTCGGGATCGGTGATGTCGGCGAGTGCATCGAGAAATCGCTTACTTGCATCGATGTGAATCAGGTTGATCTTGAAGGTATCGCGGAAGGTCTTCACCACGTGCTCGGCCTCCCCGGCGCGGAGGAGGCCGTTGTCCACGAACAGGCAGGTGAGCTGATCGCCGATGGCCTTGTGGACGAGCGCGGCGACCACGGAGGAATCCACGCCGCCGGACAGCGCGCAGAGCACTCGGTCGCCGCCCACCGTCTCCCGAATCCGCGCCACCGCCGCGTCCACGAACGAGGTCATGGACCAGTCGCGCTTCACCCCGCAGGCGCGGAGGAAGTTGGCAAGCACGGTCTTGCCCTGTGCGGTGTGGGCCACCTCGGGGTGGAACTGCACCGCGTAGAGGCCACGCTCCCGGTCCGCCATCGCCGCCACCGGGCAGTTCGCGGTGGAGGCCAGGCTCACGAAGCCCCGCGGGGGCTCGAGCACGGTGTCGCCGTGGCTCATCCACACCGTGATCCGGTTGTCACGCTCCGGCACGATGTCGTCGAGGAGGCCTCCCCGCCCCTCCACCTTCAGCTCGGCGGGGCCGTACTCCCGCCGCTCCGCCGGCACGACCTTGCCGCCGAGGAGATAGCCCATGGCCTGCATGCCGTAGCAGATGCCGAGCACGGGGATCCCCGATTCGAGGATGCGGCGGTCGGGCAACGGCGCGCCCTCGTCGTACACGCTGGAGGGGCCGCCGGAGAGCACGATGCCGCGGTAGCCCGAGGCGAGCACCTCATCGACGGGATGCGTGCAGGGCAGGATCTCCGAATAGACCGACATCTCCCGGATCCGGCGCGCGATCAGCTGGGTGTACTGCGCGCCGAAGTCGAGGATCGCGATCTTGTCCAGGCCGGCCTCCGCCTAGCGCGGGGTGCCCAGCTTCTGGGCCCGCTGGAAGACCTTCCCCTCCGTCTTGATCGACGGGGCGATGATCAGCTCGGTCTGCTGCAGCTCGCGGATGTTCATGGCGCCCACCGAGCCCATGCAGGTGCGGATGGCGCCCACGAGGTTGAGCGTCCCGTCCTCGGTGAACGCCGGCCCGAAGAGGATCTGCTCGAGCGGCCCCGCCACGCCCACGCGGATGCGCGTGCCCCGCGGCAGGTTCGAGTGCGGCGTGGCCATGCCCCAGTGATAGCCGCGTCCCGGAGCCTCGGTGGCGCGCGCGAACGCGGAGCCGATCATCACGGCGTCCGCGCCCGAGGCCAGCGCCTTGCAGATGTCGCCGCCGGTGGTCATGCCGCCATCCGTGATGATCGGTACGTAGCGCCCGGTGCGCTTGTAGTAGAAGTCGCGCGCCGCCGCGGAGTCCGCCGTGGCCGTCACCTGCGGCACGCCCAGGCCCAGGACTTCGCGGCTCGTGCACGCGGCGCCCGGCCCCACCCCGATCAGGAGGGCGTCGGCGCCGCACTCCATCAGCTCGAGGCAGGCCTCGTACGTGACGACGTTGCCGATGATGAGGGGGATGGCGAGGTTCTTCTTGAGGCGCTTGAGATCCACCGGAGTGTACTCGGTCGCGATGTGCCGCGCGGTGGTGACGGTGGACTGGACGACGAAGAAGTCCGCGCCCGCCTCCTCGGCGATCTTGGCGAAGCGCTCGGCGCGCTGCGGGATGGAGGACACGACCACCGGTCCCCCGCCCTTCTTGATCTCCGAGATCCGCTTGTGGATCAGCTCTTCCTTGATGGGCTCGCTGTAGATCCCCTGGATGATCTTGGTCGCTTCCTCCAGGCTGGCGGAGGTGATACGGTCGAGCACCTCGTCGGGATTCTCGTAGCGGGAAAAGATGCCCTCGAGGTTCAGGACGGCGAGCCCGCCGTGCTTGCCCATCTCGATGGCCAGGCGCGGGCTGACCACGCCGTCCATGGCGGCGGCGATGATGGGGATCTGGAACCGGTGGCCGCAGAGATCCCAGGAGATGTCGACCTCGCTGGGATTGATCGTGAGCGATCCGGGGACCAGCGCGATGTCATCGAACCCATACGCCGCCCGCGCCTTCCGCCCCCGTCCGACCCACATGCCCATGCCGTCGTCCCCCTTGGAGAGGCCGCGCCGGGCGGCCGCCCCAGATCTGGTCCTGGCCCATATTTAGAGAGCAGGCGCGCGATACATACTGTATTTAGTAGGGACTGAGTATACGGGCGCCCCTCCGACCTGTCAATCGGGTAGGCGCCGTCCACCCTCGCGCGCATGCTCCCAGATCATGCGCAGGCCCTCCAGGCGGAGGTCCGGATTGACGATCTGGATGCTGCGCGCGATCTCCCGCATCTGGCCGGCGAGCCCGCCGGTACCGATCACCTTCACGTCTCCCTCGATCTCGCGCCGCATGCGCTCGATGAGCCCGTCCACGAGCCCGGCGTACCCCAGGACCACGCCGGACTGGATGTTGGTGACGGTGTTGCGGCCCACCGCGGTGGCCGGCGCGGTCAGCTCGACTCGATAGAGGCGCGCGGCTCTCGAGATGAGCGCGTCGGCGGCGGTGACGAGGCCCGGCGCGATGGCGCCCCCCACGAATTCGCCGCGCGCGTTCACGCAGTCGAAGTTGGTGGCGGTGCCGAAGTCGACGACGATGCACGGCGGCCCGTACAGACGCGACGCGGCCACCGCGTTGCACACGCGATCCGCTCCGACCTCGCGCGGGTGGTCCACCGCGAACGCCAGGGGCACGTTGACCCCGGGCTGCACGGTGACCGGCGCCGCCTTGAAGTAGGCCTCGGCCATCCACTCCAGGGTCTGCTGCACGGGCGGCACCACGTTGGAGATCGCCACGTCGGTGATGGCGGCGGGATCCACGGCGCGGGAGCGGAGCAGGGTCTGGACGAAGAGCCCGTACTCGTCGGAGGTCTGCTCGCGCCGGCTGGTCAGCCGCCAGGAGGCGATGAGGCGGGCGCCGTCGTGCACGCCCACGCTGGTGTTGGTGTTGCCGACCTCAAGCAGCAGGAGCACCGGCCACCTCCCCCGCCACCACGCGGTGCACCGCGCCGTCGTCGGCCCGGAGCAGCAGCGCCCCTGAGGCGTCCAGATCCACCGCCACGCCCTCGCGCCCGTCCGCGGCGCGGATGCGCTCCCCCAGGGTCACGCAGCGCTCGCGACAGGCCGCCGCGAGCGCCTCGGCGCCGGCGTCGAGAAACGCCCGGTAGCGGATGTCGAGCGCCTCCAGCACGGCGTCGAGCAGCGCCGCGCGATCGTGCAGCCGCCCGGTGAGCATGCGGAGCGAGGCGGCGCGGCCCGCCACCTCGGGAGGGAACGCGTCCTGGTTCACGTTGAGCCCGATGCCGAGGATCACCCGCTCGAGGCTCCCCGCGGCGTCGGTGGTGGCCTCGGCGAGGATGCCGCAGATCTTCCGGCCCGCCACCTGCACGTCGTTGGGCCAGCGGATGCTCGCGGCGAGCCCGGTGGCCGCCGCCACCGCGTCGACCACCCCGAGGGCCCCCACCAGCGTGAGCTGGGGCGCCCGCGACGGGGCGATGCGGGGACGCAGGAGCACGGAGAGGAGCAGGCTCTCGCCCGGGCGATCCCACCAGGCGCGGCCGAGCCGACCGCGTCCCGCCCGCTGATGGCGCGCGCTGACCACGAGCCCTTCGGGAGCGCCCTCGGCGGCGAAGCGCGCCGCCTCGGTCTGGGTGGAGCCGACCTCGTCGAGGGCGTGAACGACGTGGCCGACGACGCGGGCCTGCGCGCCGCCGGCGTCCGCGGGACTCACGAGAGCGCGGCGAGACTGGCGGTGAGCTTCTCGCGAATGGCCTGCTGCTCGGCGAGGCGCTCGCGCTCGCGGGCCACGATCTCCGCGGGGGCCCGCTCCACGAAGTCGGGCCGCCCCAGCTTGCCCCCGAGGAAGACGATCTCCTTCGCGGCCCGCTCGATCTCCTTGGCCAGGCGCTGCCGCTCCGCGGCCAGGTCCACCACGCCCTCCAGGCGCACGTACACCTCCGCGCCCTGGGCCACCGCGAGAGCGGACTGCGGCGGGCGCACCGCGGCGGGATCCACCGTGATGGCCGCGCGCGCGAGCGCCCCCATGAGCGGCGCCGCCTCCACGAGGCTGGCCGCGTCCATCCCCGCCCGCGGCCGCACGATGGCGGCCAGCTCGACCGCCGGCGAGATCCGGCTCTCGCTGCGGATGGCGCGGATCGCGCTCACGATGGCGATGATCGCATCCATCCGCGCCTCCGCCTCCGCGTCGTGTGCCTTGCGCGAGGGCCTGGGAAACGACGCGATCATGATGGAGGCGGGCCCGTCCGCCGGCCGGGGCAGCCGTTGCCAGATGTCCTCGGAGATGAAGGGCATGAAGGGATGGAGCAGCCGGAGGGTGGTGTCGAGGGTCTCCACCAGCGTCTGCTGCGTCACCGCGCGAGCCACCGGATCGTCCTTCTGATACAGCGAGCGCTTGGCGATCTCGAGATACCAGTCGCAGAGCTCGTGCCACAGGAACTGGTAGACGGCGGACGCGGCGTCGTTGAGCCGGTACGTGTCGAGCGCGCGCCGCACCTCGCGCACCGCCGCGGCGGCCCGGCTGCGGATCCACCGATCGGCCACGGTGGGGGCGCCCTTGCGGGCGAGGCGCGGATCGTAACCCTCCAGGTTCGAGAGGACCAGCCGGGCAGCGTTCCACAGCTTGTTGGCGAAGTTCCGGTTGCCTTCGATGCGCTCCTCGGAGAGACGCACGTCGCGCCCCTGCGCGGCCATGGCGGCGAGGGTGAAGCGGAACGCGTCCGTCCCGTACTGATCCATGATGTGCAAGGGATCGACCACGTTGCCCTTCGACTTGGACATCTTCCGGCCTTCCGCGTCGCGGACGAGAGCGTGGATGTAGACGTGGTGAAACGGCGCGTCCCCCATGAGCTTGAGGCCGAACATGGCCATCCGCGCCACCCAGAAGAAGATGATGTCGAAGCCGGTGACGAGGCAGGAGGTCGGGTAGAACGTCTTGAGCTCGGGGGTCGAGTCCGGCCATCCCAGCGTCGAGAACGGCCAGAGGCCCGACGAGAACCACGTGTCGAGCACGTCCGGGTCCTGGCGAAGGCCGCCGCCGCAGCTGGGACACGCGGTCAGGTCGGTGCGCGAGACGTACACCTCGCCGTCCCGGTCGCAGTGCCAGGCGGGGATGCGATGGCCCCACCAGAGCTGGCGGGAGATGGTCCAGTCGCGGATGTTCTCCATCCAGTGGTAGTAGGTCTTGGCCCAGCCGCGCGGGATGATCTTGATCTTTCCCGACCGCACCGCCTTGATGGCGGGCTCGGCCAGCGGCTTGGTGCGGACGTACCATTGCTTCGACACCAGCGGCTCCACCACCGTCTTGCAGCGGTAGCAGACACCCACCGCGTGGCGATAGGGCTCGATGCGATCGATGAGCCCGAGCGCCTGCATGTCCTCGACGATGCGCTTGCGGCACTCGAAGCGGTCCATTCCCGCGTACTTCCCCGCCGCCGCCGTCATCTTGCCGTCGAAGCCGATCACGGTGCGGATGGGCAGGTCGTGGCGCTTGCCGATCTCGAAGTCGGTCGGGTCGTGGCCGGGGGTGACCTTGATCACCCCGGTCCCGAACTTGGGATCCACCGCCTCGTCGGCAACGACGCGGATCGCGATGCTGCCCTCCACCGAAGGAATCTCGAGCGTCTTCCCCACGTACGTCCGGTAGCGGCGGTCCTTGGGGTGCACCGCCACCGCGGTGTCGCCGAGCTTGGTCTCGGGCCGCACGGTGCCGAGGGTGAGCGGCCCGTACTTGATGTAGACGAACTCGCCGTCGCGCTCCTCGCGCTCCACCTCGAGGTCGGAGAGCACGGTCTGGCAGCGCGGGCACCAGTTGACGATGTAGTCGCCGCGATAGATGAGCTGCTCTTCCCAGAGGCGCACGAACACCTCACGCACCGCCGCCGAGAGCCCGGCGTCCATGGTGAAGCGCTCGCGCTCCCAGTCGCAGGAGGCGCCGAGCCGCTTCAGCTGCTTCACGATGGTGCCGCCCGACTCCTCCTTCCACTTCCAGACGCGGGCCAGGAAGGCCTCGCGCCCCAGATCCTCCCTGGTCTTCCCTTCTTCGGCGAGCTGCCGCTCCACCACGTACTGGGTGGCGATGCCGGCGTGGTCGGTGCCGAACTGCCAGAGCGTGTTGTGGCCGTCCATCCGCTTGTAGCGGATGAGGATGTCCTGGATGGTGAAGTTGAACGCATGCCCCATGTGGAGAAAGCCGGTGACGTTCGGCGGGGGGCAGACGATGCAGTAGGGCTTGCCGGGAGCGCTCGGATCGGAGCGGAAGTACCCGCGCCGCTCCCACTCCGCGTACCACTGCGGCTCCACGCGCGTGGGATCGTAGCGGTCGGAGATTTCCGTCATGATTTTCGCGTCATTGTAGCACGGGGGCCGCCCCGGCCAGGCGCCACCCGCGCGGCTGCCGGCTCCACCAGAGGGACCACGGACTCCGCGCGTTCGTCCGGTCGGCCGTTCGCTCGTCGGTGGCCGCGACCACGACGGTGCTGGGGCTGTCCGGGCTCGCCACGTCGCAGAGGGGCTCCGGCACGAGCCCGCCGGGCAGGCGCGCGCGCAGAGCCGCGTCGGGCACGAGCTCGGTCAGCGCGCGGCGGTCGCCCGACTCCATCGCGGCGAAGAAGCGCGTGACCTCGCGCGAGAGATCGCGGTGCCAGGCGTTGAAGACATGCCGGCGCACGCTCGCCACGGTGTCCGAGCCCGGCACGTGGCGGATCGTGTCCTCCTGCTCGGCCTGCCCGTCGCAGCCCGGCTTCCAGCCCGGATAGCGCAGCTCGTAGCGCAGGACCATCTCCCCCGGACCCAGGCGCCAGTCCACGACGCTCAACCCCTCCGGATAGGCGTCGGCGGTGCTCCACACGCGCGTCGGCCCGGCCCCGCCCAGGCGCCAGACCTCCAGACGGAGCGGGTAGTGACCGCCGGGGCCGGCGCTCCCGACCCAGGCGAGCCCGAGCTGGGGAACGCCGCCCCGCGCGGCGGGCCACGGAAAGACCTCCGGCGTGCCCGGATGCGTGATGGTGCGCACGAGCGTGGCCGCCGCGCCGGTGCCGGTGAAGATTCGCACCGAGCCGGGCCCCTCGACCCAGCCGCTCAGACCGTAGAGGGCCACCGTCACCGCCCCGCGATGCTCGGCCGCGGGCTTCGCCACGCGGAAGCGCGCGCCGCCCCAGGCGGCGTTGAATCCCTCGAGGCGCTCCTGGATGAAGTCGGGCGAGGCGAAGAGGCCGCCGCCGCGCAGGCTCTCGACGATCTCCTCGTCCACCAGGGCGTAGAGGGCGGAGACGGCGGACTCGGTGGGCGCGGGCCCCACGCGCGCGGCGAGGTCGCGGAACGCTTCGAGCCCGTCCGTGCCTGCGCCCGCCGGCGCCGCACAGAGGGCCACCGCGGCGAGGAGCCGCGTGAGCAGACGTGCCGCTCGCTTCACCGCCCCATCGTACAATGTCGCCTGATGGGTCGCATCATCGACCGGTACGTTCTCCGGGAGCTCCTCAGCCCCTTCGCCATGGGGGTGGGTGTCTTCACCTTCTTCCTGGTCATCGATCGGATCTATCACCTCACGGAGCTCGTCATCACCAAGGGCGTGCCCTTCTCCCTGGTGCTGGCGCTCCTGGGCTTCACGCTCCCCACCTTCCTCGCCCTGACTCTGCCGATGGCGCTGCTCGTCGCCGTGCTCATCGTGGGCGCCCGGCTCGCCTCCGACATGGAGGTGACGGCGCTGAAGGCGGCCGGGGTGAGCCCGCTACGCCTCCTGCGGCCGTTCCTGGCCGCGGGTCTCGTCGTCACCGTCATCGCGGCGACCCTCACCCTGTGGCTGGCGCCCCTCGGCAACCGGTCCTTCCAGCAGCAGATCTTCAAGATCCTCCAGTCGCGCGCCGCCACCGGCCTCAAGGAGCGGGTCTTCAGCGCCTCCTTCGGCCAGTTCACCATCTACGTGCAGGAGGTGAGCCCGTCCCAGGTCGCGCTCAAGGGGCTGCTCGTCTCGGACGAGCGCAACCCCGACATCTCCCGCATCATCGTGGCACGCGAGGGGCGGCTCCTGACCGACGAGGAGCAGAACCGCGTCACGCTCCGCTTCCTCGACGGGCAAGTCGTGGAGACGGACGTCGCCGACGGGCGCCGCGCCCGCTTCACCGACTTCAGCCTCTACGACATGAACCTGCCGCTGGAGTCCCCGCTGAGCGGGCCGCTCCAGCGCGACAAGCCCGAGCGCGACCTCCCGCTGGGGGCGCTGCATGGGGAGGCGCGGCAGCTCGCCGGGAAGGGCCAGCTCGTCGCGCCCTACTACGTCGAGTTTCACAAGCGCTTCGCCCTGCCCCTGGCCGCGCTGGTGTTCGTCCTCGTGGGCTTTCCGCTGGGCATCCGGGGCAATCAGCGGGGCGGCGGCAATCGCGGCATCGCGCTCGCCGCGAGCCTCGCCATCGTGATGTCGTACTACATGGTCTACACCACGCTCGAGGGCATGGCGCTCAAGGAGCGCATCCCCGCGTGGCTCGGCATCTGGATGCCCAACGTGCTGTTCCTCGGGGTGGGCATCGCGCTCCTGTGGGCCACCACCGCGGGCCTCCCGACCGGCTGGACGCATGGGCTCTGGCGGCTCCGTGACGCCGCGCGCGCCCGATTCTCGGCCGTGTCGCTCTTCCGGCGGCCCGCCGCTCCCGGCCAGGCGGCCCGCCGCCGGCGCGCCTCTACCTTCATCATCGATCGCTATCTCCTGCGCGAGTACATGAAGTATCTGGGCATCGGCCTCGGGGTGGGCGCGGTCCTGTTCCTCGTGGTGGATCTCCTCCAGACGCTGGATCGCTTCCTCCGCATCAAGCCCCCGTTCGTCTACATCGTCCAGCATTTCATCTTCCGCCTCCCCGGCGCCCTCTACGACGGCCTCCCCATGGTGGTGCTCGTCGCCACGGTGTTCCTCTTCCTCGCGCTCACCCGCGCCCACGAGCTGGACGCGCTGAAGGCGGCCGGGATCAGCCTCTACCGGGTGAGCGTGCCCATCCTTCTCCTGGCCCTCTTCCTGAGCCTGGCCGCGGGCCTCTTCCAGGAGACGGTGCTGCCCGCGATCAACGCGCGGGCGGAGGAGATCGACCGGGTGAAGATCCGCGGCAACCTCCCGCGGCACCTGCAGAAGCGGAATCAGCTCTGGTACCGCTCCACCGACACGCGCTTCTGGCACATGGAGCTGCTCGACCCCGTGGAGCGCTCCATCGACGGCCTGCTCCTGCTCGAGGTGGACGCGAACTTCCAGCTCCTGAGCCGGCTCGACGCGAAGAAGGCCCGCTGGACTCCGGAGGGCTGGGAGCTGACGCAGGGCTTCGCGCGGGAGGTCGTGAAGGGAAACCGGATGGACTCGCGCGCCTTCGACCGCACCCTGGCCCGCATGTCCGAGCACGTCGACGACTTCACCAACGTGCAGACACCTCCGGAATACATGAGCTTCCGCGAGCTGCGGGCCTACGTGCAGAAGCTTCAGGAGACGGGCCACCGGGCGGGCAAGTACATCGTGGAGCTCTACTCCAAGCTCTCGTTCCCCCTCGTGCACCTGATCATGGCGCTGGTCGCCATTCCCTTCGCCCTCATCTCGCCGCGCAGCGGGGGGCGCGCGCTCGGGATCGGCATCGCCATCGTGATCTCGGTGGGCTACTGGGTGGTGCACTACATGGCGATCGCCTTCGCCAAGGCGGACCTGCTGCCGCCCTTCCTCGCCGCCTGGACCGCCAACGTCGTCTTCGCGGGTCTGGGGACGGCGTTGTTCCTGCGGGCCCGCACCTAGTCAGACGCGCGGGCGGCCGCGGACGTCGGCCTCGTCTCCGCCTACCGAGCCTCGCGGAGCTGACGCAGGACGTCCTCGAGCCTCTTCTGCTCCTGGCCGTACGCCGTCCAGTCTCCACGCTTGAGGGCGTCCTGACTCTTCTGCCAGGTCTCCCAGGCGCGCTGCACGAGCACGCGGGCGGCGGTGTCCGCCACCGGGGGCGCGACCCCGGGAGTCGCGGCGACCGGGCGCGCGGCCTCGTCGCCCCTCACGCGGGCGCCGAAGATTCGGCCGAGGGCCTGCTCGAGCGTGGGCTCCATGGCGATCTGGTTCCCGTAGGCGACGATGACCCGGCGGAGCTCGGGCAGCGCCCCCTGCTCCGTGGCCGAGAGATAGAGAGGCTGGACGTAGATGAGGGATTTCTCGATGGGAATGGCGAGCATGGAGCCGCGCAGCACCCGCGAGCCTTGCTGGTTCCACAGCGAGAGCTGCTGGGAGATGAGCGGGTCCTGGTCGATGCGCGCATCGATCTGGCGCGGGCCATAGACCAGCTTCTGCTTGGGGAACGCGTACACGATGATGCGGCCGTAGTTCGGCGCGTCCGCGCGGCCGACCATGATCGCGATCATGTTGTCGCGGCGGCTCGGGTTGAAGCCACCCAGGAGGACGAATTCCTCGCGGGGCTCGTCGGGCAGCCGCATCACCGTGTAGTACGGCTCCATCTCGACGGGCGCGCTCCCGCGGCCGTCGGCCGGCCGGCGCGGGATCGTCCACAGGTCCTCCTTGTTGTAGAAGACCTGCGGATCCTCCATGTGGTACGTGGCGTACATCTGCATCTGCAGCGTGAAGAGATCTTCCGGATAGCGCACGTGGGCCTGGAGGTCCTTGGGCATCTCCACGAGAGGCCGCAGCAGCCCCGGGAAGACCTTGGCGTAGGTGCGGGCGATGGGATCGTCCGGGTCGGCGATGTAGTAGGTCACGGTGCCGTGGTAGGCGTCCACCGTCGCCTTCACCGCGTTGCGGATGTAATTGCCCACCCCGCGCACGGGCTGCGAATAGGGATACCGCTCGCTGCTCGTGTAGCCGTCCACCATCCAGACGAGGCGACCGTCATCGGTGACCACGGCATACGGGTCTCGGTCGAAGCGCACGAACGGCGCGCCTTGCCGGATGCGGTCCCGGATGTTCCGGTAGATCATGATCCGGCTTTCGGACGTGAGGGCGCCCGAGATCAGATTGTTGATCTCGCCGAAGCGCGCGGCGAACGCGATGCGCCGCAGGAACGAGTCGACGGGGATGCCGCCCCGCCCCGCGTACCGCGTGTACTCGTTCTTGTCTCCCGACGAGTAGTCGAGCTCCTGGGCCTGAGTGCGGACGAACACGTAGTCGTTGCCGGATTCCCCGTAGTAGATCTCCGGCCGGGTGATCTTGGGAAAGCTGGACACCACCGGCGGGATGTCCTTGGCGAAGAACTCCGGTAGCCCCTCGGGGCTGATGCGGTTCACCGGTCCCACCACGAGCCCGTAGCCGTGGGTGTAGGTCAGGTGCTGGTTGATCCACACCCCTTCCTGGACTCCCGGCAGGTGGCGGTACGACAGCTCGCGGGGCGAGAGCATGACCTGCCGGTACTCGCCGTCGAGGGTGTAGCGATCGTTATCGACGTCCAGGAACTTGTAGTAGGTCCGGATCTCCTGGAGCTGGCCGTACGTGGTCAGGAGCGGCCGGTGGTCCCACAGGCGGATGTTCTTGATGGTGAGCGCGTTCCGGTCGAGGGCGGCGGCATTGAGGTTCTCCTCGACCGGGAAGTCCTTCTCCTGCACGCGATCCAATCCGAAGGCGTGCCGCGTCATGCGTATGTTGTGCTCGATGTACGGCTTTTCGAACGCGAGCTCGTTGGGCTTCACCCGCAGGCGCTGCAGCATCGAGGGATAGAGCCCGAGCCCGCCCACCCACACCACCACCAGCACCACCAGCCCCGCCACCGGGAAGAGCCAGCCCGGCCGGCTCATCTGCACCAGGCAGGCGCCCGCGCAGAGGAGCGCGAGCACCGCCAGCACGTTGAGGACCGGCAGGGCGGCCGTCACGTCGCTGTAGGTCGCGCCGAACACCACGCCGCGCGGCGAGTAGAGGAGATCGAAGCGATCCAGCCAGAAGCCGGCCGCGCGGAGGACGAGAAGCAGCGCGCCCAGCGCGAGCAGATGCGTCCGCGCGGCCGCGGCGAGCCGGGGGCCTCGCGCGGTGAGGACGAGGCTCCGCTGAAGGACGTACACCGCGGCGGTGAGGACCAGCGTCCCCGCCACCAGGGCGATGCCCCATCCGTAGAGGAGCCGCCAGAACGGCAGGTGGAAGAAGTAGAAGCCGAGGTCGCGCCCGAAGATGGGATCCACGCGCCCGAACGCGGTGGCGTGGAGGTATTCGGCGAGGGTGTCCCAGGACGCGCTCCCCCGCGCGCCCGACACGAAGGCGATGACCGCGGTCACCGGGACGAGCAGCCGGCGCACGAGGGGCTCGATGCTGGCGCGTCCCGGGAGTCCGAGCTGATCTTCCAGCTCCCACAGGACGTCGGGCGGGGCGGTACGCGCCGCGAGCCAGAGATTGGCGAAGAGGAAGATCCACACCGCCAGGCCCAGGCCCAGCACCAGCCATCCCCGCAGGGTGAGCACGGTGGTGAAGACCTGGGTGTAGCCCACCTCCTGGAACCACAGCCAGTCGGTGTAGAGGGGGATGGCCTGGCCCACGATCCCCAGGGCGAGGAACGCGAGGAGCAGCCAGACCGCAGGGCGCGGACGTTGGCCGTTGGCCACCTAGCTCCTCAGAGACTCCCTTCGGCGCGGCCGCTCAGAGCCCAGCGTCGTCCCGCAAGTCTTTGACGCGGTCCGTGCGCTCCCACGTGAACTCCGGCTCGCTGCGGCCGAAATGCCCGAAGGCCGCGGTCTTCTTGTAGATGGGGCGCCGGAGGTTCAGGTACTTGATGATGCCCGCGGGGGTGAAATCGAAGTGCCGGCGCACCATCTGCTCGAGCTTGGCGCGCGACACTTTGCCGGTGCCGAAGGTCTCCACCATGATGGAGACCGGATCGGCCACGCCGATCGCGTACGCCACCTGCACCTGCGCGCGCTCGGCCAGCCCGGCGGCCACGATGTTCTTCGCGACGTGGCGGGCCATGTAGCAGGCGGACCGGTCGACCTTCGTCGGATCCTTGCCCGAGAACGCGCCGCCCCCGTGGGGGCAGGAGCCGCCGTAGGTGTCCACGATGATCTTCCGGCCGGTGAGCCCGGTGTCTCCCATGGGCCCGCCGGTGACGAAGCGGCCGGTCGGATTGATGTGGTAGACGACCTTCTTGGGGTCGATGAGCTCGGCGGGCAGCGTGGGCGTGATGACCTTGGCGATGATGTCCTCGCGGATGCGCTCGAGGCTCACGTCGGGGCCGTGCTGCGTGGAGATGACCACCGTCTCCACCCCCACCGGCTTGCCGTCCACGTACCGCACCGAGACCTGGCTCTTGCCGTCCGGGCGGAGATAGTCGAGCTCCCCGCGCCGCCGGGTCTGGGAGAGGGCTTGCACGAGACGGTGCGAGAGCATGATGGGCAGTGGCATCAGCTCGGGCGTCTCGGTGCACGCGTAGCCGAACATGAGGCCCTGATCGCCCGCGCCCAGGTTGTCCACGCCCATCGCGATGTCGCCGGACTGCTCGTCGATGGCGGCGATGACGCCGCAGGTCTCGAAGTCGAACCCGAACTTGGCGCGGGTGTAGCCCACCTCGCGAATGGTCTCGCGCGCGACCTTGGGAATGTCCACGTAGCAGGACGTGGTGATCTCGCCCGCCACCACGACGAGCCCGGTGGTCAGCAGCGTCTCGCAGGCCACGCGCCCGGTGGGGTCCTGAGCCAGGATCGCGTCCAGCACCGCGTCGGAGATCTGGTCGGCGATCTTGTCGGGATGGCCTTCCGTGACCGACTCGGATGTGAACAGGTACTCCTCACGCGCCATCGTGCTCCTCCATGGTGACAGATTCGGCGTCCCGGGTTGCGGCCGCGCTGACGGCACGGTAGCACAGGCCCCCTGCCGTCTCAAGGGGAAAGCCTTGTTTTTCCTACTCCCGGCCCAGGTCGCGGTGACGCACGAGGGGCGTGAGGCCCATCCCCTCGAGGAAGGCGCGGAGCGTCTCGACGAACGCGACCGAGCGGTGCTTGCCGCCCGTGCAGCCGAAGGCGATGGTGAGGTACGCCTTGCCCTCGCGCTGATAGAGCGGGAGCAGGAAGCGCACGAGGTCCTGGAGGCGCGCCAGCAGGTCGCGGCTCTCCGCGTGCGAGAAGACGAAGTCCGTCACCTCGCGATCCCGGCCGTCGTGGGCGCGGAGCGCGTCCACGAAGTGCGGGTTGGGCAGGAAGCGGAGGTCGAAGACGAGGTCGGCGTCGTAGGGGATGCCGTGCTTGAAGCCGAAGGACACCAGCGACACGGTGAGCGCCTCGCGCTGGCGCGCGGTGCCGTACATGGCCACCAGCCGGTCCTTGAGCTGATGCACGGTGATGGCCGAGGTGTCGAGGATCTGGTCGGCGGCCTCGCGGAGGTGGGCGAGGGCCTTGCGCTCGGCGCGGATCCCGTCCAGCACATTGCCCTGGCCCGCGAGGGGATGCCGGCGGCGGGTCTCGTGGTAGCGGCGCACGAGGATCTCGTCGGATGCCTCCAGGAAGAGCACCTCGGGGGCGTGGCCGGTCGCCCGGAGGCTGCCGAGGATCTCCAGGAGATGCTCCAGGTACTCGCCCTCGCGGACGTCCACGCCCAGGGCGATGTTCTTGATCTCGCGGCTGGAGTGCGCGCACAGCTCGGCGAACGTCGGGATCAGGGTGGTGGGCAGGTTGTCCACGCAGAAGTAGCCGAGGTCCTCGAAGCACTTGATGGCGTGGCTCTTCCCCGCCCCGGACATGCCGGTGATGATGACGAAGCGCAGGGAGTCGGCGGCCGCCATGGGAAGGGCGGAGACGATCAGCGCTTCTTCGGCGCCATCCTGCGCTGGTGCGAGGGCAGGATGCCCAGCTCCTCGCGGTACTTCGCCACGGTGCGGCGCGCGATGGTGAGGCCCTTGCCGTGGAGCATCTTGGCGATGTCCTGGTCCGAGTACGGCTTGCCCGGATCCTCGCCCGTCACCAGATCCTGAATGGTCTTCTTCACCGACACCGACGACACCACGTCGCCGTTGGTGGAGGCGATGCCGCTGTGGAAGAACCACTTGAGCTCGTAGAGTCCCTGCGGCGTCTGGATGTACTTGTTGGTGGTGACACGGCTGATGGTGGACTCGTGCATGCCGATGTCCTCGCCGACGTCGCGCAGGGCGAGGGGCTTGAGGTACGGCAGGCCCTTGTCGAAGAACTCGCGCTGGAACTTCACCAGGCTCGTCGCCACCTTGCGAAGCGTCCGCTGGCGCTGCTCCACGCTCTTGATGAGCCAGAGGGCGGAGCGGAGCTTCTGCTCCACGAATTGCTTGTCCTCGCCCGCGGAGCCGCGGAGGAGGGAGCGGTAGAGGGAGTTCACCCGGAGGCGCGGGATGCCTTCCTCGTTCAGCACCACCACGTAGTCGTCGCCGATCTTCTGGAGGGTCACGTCGGGGGCGATGTAGCGCGCGTCCACCACGAGGAAGCGGCGGCCCGGCTTGGGCTCGAGGCCCTGAATCTCCTCGATGGACTCCATGACCCGATCGAGCGGGAGCTTGAGGGCGCGGGCGATCTCCGGGTACCGGCGCCGCTCGAGATCCTCCATGTGGTGCTCGACGATCTCCACCGACACCGGGTCGGGCTCGGCGTCGGCGCGGAGCTGCAGGAGCAGGCACTCCTGGATGCTGCGCGCCGCGACCCCGGAGGGGTCGAAGCCCTGGACGAGGATGAGGACCTTGTCCACCTCGTCCACGGGACGCCCCAGCTGCTCGGCGATCTCGCTCGGCTCGGCCCGGAGATAGCCGTCCTCGTCGAGGTTGCCGATGATGGCCTCGCCGATGGCGAGGAGCACCGGATCGTCGGTGGCCATCCGGAGCTGCTCCGACAGGTGGTCGGTGAGCGAGGTCTCGGTCCGGCCGAGGTTCTCGAAGGGCAGATCGTCCCGCTCCTCGGTGGACACCGGAGTCCGCTCCTCCGGCCCGTCGTCGAACATCGCCTGGTTGATGTCGAAGGGCAGATCGTCCGAGCGCTCCCCGTCCACCGTGCTCTCGGTCTTGGCGGGGGTGTCGCTGGCGGGCGGGGCCGCGATCTCCGCGACCTCCGGCCCCTGCAGCTCCGCCTCCGGGGTGGGCTCGACCTGATCCGTCTGCACCTCCTCGAGGAGGGGATTTTCCTTGAGCTCCTGCTCGACCACTTCCTTGAGCTCGATGGTGGACAGCTGGAGCAGCTGGATCGCCTGCTGCAGCAGGGGCGTCATCACCACCCGTTGGCTGAGACGCTGAACCAATCGCATAGGTCAGGGACTCCCGCGCGGCCTCAGAGCGAGAACTTCTCGCCCAGGTAGATCTCGCGCGCCCGGGGATTGCCGGCCAGCTCGTGGGCAGTGCCGGCGGCGAGGATCTGGCCATGGTAGAGGATGTACGCGCGGTCGGTGATGGCCAGGGTCTCCCGCACGTTGTGGTCCGTGATGAGCACGCCGATGCCGCGCTCGCGGAGGCGGCCGATGATCTCCTGAATGTCGCCGATGGCGATGGGGTCGATGCCGGTGAAGGGCTCGTCGAGGAGCAGGTAGCGAGGATTGGTCACGAGCGCGCGGGTGATCTCCAGCCGCCGCCGCTCGCCGCCCGAGAGGGTGTAGGCCTTGTGCCGGGCGAGCGGGGTGAGATCGAGCTCGGCGAGGAGCACCCGCAGCCGGGCCTGGCGCTCCGGCTCGGTGAGGTCCATGGTCTCCAGGATGGCGAGGAGGTTCTCCTCGACGGTGAGCTTGCGGAACACCGAGGACTCCTGGGGCAGATAGCCCATCCCCAGCCGGCAGCGCTGGTACATGGGCAGGTCCGTGATGTCCTGGCCCTCGAGGAAGATCCGCCCGCCCTCCGCGCGCAGAAGCCCCACGATCATGTAGAACGACGTGGTCTTCCCCGCCCCGTTCGGGCCCAGCAACCCCACGATCTCACCCCGCTGTATATCCACGCTGACGCGATCGACCACGACTCGATTGCGGAAGCGCTTGACCAGACCCTGGGCGATGAGACCTTCCATGACCGTCCTATGGCTGCTTGCAGGCGGTGCCCGGCGCGGGCTTCGGAACCGCCGTCGCCTCGCCCTCGCGGCGAGGGTAGAACACCGCCTTCACGCGCTCGTCCTTGCCCGCCTCCACCACCTGCCGGTCCTCGGCGAGATAGATGGTGATGCGCTCGCCCGTCACCACGTTCTCGTCCTGCCACACACGGGCGTCACCCACCAGCACCACCCGCTGCTCGGCGTCGTAGTACTCGGCCCGGCGGGCGGTACCGGTGCGGCAGTCGCGCGTGATGATCTTCACCGACCCGGTGGACACCGTGCGCAGCACCTTGTCGCCGCCGGCGTCGAGATACACCTCCATGCGATCGGCGTACTGGGTGGAGTTATTGTGCCGCGCGACCACGTTGCCGGAGAAGATCACCAGCCCTTGCTTCTGGATGGACTCCAGCTGATCGGCGTCCACCCTCACCGGCTGGCTGGGATCGGCGCCGCGCGGCCTCGCCGCGGGCGGCGTCGCTGGGGCCGCCGCCACCTTGGGCGCCGCTGCGGGCTTCACCGCCTCGCTCTTGGCGGGTTCCGCGGGACGGCCCCGACTCTGGGCGTCCGCCGGCGCGGGGGCGAGCACCCAGAGGCCCAGCGCGGCGAGCGCGAGCGCGCGCCTCATCGCGAATCCGCCGCGGCGAGCGGCTTCCCCTCGGCCGCCGGAGGCGACGCGGGGCTCTTGCCGCCGAACGTGGCCTGGACGCGGCCCTTGATCTCCGTGTGCCGGTCGCCCACGCGCGCGTCCAGTCCCTTGCCCGTGACCATCGTGCCCTTCTGGTAGACGGTCACGGGGTCATCGGTCCACGCGCGGCGGTTGCCGGCGTCCCAGCGCAGGCGTGTCGTTTCCAGCCGCATGCCCTCGCTCGAGACGAGCACCACGTTGCCCTTGAGGACGACGTCCTTGGTCGCCTGGATCATCTCCCCCTCGTCGCCCGTCACCGACCAGCTCCGCTCGGGCTCCTGGATCTTGATGCGCACCTTCCGGAGAACGGTCTTGCCCGCTTGCTCGTACGTCTCGGCCTGATCCGCCTGGAGCTCCCAGCGCACGCCGTCCTTCATCTCCTCCTGCAGGCTGATTTCCTTGATCCGATAGTCGGCCTTCGTCGCCACGGGCTCGCCCGAGTCCACCCGGGCTCCGCGTCCACGCACCATCAGCACCCCCACGACGACCACGACGAAGAGGGCGATGCTCACGAAGATGATGCGCGAGATTCGCTGGGTATGCAAATTCAATACCACGCTAACACACCACGCAGGGAGGTGGCAATAATCTTCCGCGGCGGCCCGGCAGGCTCAGCGTGACGCGGAGATAGACGGCGGCCACGCCTTGCGCGCGCGCAGCAGCAGCTCCACGGCTTCCCGGACGGCCCCACGCCCTCCAGGCGCGCGGGTTGTCCAGTGAGCGACACGCCGCGCCTCGGGGGCGCCATCCGCCGGCGCCAGGGCCAGCCCCACTCGGCCGAGCATGGGCAGGTCGGGAATGTCATCGCCCATGGCCGCGACCTCGCGCGGCGTGAGCCGGAGCCGCGCGCAGAGCTCCTCGAGACAGCGCCGCTTGTCCTCCACACCCTGATGCACTTCCTCGACGCCAAGCTCGGCCATGCGCCGGGTCACCGCGGCGGAGGCGCGGCCCGAGATCACCGCCACCGCGAGACCGGCCCGCCGCGCCGCCACCAGCGCGTAGCCGTCCCGCACGTGGAAGCGCTTGATCTCCTCCCCGGTGGGACCGTAGACGAGCCGGCCGTCGGTGAGCACGCCGTCGACGTCGAGTACCAGCAGCTTCACCCTCCGGGCGCGGGCGGTCAGGGCCGGCCCTCGCTCCGCTCGGGACGTCATCGTGGCTCCGCTCGCCTCGCCTGCGGCTGCGGCTCGCCAATCATGGCTCCGCTCGCCTCGCCTGCGGCTGCGGCTCGCCAATCACGCGATCTTGGAGGACAGGATGTCGTGGAGATGGATGAAGGCGGCGGGTCGGCCGGCCTCGTCGGTGATGATGAGGCTGGTGATCTGATGCGCCTCCATCATGGCGAGCGCCGCGGCGGCGAGGGCGTCGGCGGTGATGCGCTTGGGGTTGCGACTCATGCAGTCCCCCGCCCGCCGGTCCAGGAGCGGCCCGCCCGCGAGCTGCAGCCGGCGGAGGTCGCCGTCCGTGATGATGCCCACGAGCCGGCCCTCTCCGTCGACCACCGTCGTCATGCCCCGCCGCTTCTGCGTCATCTCCTCGAGCGCCTGCTTCATGGTGGCGCTCTCCCCCACCACCGGCACCGCCTCGCCGCTGTGCATGAGGTCGCGCACCTTCACCAGCGCGCGCCAGCCCAGGGCGCCCGCGGGATGCAGGGCCGCGTAGTCCTCCGGCCGCAGCCCCCGCAGATCCAGTAGCGCCATGGCGAGGGCGTCGCCCATCGCCAGCGCCGCGGTGGTACTGGAGGTCGGCGCGAGGTTCATGGGGCAGGCTTCCTCGCGCACGCCCACGTCCACGACCACGTCGGCCTGCCGCGCGAGGCTGGAGCCGGCGTTCCCGGTGAGGAGCACCACCGGCACCGCGAGACGCTTGATGGCGGGCAGCACGGCGAGGAGCTCGTCGGTCTCGCCCGAGTTGGAGAACACGACGACGACGTCGCCCGGCGCGACCATTCCCACGTCGCCGTGGACACCCTCCGCCGGGTGCAGGAAGTAGGCGGGCGTCCCGGTGCTCGCCATGGTCGCGGCAACCTTCCGGGCGATGTGACTTGATTTGCCCATGCCGGTGACGATGACGCGGCCATGGCAGCGATAGATGAGCTCCACCGCGGCGAGGAAGCGATCGTCCAGGCGCGGCACGAGGCCCAGCACGCTGTCGGCCTCGAGCCGCAGGACGCGCTCGGCGAGGGCGAGGAGCCGCGCGCGATCCATCAGGCGGGGCCTCCCCGCGCCGATGCCCCGCCGCCCAGGCCCGCCGCGATGGCCATGAGCTCGTCGAGCAGCGCGGGGAGGTCGTCGAGCCGTAGCATGTTCGGCCCGTCGGAGAGGGGCCGCCCGTCCGGAAGGGTGCGATCGGGATCCTCGTGCATCTCCATGAAGAGGGCGTCGATGCCGGCGGCCACCGCGGCGCGCGCGAGCAGCGGCACGTACTGGCGCTCGCCCCCCGAGCGCGTGCCGAGCCCGCCCGGCAGCTGCACCGAGTGGGTGGCGTCGAACACCACCGGGTAGCCCGTCTCCCGCATGATGGCGAGACCGCGGAAATCCACCACGAGGTTTCCGTAGCCGAAGCTCGTGCCACGCTCGGTGAAGAGAATGGCGGCGTTGCCGGTGGAGGCGATCTTCTCCGCCACGTTGCCCATGTCCCGGGGCGCCACGAACTGGCCCTTCTTCACGTTCACCGGCTTGCCCGTCCGCCCGCAGGCGAGGAGGAGATCGGTCTGCCGGCAGAGGAAGGCCGGGATCTGCAGCACGTCCAGCACCTCGGCGGCGGGCTCCACCTCCGCGACGTCGTGCACGTCCGAGAGCACGGGCAGCCCGGTGGCGTCCTTCACCGCCCGGAGGATGCGCAGGCCTTCCTTGAGCCCCGGCCCGCGGTACGAGGAGAGCGAGGAGCGATTGGCCTTGTCGTAGGACGACTTGTAGATGAAGGGCACCCCCGCCGCCGCGGTGATGGCCTTGAGGCGCTCGGCCACCATCACCGCGTGGCTCTCGCTCTCGATGGCGCAGGGCCCGCCGATCAGAGCCAGCGGCGCGCCGCCGCCGATCGGGATGCCGCCCACCCGCACCGCGCGCGTCATGCCCGGCCGCTCGCCCCGGCCGTCGCCTGGCGAGCCGCAGCCCGCTGGAGACGCTGAAGCTGGAGGCGAGGCGACGATCCACGGATCGAGGCGAGCGGATATGTGATCATGAACGGCCCTGCCGGTCCAGCGCGGCCCGGATGAACGCGGCGAAGAGCGGGTGCGGGTCCCACGGCCGGGAGCGGAACTCGGGGTGGAACTGCCCGGCCACGAACCACGGGTGATCGGGAAGCTCGATGATCTCGACCAGCTGCTTGCCCGGCCAGATGCCCGAGATCCGCAGCCCGCCCGCCTCCAGGCGCGGGAGATAGTCGTTGTTGACCTCGTAGCGGTGCCGGTGCCGCTCCTGGATGGCGCCCGCGCCGAAGATGCGCGAGGCCACGCTGCCCTCGCTGATGGTGATGGGATAGAGCCCCAGCCGCATGGTGCCGCCCTTGTCGGTGATGCCGCGCTGCTCGGGCAGGAGATCGATGACATTGTGGGCGGGCTTGGGGTCGAACTCCGTCGAGTTGGCGCCCGCGAGCCCGCAGACGTGCCGCGCGTACTCGATCACCGCGCACTGCATGCCCAGGCAGATGCCGAAGTACGGGACGCGCTCCTCGCGCGCGTAGCGAATGGCCTGGATCTTCCCCTCGATGCCGCGGTCGCCGAAGCCCCCCGGCACGAGGATGCCGTCTAGCCCGGCCACGTGGCCCGCCACGCCCTCGCGCTCCATGCGCTCGGCGTCCAGCCACACCACCTCCACCGCCGCTTCGTGGGCGATGCCCCCATGGGTGAGGGCCTCGTAGAGGCTCTTATAGGAATCCTTCACCTCGATGTACTTGCCCACCACCCCGATGCGCACGTGGTGGCGGGGCGACTTGATGCGGCGGACGATCTCCTCCCAGCGGGAGAGATCCGAGGGCCGCTCGGGGAGGCCGAGGAGGCGCATCACGCTCTCGTCCAGTCCCTGCTCGTGGAAGGCCAGCGGGACCTCGTAAATCGTGTCGACGTCGCGCGCCGCCACCACCGCCTCTTCCTCCACGTCGCAGAACAGCGCGATCTTGGATTTGATGGACGGCGTGAGGGGATGCTCCTTGTCCGTGCGGCAGAGCAGCACGTCGGGCTGGATACCGATCGCCCGCAGCTCCTTGACCGAGTGCTGGGTGGCCTTGGTCTTGAGCTCGGAGGCCGCCTGGATGAACGGCACCAGGGTGAGATGGACGTAGATGACGTTCTCCTTGCCCACGTCCTTCTTGAACTGACGCACCGCCTCCAGGAAGGGCAGGCCCTCGATGTCGCCCACCGTGCCGCCGACCTCCACGATCACCACGTCCACGCCCGCGGAGACCTTCCGGATCGACGCCTTGATCTGGTCGGTGATGTGCGGGATCACCTGAACCGTTCGACCGAGGTAATCGCCCCGTCGCTCGCGCTCGATGACCGTGCCGTAGATCTTGCCCGTCGTCATGTTGTTGTCGCGCGTCATGCGGGCGGACGTGAAGCGCTCGTAGTGCCCGAGGTCGAGATCGGTCTCGCCGCCGTCGTCGGTGACGAAGACCTCGCCGTGCTGATACGGGCTCATGGTGCCGGCGTCCACGTTGATGTAGGGGTCCATCTTCTGCAGCGTCACCCGGAAGCCGCGCGCCTCCAGCAACGATCCGATGGACGCCGCCGCCAGCCCCTTGCCGAGGGAGGAGATCACGCCTCCCGTCACGAACACGAATTTCGGCGTCACCGCGACTCTCCTTTCCGATAACGGGCACTCTCACGCTGCACGAGCCGCTCCTCGTCCGCCGGGCGCCCCGCGCCGCCGTCCAGCCGGAGGTCCCGGAGGGCGCGGAGCACCGCCCCCACCGCCCGTCCCCGGGGGATGCCGGCGGCCACCAGGGCTTCGGCGCCGAGACGGGGCTTCACGTGCCGACCCTCGCGCAGGAACCACTGGAGCCGCCGCCGCGCGGCCGGGCGCCCCACGAGCCACGCCGCCAGCGTCGTCTCCGGCGCGGCCTCGCGCGCCGCCGCGGCGATCTCGCTCGGCCGGAGC